>NZ_JASPJJ010000007.1:0-120498 GCF_030232825.1 Corynebacterium sp. MSK044
AACTGCAGTGTTACTCGATACTCACCATCGCGTTACCCGATAGTCACCACGGTGTTACTAAATGCACGCGCGCAACACCCGTTGGGATGAACAAAGTTTGGTCCTTTAAAGGCTCTATCAAGGTGCCGTGGAGCCATGTTCGAGGCGCCACCCACGACCCGGGTATCAAAGATGAACCGAAAGGCTTCCGTGGGCCGGGGCTCGCACAGGGGAAGAAGTTTGCCGGAACATTCCGCACTGGAGGAGAGAAACACTTTTGGAATGTCAGTGGATACGAGGATGCCGTAGTTATTGAACTAACCAACGAAGACTTCAGTCGGCTGATCCTCTCGATTGAGAACCCGGCGCAGAACGTAGCAAGAATTAATGAACTGGCTATGGCCAATAAAAAGTAGTCACGCAGTGAAATGTAGAGGTTTCTCCACACCCGGTATTGTGCACAGTCATGGCCCCCAAATTGAAGGACTACTTCAACGCTGACACGGCAAACAAACTCGGTGCGCAACTGGGGATTGATGGTGCGGAATACGCCACGTGGGTCGCGCCGCGCGTTGAGAGTTTAGAGATCCTGGACCGTGTGACTGTGTTTGCTCAGGGGCTTCGAGAGAGGCTTGCGGGGGACTATGCGGAGGTGGTTGGAGGGATCGTCGATAAGCTTGGGCCCGAGCTTGCGGAGGGCGAGGGCTACTTCAACCACGCATTTCACTTGTGGCCGGTGAGTCGTTTTATTGAGCTATACGGGGTGGATAATCCGGAGGTTTCTCTAGGTGCAATCGAGGCTCTTACGAGGGCCTTTACTGGCGAGTGGGCTGTGCGTCCCTTCCTCGAGCGCTACCCGGAGCTGACCATGGCGCGGGTGCATGAGTGGGCAGGCTCGGACAGCCACAACGTGCGTCGTCTGGCTTCTGAGGGCATCCGACCACGCCTGCCATGGGCAAAGGTGCACACACCGTTTGTGGCGGATCCTTCCCCGATCATTCCGGTCCTGGACCGGTTATATACGGATGAATCGCTCTTCGTGCGTAAATCCGTGGCCAACAACCTCAACGACATCGGACGAACACAACCGGACTTGGCGCTCGCAACTGCTCGGCGATGGGCAGACAGCGGTGCACCGCACGCCGCATGGGTAGTGGAACGCGGGTTGCGTGGGCTGATCAAGCAAGGTCACAGTGAGGCCTTGGAGCTGGCCGGGTTCTCGTCACCTACCGCCATCACCATGACTCGCCCCGAATTCCCCCACGCTGTGGGTGTTGGGGAGAAGGCGACTCTTTCAGCGACGCTCATTAACACGGGCGATGCGCCCGCGAATGTACTGGCGGAATACCGCGTTCACTTCCTCAAGAAGAACGGAACCCGCAAACCAAGCGTTTTCCGCCTTGGCAAATACACGCTTGAGCCGGGTGAAACCCGTGTCGTGACCAAGACACACCCGTTCCGGATCACCAGCACGCGTACCTACTACCCCGGTACACAGGCTATAAGCCTGGTGATCAACGGGCGCGAGGGTGAGCTCGTGGAATTCGAACTCACCCAATAGCAGCCGCAGATGGACTAGCCGCCAGTAGACGGTGAGGTCTCACCGCGCTCCTGCGTGGCTCCCCGCTGCACCATTCTCGAATATCGTGCAGAACCCTCATTAAAACACCTGGACCGCACTGAACTTCGGAAAGTTGAGGGCATACCGTCAACACCCAGGTCTCGGGTTAAAAGAAAGAAGCCCCGAGGCATAACCGGAACTATGTCTCGAGACTTCACACCGTGCCCCAGGTGAGACTCGAACTCACACTGGACGGGTTTTGAATCCGTTGCCTCTGCCAATTGGGCTACTGGGGCGTGCTCTGGAAAGAATAGCGCACGGGATCGCGTGCGCTGAAATCAGCACGCTCCAGAGGCTGTTATCCCACTAAATGCGTGGGTAGCGGTCGAGGATGGGGTCGTTGAGACGGGGTTCGTCGATAAGCTCGCCTGTCTCCCATGTGCCGGCCTCAACCATGGCGGCTTTGCGTGCAACCCAGAAATCGGCGTTCTTGATGCCCAGTGCTTCAGGGTCGAACTGGGGGTCGCGGCCGGCCTTCTTCTGGCGGCGGTAATCCCACAGGCACTTGAGGGCGGGCGCCTGGATGACCAGGATGGCCAGAATGTTCAGCCAAGCTGTCGCGCCCACGCCAATGTCGCCGAGTGCCCATGCGTTGCCCGGGGTGGTGGTGGCGCCCACCCAGACGGATCCGAGGATGAGGACACGCAGGAACCAGATGATCACGGAGCGGGTCTTCTCATTCTTGATCCAACGGTTCAGGTAGGTGAAGTTGACCTCAGCCATGTAGTAGTAGGCGACGATCGTGGTGAAGGCGAAGAACAGGATGGCCAGCGCCACGAAACTTGCGCCAAGGCCCGGGGTGAAGGAGTCAAGTGCGGACTGCACGAAACCGGGGCCGACCTTAACTGTGTCCGCCACAGCACCGCTGAAACGTACTGGCCCGTCTTCGATGCCGTTCTCGTACACGCGGTACATGTCGGTGGAGATGATGATGAACGCGGTAGCGGAGCAGATGAGCAAAGTGTCAACGTACACAGCGAAGGACTGAACAAAACCCTGCTTCGCCGGGTGCGAAACTTCGGCGGCAGCAGCGGACTGCGGGCCGGTGCCCTGGCCAGCTTCGTTGGAGTAAATACCACGCTTGACGCCCCACATAATGGCGAAGCCGAGGAGACCAGAGAATGCTGCTTCCTTGTCGAATGCGGAGCGGAAGATCAGCCCGAAGACCTCCGGGATCTCAGATGCGTTGGCAAAGAGCACGGCGATAGCCACGATCACATAGATCAGTGCCATGAAGGGCACAACCATGGAGGCGAACCACGCGATGCGCTTCACACCACCGATGACAATGATGCCCAGCAGAGTCACCATGACAAGCGCGGTCACCCATGTCGGAACCGCCCAGGCGTTCTCAACTGCACCAGACACACCGTTGGCCTGCACGCCCGGCAGGAAGTAGGACGTGGCCAGGATCATCATGACCGCGAAGACGATCGCGTAGACGAGAGCGAATTTGCCGGCCTTGGTGTGCTTGTAGGCCTTCTCAATGTAGTAGGCCGGGCCACCACGGTATTCGCCCGTGTCCTGGTCCTTCTCCTTGTAGATCTGAGCCAGACAGCACTCGATGTAGGACGTAGCGGACCCGAGGAAGGCCACGATCCACATCCAGAACACAGCGCCCGGGCCACCAAAGGCAATCGCGGTGGCCACACCTGCGATGTTGCCCACACCGACGCGGCCGGCAAGCGAGATCATGAGGGACTGGAACGGCGAAATACCGTCAGCGGAGTCTTCCCTCGACGACACCTGCTTGATCATGTCCGGCAAGCAGCGCACCTGCAGGAACAAGGTCACCAGAGTGAAGTACACCCCGGCGCCCAAACAAAGATAAACGAGCCAGTTGGACCAAATCAGGCCATTCAGCGTTGTAATGACGGTTTCCACGTATGGACCTTTCCTATGCCAGCCGCAGCGGGGCGGGTTTCACATGATGAAATGAATTTAGTGCATGGTCCAGCCCAATGTTAAGAGTTTTCAACGAATTTCTTGTTAAAAAATACACGCCTGTGCATATGTCAAGGCCCGTACCGTTTCGGCATTCTGGCCGCCACGCACTAACTTATGTCCTATGAGTGCAATGTCCTCGGATCGCTTTTTGCGGCGATACGACGCGATGTGTTGCGATGCTGCGGCCGCGGTGATGAAGCAGTATTCCACAAGCTTCACCATGGCCACGAAGCTGCTCCCCGGGCAGACCAAGGTAGACATCCGGAATCTTTATGCGGTAGTCCGCATTGCGGATGAGATTGTGGATGGTACTGCGCAGCAAGCGTCGGTGGCTGATGTTTCTGCGCTGCTCGATGCGTATGAAGTCGCTGTGCTTGCCGCGCCGTCTCAGCGTTTCCACTCCGACCCTATCCTTCACGCCTACGCCCAAACAGCACGACGCTGCGCATTTGATCCTGCGCATATCACCGCCTTCTTCACTTCCATGCGCAGGGACGCCAACCAAACCACGTACACACAAAATGACTTTGATGAGTATGTGTACGGTTCAGCGGAAGTCATTGGGCTTCTTTGCTTATCGACGTTCACCGCAGGCATGCCTTTCTCCCCTGCCGTGGAGGCAAAGCTTGCCGAGGGCGCACGCTCCTTGGGCGCGGCCTTCCAGAAGGTCAATTTCCTCCGAGATATAGCAGTCGACTCACGGGAGCTCGGTCGTTCCTATTTCCCCGGAATCAATCCAGCCGCGAACCAACCACTCGATGATGCTGCCAAAGATGCCATCGTTGCTGATATTCGCGCAGATCTTGCGGTAGCACGGCAATCCATCGGTCTGCTCCCCCGCCGTGTACGAGCCGGTGTTGTTGCGGCAGCCGATCTTTTCGAGGAATTGACAAACATGATTGATGTGACACCCGCAGCCGTACTAGCCACTACACGCATTAGTGTTCCCCGTCGACGCAAGCTGTGGTTAACGGCACGTGCCGCTTCCCGTGTTGCTGGCCAGCGCCAAAGCATGTCCTCGTTCTCGGAGGATCCACGGCAATGACCACGCATGAAAGTGCGCATGCCGGACGCACCGCCATTGTGATTGGCGCTGGCATCGCTGGTCTGGCCACAGCCGCGTTGCTGGGCAAGGAGGGCTATGCCGTGAAGGTGATCGAACGCCTAGATGCCATCGGCGGCCGCGCCGGAGATCTCCATGTTGACGGCTTTCGTTTTGATACCGGTCCGTCCTGGTATCTCATGCCCGAGGCTTTTGACCATTTCTTTGAGCTCTGTGGCACGCGCACTGCGGATGTCCTTGATCTCGTGGATCTCAATCCCGGCTACCGGCTCTTCCCTGAGGGAGCCACCTATATTGATGTGCCTTCTAACCGTGATGAAGCCATCGCTCTATTCGAAACCATAGAGCCTGGAGCGGGAGTGACGCTGGCAGAGTATCTGGATAGCGCCGGGGAAACCTACCGGCTGGCAGTGGACTACTTCCTGTACACCACGTTCAGTTCCCCAGCTGCGTTCTTTGTGCCCGCGGTGCGGCGGAACTACTCCAAACTCGCCGAGTACCTCACCCGCTCCCTGGAAAGCTTTGTGGCGAGACGGTTTACTGACACACGGCTTCGCCAAATGCTCTCCTACCCAGCGGTGTTCCTCTCTTCTGATCCGGCACACACCCCGTCGATGTATCACCTCATGAGCCACACAGATCTTGTCCAAGGAGTGAAGTATCCCCGCGGTGGATTCACCGCCGTCGTTCAGGCCATTACGGATCAAGCTGTCGCCTACGGCGCCGAGATTCAGCTCAATACAGCGGTGACAGCCATTGATACGGAGGGGAATAGAGCTGCCGGGGTGACGGTGAGGCGGGATAACGCGGACGTCGAAAAGCTTTCTGCTGACATCGTGGTGTCTGCCGCGGATCTGAAATTCACTGAAACACAGCTGCTTCCTCACGATAAACGCACGTATAGCGAGGAGTACTTTGCCGCCCGCAACCCCGGTTTGGGCACGGTGCTGGTCATGCTTGGCGTGAAGGGCGCACTCCCCCAGCTTGAACACCACAACCTGCTGTTTAGTGCCGATTGGTCTGATGACTTTGGTGCGGTTTTCCGTGGCCCAGTGGCTAGTCGGCGAAACGGCGCGTCCCAGTCGATCTACATTTCCAAGCCGTCCGCGACGGATCCGAGCACAGCGCCAGAAGGTCATGAGAACCTCTTCATTCTCATTCCCACGCCAGCTGACACAAATCTTGGGCACGGCGATGCATACCACGTGCATGCCTCCGAAACGGTGGAAGCTATCGCAAATTCTGCTATTGAACAGGTGGCTGCATGGTGCGGGATTCCTGATTTGCCCCAGCGCATCATGGTCCGACGCACCTTAGGCCCGGCTGATTTTGAAGAGCTCTATCACGCTTGGGCCGGTGGTGCGATCGGGCCTGCGCACACGCTGAAACAATCGGCATTCCTGCGCGGGCGAAACACCTCGCGGAAATTAAAAAACCTTTACTACGCTGGGGCGACAACCGTGCCAGGCGTGGGTGTGCCGATGTGTTTGATTTCAGCGGAGAACGTGATCAAACGCCTGCGCGGTGACCGTTCGGCCGGGCCGTTATCCGTGTGAAACTCCGCAACTCCACCGCGGTTGTGAGTTTCTGTACACCAACTCAGTTTTGTATTGGGGCTAGTAAAGCTACACTTCACTGTCATGCGTACAAAGATGATTGCCGTTGCCACCGCTGCCACCTTGGCCCTTTCCGCTGCACCCGCTGTTCATGCACAACCCGCGAAGAGCACCAAGGGTGCTGATACCGCTATTGGTCGCGGCATTGAGAATGCCTTTGATCCGGAGAAGGCCTCGTCGATGAAGGAAGATAGCGCCAAAGGCTTCTTCGACATGGTGGTGAAACCGTACCGTCTGATGTCTTCTGACAATACGGAGCAGAGCTCCCAGGGTGTGACCCAGGCCATCATCAACTACGTGATCCTTGCGGTTGGTGTGACGGTGATTGGTCAGATTATTCAGCTGATCATGTCCAAACTGCCACGCTAATAATCCAAGAATGCACTGCTCAATCAGCGTTTAAAAATTCTTCCACTTTATCCAGAGGCATACAATAATCTTCATTCGAAGGCATTGTATGCTTCTTTTTATGTTTAAACCTCGCAAGGTGGCCACCGCCATGCTCACCGCCGCTACTGTCGGCGCGTTGAGTGGCTGTGTCACCAACGTAGAAGGCGGAAATCCAGACGGCTGGGAACAAATTACCCCAGCTGAAGTACCCGAGATCGCAGCAATGGTGCCGGACAATGTCCGTCAGGACGGTTTCTTCACCATTGGCGCCAACCCACCGTTCGCGCCTTTCGAGTTTAAGGACTCGGAAGGCGCAATCGTGGGGATGGAGATGGATTTGGGCCACGCCCTAGCTAGCGTCATGGGCTTGGAATTCCGCGCTGTTGACCAAGACTTCGCCATGATTCTCCCCGCAGTGCAAGCAGGCACGCTTGATGCTGGCATGTCGGGTTTTACGGATAGCGAGGAACGCCGACAGAACTTTGACTTTGTCAATTTCCTCTACGCCGGCATCCAGTGGGCGCAATCTCCTGGCAACGATGTTGATCCGGCTAACCCCTGTGGTCTCACCGTGGCTGTACAGCGCACCACCGTCTCCGAAACGGATGATGTGCGACCGAAGGCCGCCAAGTGTGAGGAGCAAGGCAACCCCATCACCATCCTCTCCTACGACACGTCAGACAACGCTGCTCTTGCTGTGCTCGTCGGTCGCGCCGATGCGCTGAGTGCGGACTCCCCTGTTTCCGCGTGGGCTGTCGACCGCTCAGACGGCAAGCTCGAATTGGTTGGGGAGATGTTTGATGCGGCACCGTATGGCATTGCTGTGCCGAAGGACTCCCCACTGGGGCCAGCCTTGGCCACTGCCATGCAGCATCTCATCGACACTGGCGAGTACGAACGCATCATGGAGCAGTGGAATGTGAGGACCGGCCTGCTCGACCAAGCTCTTATTAACGAACAACCCGTGGGAGGACAATAACCATGACGCTCAAACCCACACGCCCAGAGCGCATCGAAGCCAAACCGTTGCGCCATCCCGGACGGTGGATCACCGCAGCTATCCTCGTTGCGCTGTTCATCTTGTTCATCGTCGATGCCGCCGGCCGTGATGCCTATGGGTGGTCCACGTACAGGGCATACATCTTTGACACCCGCATTCTTACCGCTGCTGGTCACACCCTCGCGCTGACTGTTCTGTCCATGATCATCGGTGTTGTGCTCGGCGTGGTGCTGGCAGTGATGCGCATGTCGCCGAACCCAGTGTTCAAATCCATCGCTTGGCTGTACCTGTGGGTCTTCCGTGGCACCCCGATCTACGTGCAGTTGGTCTTTTGGGGTCTCATTGGTGCGATCTACCAGTCCATCAACCTAGGGTTTACAGAGGTTTCCCTCGACGCACTGACGTCTTCTGCTTTCGCCCTCGCCGTGATCGGCTTGGGTCTCAACGAGGCTGGCTACATGGCAGAGATTGTCCGTTCTGGTGTGAACTCGGTGCCTGCTGGCCAGATTGAAGCGTCGAAAGCCTTGGGCATGGGCTGGGGCATGACTATGCGCCGCACCGTGCTGCCGCAAGCCATGCGCATCATCATCCCACCTACCGGAAATGAGTTCATCTCGCTGCTGAAGACCTCTTCCCTCGTTGTCGCTGTCCCCTACTCCCTCGAGCTCTACGGCCGCAGCCAAGACATCGCTGCCGCGCTCTTCGAGCCAGTGCCCATGCTGCTTGTTGCCGCAACGTGGTACCTCATCATCACATCCATCCTTATGGTTGGCCAGCACTACTTGGAGCGCTATTTTGACCGCGGTGTTACCCGCGAACTGACCGCCCGCCAGTTGGCGGCACTCACTGACGCTGAGGGTAAGGCCCCGAACAACGTCACCGTCGTGGAAAGGAACTCTTAAATGAGCACCCCTATGATTCAAGCCGTTGATGTATGGAAGTCTTTTGGCACTCTTGACGTGCTCAAGGGAATCAACCTAGAGGTGAATAAGGGAGAGGTCACCTGTCTCATTGGCCCCTCTGGCTCCGGCAAGTCCACGTTCCTGCGTTGTGTCAACCACCTGGAAAAGGTCACTGCTGGTCGCCTGTACGTCGATGGTGAGCTCATCGGCTACCGGGAGAAGAACGGTGCGTTGCATGAAATCTCCGAGAAAGAAGCCGCACTGCAGCGTCGCGAGGTGGGCATGGTGTTCCAGAACTTCAACCTCTTCGGTCATCGCACCGCGCTGGAGAACATCATCGAAGCGCCGATCCATGTCAAAGGCATGAAGCCGGAGGCCGCGAAGAAGCGCGCGATGGAACTGCTTGAGCAGGTCGGCCTGGCCAACAAGGCTGAGGCGTATCCGGTACAGCTCTCGGGTGGTCAGCAGCAGCGTGTCGCCATCGCTCGTGCGGTTGCCATGGATCCGAAGCTCATGCTTTTCGACGAACCCACATCCGCCCTCGACCCCGAACTCGTCGGTGAAGTCCTCCGCGTCATGCGTGAACTAGCGGCTTCTGGGATGACCATGCTCGTGGTCACCCATGAGATGGCCTTCGCCCATGAGGTGGCTGACAACGTAGCCTTCATGTCTGACGGTCAGATTGTCGAATACGGCACGCCGGAGCAGGTGCTGGACAACCCGCAGCACGAGCGGACGAAGGAATTTCTTTCCTCTATCTTCTAGCGTTCGAGAAATCTCTCATCGCAAGAGCGCCGACCTGGGGAAACAGGTGCGCATATTCAGGAAGTGGTGAGATTTCTCGAGTGCTTCTAATCCTTGAACTTGGCGTTCATGGCCTCCACGACGTGATCGGGCACCAGTCCGCTCACGTCGCCGCCATATTTAGCCACTTCTTTGCACAGGGATGAGGAAATGTAGCCATACTTCTCATCCGTCATGAGGAAGAAGGTATCTACCCCAGACAAGCGACGGTTCATCTGCGCCATCGGCAGCTCATAGTCGTAGTCCAGGGAAGAGCGCAGGCCTTTCACCAAGGCACCCACATGGTTTGCCGTGGTGTAGTCCACCAACAGCCCACCCCATGTGTCCACCGTGATGTTGGGGATGTGGCTGGTGGCCTGACGAATCATGTCCATGCGTTCTTCGATGTTGAACAAGCCACTTTGCTTGTTCGGGTTCGCGGTGACAAGGACGATGACTTCCTCGAAGCTCTTGGCGGCACGTGTGAAAATATCCACGTGGCCGTTTGTCACGGGATCAAAGGATCCGGGGCACACTGCTTTCGTCACTATTCCTCGTCCTTCCTGCGGTGGAACGTGGCCATATCCATACGAGCGATACCATACAGCCGCTTCTTCAGCTTCTGCCCAGTGGGCGTGAATCCCTCCGGCCACGCTGTCTCCGGGCTATCACGGTGGCGTTCAATCACCACTGCAGCCTCATCAGCCAGGGAGGGGATGAGGGCGTTGAGCATGTCCACCACCGCTTCGTCCGCAAGCTCATACGGCGGATCCGCCAAGACCATGGTGAAATGCTCACGCGGGGCACGGGCAACATAGGTCGATGCTTTCACGGGTTCGATGTGCACGTTCGGGTGACCAACAACCCCCGCGTTGTAGCGGATGATCTCTACCGCTTGCGGGTCGTTTTCCACCAGCACGACCTCAGCCGCGCCACGGGACGCAGCTTCCAAGCCGAGGGCTCCGGAGCCGGCAAATAGATCAAGCACATTTTGGCCGGCGAAGCCGAAACGGACCTGCAACGAGGAAAACAAGCCTTCACGCGCACGATCAGCAGTGGGCCTGGTGCCCTCCGGTGGGACCTTGATCTTCCGGCCTCGGGCTTCACCCGAAATGATGCGGTTCATGCGCAACACTCTAGCTTGAGTTAGCTCTTGTTCAGATAATCAAAGGGGTCGAGGAAGAGATCCTCGGCGATCTCCCGTGCACGTTCGGGCGCAGAGTCCACGTAGTCCGCCGCATCGTCGTACGCGCGCTGAATAATCTCATAGTCCTGCACAAGATTCAGCAACCGCAGTTGACGGTCCGTACCGGACTGGGATGTGCCCAGAACGTCACCCTCGGAGCGGGTTTCCAGGTCAAGTTCGGCGAGCTGGAAACCGTCAGAGATTTCCGCGATCCGGGTGACGCGTTCCAGTTGGGGCGATCCTTCCTCCGCGAACGTGTGGAAGAGACACAGTGAAGCGTGACCGCCACGGCCAACGCGTCCGCGGAGCTGGTGGAGCTGGGAAACACCGAAATGCTCTGATTCGCGCACCATCATCACGGTGGCGTTGGGCACATCCACGCCCACCTCAATGACCGTGGTGGAGACCAGCACGTCGATTGTTCCCGCGGCGAAGGCGGACATGACGTGATCCTTCTCTTCACTCTTCATGCGACCGTGCAGGACACCGATGGTGAGCCCTTCGAGCTCTCGGCGCTCTAGCGTGTCGGCGACCTCAAGAACACCCCCTGGACCATCAATACGCGGGCACACCACGTAGGCCTGGTGGCCACTGTAAACCTCTTCCTTTATCTTCTCCCAGGCCCGTTCCACCCACGCCCGCTTGAACTCAGGGACAACCGCGGACTGGATGGGTTTACGTCCACCGGGAAGTTCAGTCAAGGTGGACACAGCCAGGTCCCCGAACACCGTCATGGCGATGGTGCGGGGAATCGGCGTTGCTGTCATGACCAGCAGATGCGGTGTGTTCTCCCCTGCTTTATCACGCAAACGATTGCGTTGTTCCACCCCAAAACGATGCTGCTCATCCACCACGACGAAGCCAAGGTTAAAAAATTCCACCATGTCCTGGATAATCGCGTGAGTTCCAACGACGATGTCAGCTTCACCCGTCATAATCGCCAACAGCGCTTCCTGTTTCTGCACCGTGGACATGGACCCTGTCAGCGCAACAACGCGCGCGTGCACCCCCGTTTGCATGAGGGTCTTGCGCAAGGACTTCTCGTGCTGCAGGGTGAGCACCTCAGTCGGTGCAAGCAGGGCGCACTGCATGCCGTTATCAACAGCTTGCAACATCGAGGCAAGAGCAACGATGGTCTTACCGGAACCCACTTCACCCTGCAGCAACCGGCTCATGGGGGTGCTGCGCTCAAGGTCAGCGGAGATCTCTTCAAGTACCTTTGCCTGCCCGGCGGTGAGCTTAAACGGAAGATGATCCACCAGGTGTGACATATCCCCATCAGGCTTGCGTGGCAGCGCGGTGGCTTGACGGTAGGAATCATCACGCCTACGCATAGCCATGACAAGCGCGACGCTCAATGCCTCGTTGTATTTGAGTCGCTCCATCGCCGCGTGCGGTCCCTGCAAGGTGGGGTTGTGAATCTGATTGAGCGCCTCATGCAAAGACAGCAGCCCCGGAGGCGTGTACCCCAGCGGTTCAGGAATCTCTTCAATGGTGTCCAGCACCATACTGATAGCACCCATGATCGTCCACGTGGAAAGACTCTTCGTGGCTGGATAGACGGGAAGAAAATCACGTCCAGCCAGAAGTTCATCCGGATCCCCAAAGACCGAAAGCTTTTTGATCGAGCCGGTCGAAGCACCTTTGTTGCTGCCTGCTTGAGGGGTCCCCGGTGCAGACAGGATCATGAAATCCGGGTGCTGCATCTGCGGCTGATCCCTGAAGAATTTCACCTTGCCCGTGAACATCGCGCGCACGCCAGGCTTGAGTACCCGCGGGGCATACTTCGCGCCGAAGAAGGAAGCCTCAATCGATTGAGACCCATCGGTGATGACGGCTTTAAAAATTGGACGCTTGGACGTCGTGATGGTGCGCACGCTTTCAACGTTGCCGATGAAACTGATCGTGTCATCGGGCAGGACACCATCCAACGCGTCCCCCGTGCCGTATTGCAGGTATTTGCGGGGATAGTGCTCTAGGAGACCAGCAACTGTCTCAATCCCGAGGTGCTTCGCAATCGCGCGCGCAGGTGCCGTGGGAATGACCAAGTTTAGAGGGGTGAAATTAGTCAGACCCAGCATGTTTTACTCCACTCCGAGCTGTCCGGCCGAGCCTAACCCATCTGCGGGATACACCACGACCTCAGCGTCAAGGTCAGCTTCCAGCGCCTCCACATCTACGTTGGCCACATCCTGCGGGGAGACCAAAACTGTCACCAGTTCCCCACCGCCATCCAACATCACTGTAGCTGCGTCCCGCACGGCTGCGGTTAGGCTTTCGGTCCGCACAATCAGCGTGTCGCGTGCGACGACTTCCATACCACCATCTGTGGCCACAATGTCCGCCACGGCCATCTCCTCAGCAGCTTCGCTCATCACTGCCGCGGCCTCATCAACAGGCAGGCGCGGATCATGGACAGATACCGCCGCGATGCCGTTGACCAGGCGGACAGTGGGGAGCAGTGTCAGCGCCAAGGACTCATTCGCCGCTGTCGATTCGATCTCCTCCACGGTGGCCCGGTCAAGCTGCCCATTAGGAAGAATGATCACTTCATGCGCACCGGAAGCCGCTATTTCGCGGTAAACGTCCGCGACCACGTTGGGCCCCGGAGCCACCGCCACAGCACCCGCGCGGTTGTACAAATCCATGAGCGAACCAACCGGCGTAATTGCCACAATGAGACGACCAACGCGTCGCGCTTCGTGCATCGGGGTGGCATCCGGCAGGATCTCCAACCGCAGGTCACTCACGGCACCGAGCTCAAAAGCTCGCTCAATCACCGCACCAGCTGCCGTCGTGTGAATGTGTACCTTGCCATGTGTATCCGTCGCTCGCGCGATCACAAGGCTACGGCCCATCGTGGCCAACACAGCTTCAAGCTCATCCAACGGTCCTTCAAACATGAACAGGACTTCCAGCCAGCCTGCTACCCCATGGGAATGATCCGCCTCATCATGTGCGCTCTCATGATCCGCGTCATCCCCCGCGGTTCCATGAATACTGCCACCAGTCACCTCAGCATTAAGCACCTTGAGCAACAACACCAAGCCTGTACCGCCCGCATCCACAACACCGGCTTCGCGCAGTTCAGCCAGCTGAGAAGGAGTGTTCGCAAGAGCTTCTTCAGCGGATGCCAAAGCCGCCGCCGTGACATCGCTCAAATCAAGATTTCTTATCGACGCCCCCTCCGCCGCCCTCGCCGCCTCCCGCAAGACCGTAATGATGGTGCCTTCAACAGGTTCCGCAATAGCGCGTTCCACGAAGGTAACGGCATTGCCCAAAGCCGCCGCGACAGCGCTGCCATCCAAATCCCCATCTGCTGCTGCCTGGGCAACGCCACGCAGCACCTGCGAAAGGACCACACCGGAATTGCCACGAGCACCTTTGATGCTGCCGACGGCCAGAGCCTCCGCAACAACATCAGCGGTGGCGTCAGCTTCACATTCCGCAGCTTCACGCACGGCAGCAGCCATGGTGAATGCCATGTTTGAGCCCGTGTCCGAGTCCGGGACGGGGAAAACATTCAGGCTGTTGATCTCTTCGCGGTGACGCCCCAATTCATCTGCTGAACGGCGCGCCCATGACAGGAGTCGGGCGCCATCAATAGTCTCAGCAGAAGTCATGGCCATTAACTCTACAATGCCCAGTCGACACCGGTCCCGCCCTGTGCAGCAAGAGCCTCATTAGCACGGGAAAACGGCCTCGAACCAAAGAATCCACGGCGTGCTGAAAGCGGAGATGGATGTGGAGACATAATGCACGGCGTATTCCCCAAGAAGGCCTTCGCGGTCTGCGCATCCTTGCCCCACAAAATGGCAACCAGCGGTGTTCTACGCTGAGCAAGCGCACGAATCGCCGTCTCCGTCACCTCTTCCCAGCCCTTGCCACGGTGGGAGCCTGGTTGCCCCGGCGCAACGGTGAGAACTCGGTTAAGCAGCATGATCCCTTGGCTTGCCCAGGAGCTTAGGTCGCCGTCGGTGCGGGGTGGGATGCCTAAGTCGTCGAAAAGCTCTGCATAGATATTCACTAAGGAACGCGGCGGCTTGACTCCTGGCTGCGTAGAAAAACTTAAGCCCATCGGATGTCCCGGTGTGGGATACGGGTCTTGGCCAAGGATGAGTACTCGGACACTCTCAAACGGATCCTGAAAAGCCCGAAGGATGTCCTTCCCCGCCGGCAAATACGCTGGCTGTGTGCGGAGGAAATCCCCCATCGCATGAATGCGATCCTCAACGCTGGCCAGCGGCTCCTGCCACGAAGGGTGAACGGGAAGACTCACGAGAAACTCTCCCACCCGCGTGTGTACTGTGGCGCATTCCCATCGATGGTCACGGAGATGCTGGAGGTGGTTGCGGCACTGGACCCGCTCTCACTACTTGGCTTGTGCACCGTCCCGATGGGACGGAAACCCACCGGCGCCTCGGCCTGCAGGGTGCCTATCAACGTGTGGTCCTCCCCTCCTTCACATACCCACTTCCAGGGATCAACCCCCAGCATCTCACCGGCCTTGACCAACAACGCATCTGGCGCGATCGCATCGGAGTTCAAATCAATCCGGACACCAGAGCGCTGCGCCAAAACTCCGACATCATGCAGCAGACCATCCGAATTGTCCGTCATCGAGGTAGCGCCAGCTGAACGCGCAACCATGCCGCACCCTGGCGTGAGCTCCGGCGACTGGTAAGCATGCGCGAGCGGCTCCAGTTCTGCCGGAATAGTGATGCCGGACTCCAACAGCTCCAACCCCGCAGCTGAGTAACCAATTCGCCCATGCGCCACCACCGTTTGTCCAGCACGCGCACCCGTCAACATCAAGGGTGGGCGATTGCCGCCGAGGGAGCCGATCGCGGTGATCGACATAACTAGGCTCTGCCCCGCCGTCACATCTCCACCCACGAGCTCGGTGCCGTACTTATCCAATTCCGTGCCAATACCGCGGGCGATGTCCGCCACCACCGCAGCTGGAGTCCTGCTGGGTGCGGAAAAAGACAGCAACGCGGCTAATGGGCGAGCCCCCATCGCCTCAATATCGGCAAAGTTCTGCACCACAGCCTTTCGCCCCAACAGGAACGGGGTGGTCAGATCCGACCTGAAATGGCGCCCCTCCACCATCATGTCGGTCGTGGCAACCATCCGGGAATTAGGGGACGGCGGATGAAGCACAGCTGCATCATCACCATTCACAGCCGAAGGGCTGGCTTCAATGATGGAGCGGATAACAGCGTCCTCCCCGATCTCACCCAAGGTGGGACCATCAAGGGGAAAGCCAGTGTTGATCACAGAACGTCGCGCCTTTCGCATGGAATCAGACGGGGAGAATGAAGACAATCAGGTCACAGGGTAAACGACCGTAGGCCACAACACCGCGCCCGGGGTAGCTGCCATGGGTTCTGTACCTCTCACCAGATAGACTGTGCCGTTATGAGCACGGCGAGTACACACACAGAATCTTCCACCGGCGCACCCATGAACCGCACATTGGTGTACATCACCCTCGGGCTAGCGCTGCTGCTGGTCATCGGTGTTCTGGCTGGATCCAAATTTGTCTTGGACCGCACTGCCCACCAGCCTGTTGTCCTCTCACCCCTCCCAGCACCGCTGGCCGAATCCCCCGAATGCGCTGCCGTGGTTGAACAGCTGCCTGAAAAGCTCGCTGGCCACAAACGCACACCGCTGGCGGACCCCGCCCCGGCTGGTGCCGCCGTGTGGCAGTCCTCCTCCACCGAGCGCATCACGCTGCGCTGTGGTGTGGATATGCCCCTGCAATACACAGAACTCAGCCCCACGTTCACCGCTGCCGGGGCCAAATGGGTGAAGGTGGGTGATCCCACAGGCACTGGCCTGGCTACCTGGTTCACCGTCGACCGCTCCCCCGTGTTGGCAGTGACGGCTGACAACACGGCTCTCGGCCGTCACGACAACCCAGTTGAAGGCCTGAACCTGGGCGCAGCTGAAGGCACGGCCCCTGAACCAGCACGTGCACCACTAGCAACGCTGGAAGACGCCCAGGATTATTCCGCACGTGCCTGTGATGAATTCATCGCCGCGTTGCCCGAAGAGGTGGCGGAAGGCTACACCCCCGTTGATGTCAAAGGGGTTGAAGGCCTAAACAAGGACCGCACGCAGGCCTGGGCGGGCGATGGCCTTGAGCCCATCGTTGTTCGCTGCGGCGTGAAGCAACCAGACAGCTACGCGCCGGGGGCAGTGCTCACGCAAGTCAATGAGATTCCGTGGTTTGAAGATGAAGCGGCCACCGACAATCCTGAAACCTCCGGTGGCCTAGCTACAACTCTCTACGCACTTGGCCGTGAAGCAAATATCGCTTTGTCGCTGCCGACTGGCCTCGGGGATGAAGCCCTGAACACAATCTCCGGTGTTATTTCCTCGACCGTTCCAGAGCGGAACTAATCAGTGTGTTGAGGAGCTCGCCGTAGCTCATTCCCGCAGCTTGGAACACCTGAGGGAACATCGAAATAGAGGTGAAACCAGGCATGGTGTTTACCTCATTGAGCATCGGTCCAGCCTCTGTGACAAAGAAGTCCACGCGTGCAAGGCCACGGCAATCCAAAGCCTTGAACGTCTGAATAGCTAGATCGGCGAGCTGCTGGTTCAACTCGTCGTCATATCCCGCCGGGATCGTCGCGGTGACCACGTTGTCCAGGTACTTGGTTTCGAAGCCGTAGAAACCTTCATCCGAATCAGCAGTGCCGTTGAGCTTCGCCGGGGGTGATGCCACCAACTCACCGCTGGCCAGCTCGATGACGCCAACCTCAACCTCATCGCCGACGAGCTCAGCCTCGACGATGACCTTCGTGTCATAGAGCTGCGCCATCCGCACTGCGTCCGCGAGATCATCCCACGCAGTGACTTTGGTGATTCCTATCGACGATCCCCCGCGCGCCGGCTTCACAAACACCGGCAAACCGAGGTAGTCCCGTTCCTTCTGACCAATTGAGTCCACTCCCACACCGTCTTGGAGGATGACTTCTCGGGTGACCGGGATACCAGCAGCACGAGTGATTGCTTTGGTGAACTCCTTGTCCATGGAGCACGCCGAGGAAAGCACACCCGTGCCCACATAGGGAACGCCAGCCATCTCCAACAGCCCCTGGATCGTCCCATCTTCACCGTAAGTGCCGTGCAGCACAGGAAAGACAACATCGACGGTGGCGAGGACCTCACCTGTATTCACGTCATAAAACTCGCCACGGCGTTTCGGGTTGACGGACAGAGCGATTTCACGGCCCTGCGTAACAGACGGCAGCTTGGAATCCCCTACTGGATCTGTTGTGCCCTCCACCCACACACCGTCCTGGGTGATGCCTACCGGGAAAATATCGAAGGTGTCCTGTGGCAGTTCAGCCATGATGGCGCCTGCGGAAATGCAGGAGATGGAATGCTCAGACGACATTCCTCCGTAAACGACGGCTAGTGTGATCATGGTTCACCACACTACTTGGGTGCTACTCCGATTTTTTGGATCGACCCATCAGTGCCACAACCATCTCATCAACTTTCATGTCCCCGTGGCAGACCGCATGAACCGCGGCTGTGAGAGGCATCTCTACCCCATTTGCCTCAGCGAGTTGATGCACGCTGGTGGAACTAGTCACGCCCTCAGCCACCTGACCATTCGTGGCCTTCCGCGCCTCCGCCATGGACATGCCTTGCCCCAAGCGCTGCCCGAATGTCCTGTTCCGAGAGAGCGTTGAACTGCACGTAGCCACCAAGTCACCGATTCCGGCCAGGCCAGCGAAGGTCTTCTGATCAGCCCCCAATTGCACACCCAAGCGCGTGATCTCAGCTAGGCCACGAGTGATCAGCGTTGTCTGAGTGTTCTCTCCCAGACCCTTACCTGCAGCCATACCGCAAGCCAAGGCAATAACGTTTTTACAAGCACCGCCGATCTCACAGCCCACGACATCGGTGTTGGTGTACGGACGCAAATAGTTCGTGGCGCACGCAGCTTGAATCAGTTTTGCGCGATTTAAATCAGTGCACGCAATCACAGTGGCAGCTGGTTGTTCCTCTGCCACCTCACGCGCCAAGTTAGGCCCTGACAGGACAGCAATACGGTCTTCTGCCACACCCGTGACATCCGCGATGACCTCTGACATCCGCTTAAACGTGCCCGTCTCAATACCTTTAGAAATGGACACCAGCGTGGAATCAGATGGCAAGTAAGGCGCCCATTCAGCTAAATTTTCACGCATCGTCTGACTGGGCACAGCAGGCACAACGATCTGTGCGGAATCAACAGCCGCTACTGCATCAGACGTGGCCTCGATGCCCGCCGGCAAATTAATCCCAGGAAGGTAATCAGCATTCACGCGGGTTTCAGCAATTGCCTGGGCAAGCTCCGGCCGGCGAGCCCACAACATCACTTGATTGCCCGCGTCCGCAAAAACCTTTGCCAAGGCCGTGCCCCAAGATCCAGCGCCTAAGACGGCTACTTTGACCATGTGAGTGCCCTTCCCTTCGTCGATAAGCATGCGCTTTTGAAAAACGCGTTCCTCCACAAACTATCTAGCAGAGTAGGTCACAGTGTGTAAGGACGCGCAGACAAGGAGGCTTCCGTGCACAGTATCAAGCGATGCGGAACAATGGGTTCTCATGGGCAAGCAGTCACAACCAAACTCAAAGTTGCACGAACATGACAAAGACGTGCGGGGCGAAATGTTCCTCACAGGACGCCACCAAGAAATCCCCCGCAACCCGCATGAAGAGTTTGCAAAGACCACACTCGCCGCAGGTGCTGTGCTGTGGCGAGGCAATATTCAGGACTTCGACAGCATTGAAGTGGCCTGTATTCATCGGCCGCGTTACGACGATTGGTCCCTGGCTAAAGGCAAGGTCGATCCGGGCGAGTCGCTTGTGGCAACAGCGGTGCGCGAAATCCGTGAGGAAACCGGCTATCACATCAACCTGGGCAAGCTGCTGGGTAAAACCGTTTACCCGATTAAGAACTCAACCAAGGTTGTGTACTACTGGACAGGCAAGGTCATCGGTGGCGAGTTCGAACCGAACGAAGAAGTCGATGAGATTCGCTGGTTGCCTATCGACGAAGCTAAGGCCATCATGTCCTACGACCTCGACCGCCAGGTGCTAGCCAAGGCGGAGAAGCGCTTCCGTCTGCCTTCGACCAGCCGAATTCTCTACGTCCGCCACGCTCGCGCCCATGACCGCAAGAAATGGGCTGGCAACGACAACTTGCGTCCTTTGGACAAGAAGGGGCGCCGCCAATCAGAGATGCTTGTTCCGCTGCTGGCACCTTTCGCGCCGGACCGGATCTACTCGGCCCTGCCCGATCGCTGCCAAGCAACCGCAGCGCCGCTAGCGGACGAATTGAAGCTGCCCGTCGACGTAGACATCCGCTTTGGTGATGAAACCTGGATCAACAACATGGTGGAAGCCCAAAAAGCCTTCATGGATGTGGTCAATGAAGGTGGCACGAGCGTCATCGTGGGCCAGGGCCTGATCATCCCGAATATGCTCGCCTGGCTGGCAGCAAACGGTCGCTTGCCTATCGACGGGGAAATCAAGTCCAAGAAGGGCTCCGTCTGGGTGCTGACCTTTAATGAAGGCCAGCTCATCGGCGCGGACTACATGCCCACCGCGCTGCCCGTGCGCTAGGTAGTGCGAGGGCTAGTGCGGGTGCCTAGGACACCGACGGCTTGTATGCCGGGCGGTGCTCCTCAAAATCCTCGATAGCATCCGCATCGCGCATGGTCAGACCAATATCGTCCAGGCCTTCCATGAGGCGCCAACGGATGTAGTCGTCAATCTCAAACGTGAAGGTGTTTTCCCCCACGGTGACCGTGCGATCCTCTAGGGACACAGTGACCTCGGTGCCCGGATTCTGCTCGAGGATCTTCCAAATGAGCTCGATATCGGACTCCGTCATCTGGCCTGCCAACAGCCCTGCCTTCGACGTGTTGCCGCGGAAGATGTCCGCGAAGCGGGGGCTGAACACAGCCTTGAAGCCGTAATCCATGAGCGCCCAAACGGCGTGCTCACGGGATGAGCCCGTACCAAAATCCGGACCAGCGAACAGAACGGATCCGTTCTTGAACGCCTCCTGGTTCAGCACAAAATCCGGCTCACCTTGGCGCCAGTTAGAAAACAGCCCATCCTCAAAGCCGGTGCGTGACACACGCTTCAGGTACACGGCCGGGATGATCTGGTCCGTGTCCACGTTGGAGCGGGTCAGTGGCACGCCAATGCCGGTGTGGGTGGTGAACTTCTCCATGGTGTTGTTCTCCTTACAGATCAGCGGGGCTAGACAGGTGGCCAGTAATAGCGGTGGCTGCGGCAACCAGCGGGGACACCAAGTGGGTGCGGCCACCAGGGCCTTGACGGCCTTCGAAGTTACGGTTCGAGGTGGAAGCAGAACGCTCGCCCGGCTTGAGCTGGTCCGGGTTCATGCCCAGGCACATAGAGCAGCCAGCGGTACGCCAATCCGCACCGAACTCGATGAAGATCTTGTCCAACCCCTCTTCTTCTGCCTGCTGCTTCACCATGGCGGAAGACGGCACAACCATCATGCGGGTCTCCGGGTGGATCTTCTTGCCCTTGAGAATCTCCGCTGCCGCACGCAGGTCCTCAATACGGGCGTTGGTGCAGGACCCCAGGAAGACCGTGTCGATCTTGATGTCACGCAGTGGCGTGCCCGGCTCAAGGTCCATGTACTTGAGGGCC
Organism: Corynebacterium sp. MSK044; assembly: GCF_030232825.1. Lineage (NCBI taxonomy): Bacteria > Bacillati > Actinomycetota > Actinomycetes > Mycobacteriales > Corynebacteriaceae > Corynebacterium > Corynebacterium sp. MSK044. The sequence continues at coordinate 21,186 of NZ_JASPJJ010000007.1, forward strand.
TTCTCAGCGGCAGCCTTCAGCGTGTCATCACCGAAACATTCTGGATCCGGCACAGACTCCCCTAGCGGCAGGCCCTGGCCCGGGTTCGTACCCCACGTGACAAACGGGGTCAGCGCAGAGCCATCGATTTCCACGACAGTGTCAAACTCGGCGCCCTCATCCGTCGGCAAAGTCTTCCAATACGCCACTGCGTCGTCCCAGTCCTTGCCCTTCGGCGCGAACTCACGGCCCTTGACATACTCAAAGGTCTTCTCATCCGGAGCGACCAGGCCGGCACGGGCACCGCCCTCAATGGACATGTTGCAGATGGTCATGCGGGCTTCCATAGAGAGCTTCTCAATTGCCTCGCCACGGTACTCAATGATGTGGCCAGCGCCACCATTCGTGCCGATTTTGGCGATGATGGCCAGAATCAAGTCCTTCGCCGTCACGCCCGGCTGCAACTCACCAGAGACCTCAATAGCCATCGTCTTAAACGGCTTGAGTGGCAGCGTCTGCGTTGCCATGACGTGCTCCACCTCGGAAGTACCAATGCCCATACCGATCGAGCCGAAGGCGCCATGGGTGGACGTGTGCGAGTCACCACACACAATGGTCATGCCAGGCTGAGTGATACCCAACTGGGGGCCGACGGTGTGCACAATGCCCTGTTTAATATCGCCCATGGAGTGCAACCGCACACCGAACTCTTCGCAGTTCTTCCGCAGGGTGGACACCTGCGTACGGGAGGTCAGCTCCTCAATCTCCAGCAGGTTGCCGGACTTGATGCCCACGGTGGGCACATTGTGATCCTCGGTAGCCAGATGCTGCTCCGGACGACGGATCTCACGGCCGTTCATGCGCAGCCCGTCAAAAGCCTGCGGCGAAGTCACTTCGTGGAGAAGCTGGAAGTCAATGTAAACCAGATCCGGGTCACCGTTCTCACCCTTCTTGACCACGTGGTCACGCCAGACTTTCTCAGCCAGTGTCAACGGTTTATCAACCATTGTCGCCTCCTTGAAGCTTCCCATCGCATGGGACGTATATTTCCATTCAGTGAGACAGTATAGAACATCTCTGCATGCAGCTTATCGACGCCTCCCCCACTCCCCCGCCCCTCCCACATAGTGGACTGCTACGATCCACTATGTGAGAAAGACCGACAAGAAGACAGACGCGCTCGAGGGCCCTTCCGGCATCAAGGTCCTCGACCGCTCTGTAAGCATCATCGAGGCCGTCGCTGGCGGCGATAAGACACTGTCTCAGCTCAGCGATGTCACCGGCCTGCCTCGTGCCACCACACACCGCCTGGCCACCGCACTGGAAGTGCACCACATCCTCATCCGCACAGAAACTGGAGCTTGGTCCATCGGACCGGCTCTCTCCCGCTACGCTGCGTCTGCACCGTCAGCTGTCATTGAGGCGGCTAAACCCATCATGGGCGCACTGGTGCGCACAACCGGTGAATCCGTCCAGCTCTACGAACTGACCGGCAACACCCGCACCTGCGTTGCCGCCGTGGAGCCACCCAGCGGATTGACCAACACCGTGCCGGTTGGATCCCAGCTTCCGCTCGACCGCGGTTCCGCTGCCCGCGTTTTCGCCGCCTATGAGCACATCACTGCACCTTTCAGCGAGGGAGAACTCGGGCGTGTACGCAAAACTCGTTTGGCAGAATCCGTCAACGAGCGTGAAGTTGGTTTATCTAGCGTGTCCACCCCTATCCATGACGCCACGGGGCGCCTGTGCGCCGTCCTGTCCATCTCCGGCCCAGCTGAGCGCCTGAAGCCCTCCCCCGCCAACACGTGGGGTAAGCAGCTACTCAAGGCTGCCGACCAACTTATGTCAGAGATCTAACTCACCTTGCGGAAGGTTAAAACCATGACTGAAAAAGACAGCCGCTACGACACCGGCATTGAGATCCGTCGTGCCGTGATGGGCGATGACTTCGTCGACGCCGCCCTTGCATGCAACGCCGGCAAAGACGGTGAGCCACTCCAAAACCACATCACCGCCACTGTTTGGGGTTCCGTATGGAACCGTCCGGGCCTGAGTCGTCGCGACCGCAGCCTCCTCAACATCGGCATGCTCGTCGCCCTGCGCGCCACCGAAGAACTCCGCGGCCACGTTCGCGGCGGCCTGACCAACGGGCTCACGCGCGAAGAGATCACCGAAGCCATCATCCACTCCTCCGGTTACTGTGGTGCCCCTGCTGCCCTCTCCGCTATGAAGGTGGCCCAGGAAGTGCTCGAGGCCGAGCTCGGGCCCAAAGAGGGTTAACCCCCTGACCCACAGTCGGCTCCGCGTAACACACTTCTCGAATCACTACAGGAACGTACTAAATCCACAGGACGTGCTACACATTCCCGGAAGCCGGTAGCACGCAGCGGGCTGATCCGCAGAAAACAATTGTCCCTCCGAACCTGAAAACAGATCCGGAGGGACTTCTTTGTACCCCGTACGGGATTTGAACCCGTGTTACCGCCGTGAGAGGGCGACGTCCTAGGCCGCTAGACGAACGGGGCGCGCTCGCTATTTCTTGCGACTTGCTTACAGTAAAGGACCGCACACGAAACTCCAAACCAGCTGGTTATCAGTGCTCTTGATACGCGAGTCTCCCAACTGTCTAGTTATGCGCTCCAGCTCTGTGAAACTCAGAACAATAAAGAGGACCGCCTTGATGACGTCATGTTCCAATTGGACGCGCAAAGTAGTAACTCTACGCAGTCTCGTTGAGCGCATCCCTCTGGGCAGACAGATACTCGCCTAAATTCACAACTACATCATCCCGTGAACTGTCGGCTGCAGCCGGCGGGTTCCCAATCAATCCATTTTGGAAGTTCCAGGTTTTAACCAACTGCATCAGACTCACCGCTAACTCGCTCGGTTGAGTCTTCCAATCCCTGTTCGATGCGTCATATGCTTCCCACGCCTCTTGAAGCTCTGCGACGATATCAGATTTAACCGCTCCAGTCTTAGCAGCTTCAATCCATGCTTTCGCCGCTAAATTAAATCGAACCTCGATGGAATTCCGCTCCTGAATCGCCTTCGAGTTTGATCGCTTGGCCATGGTCTTGCGAACAGCCGTACAGATACAAACAGCCATAGGCGCACCGACGACTGCGAGAATCAAACTCGGATTGTCCTTTGTGGCACTACGCATCTTCCCTATGACTTCATCAAGTGCTGCGCCCGACTTCTGCGCCCACCCCGGATCATTTTGGACCTCCTTCAAAAAAGTGAAAAACCGACCGCCCGTATCACGCACGACACTGCCGTTCTTAGATAATTGTCCACTGTCAATGAGTTCTTGAATCTCTTTGGGCACGACAATTGATTGTTGCTCAATAGCCACAACAGACCTCCTTGGGATAAGGAATATGTTGCTTCACATTATTAACTAGCGCATCAACACAAGCCAGTTTCATCAGTGCAAATTGGTTTTGCAGCTCACACCAGACGGAGAGGTCAGCTGGAATATTCGTAAAAGCGACCAGCCATGCGAACACAGGGTAAGTAGCAAAGGTCCCTCCGCACCTGAAAACAGATCCGGAGGGACTTCGTTGTACCCCGTACGGGATTTGAACCCGTGTTACCGCCGTGAGAGGGCGACGTCCTAGGCCGCTAGACGAACGGGGCGTAAGGACTTTTGTCCTGCAGAGCGCTATTGCTAGTTTTCTGCAGCTGGCCTACCAGGACTCGAACCTAGAATGACGGTACCAGAAACCGTAGTGTTGCCAATTACACCATAGGCCATCGTTGCTGTTGAACTTCTTAAGTTCTTAAGCTGTTCAAGACAACGTTGGATACTATAGCCACGCCTGTGCTGGACTACCAAATCGCCAGTTCAATCCATAGAAATAGCGGGATAGTAAGAGCAGCAAACTACCCCGCTGTGATTTCTACTGCGTAGGTTCTTCCGCCACGTACGGCGTGACAGCACGTGCAGCCCGCAAGCGGACCAACGTGGATTCGCGGCCAAGAAGTTCCATCGATTCGAATAGTGGCGGGGAAACAGCTGCGCCGGTGACGCCTACGCGCAGGGCGCCGAAGGCGACGCGGGGTTTGAGGCCGAGATCGTCGATAAGCGCCTTGTTGAGCGCAGCTTCGATGTTGGGCGTGGTCCACTCCCCGACTGCCTCCAGGGCGGCGATGCCAGCGTCGAGTGGCTCGATGGCCGCTTCCTTGAGGTTCTTCTTCGCGGCGCGCTCGTCGAGGGTGAGGTCCGCGTCCGGGATGACAAGGAATTTGAGCAGACCGTAGGCGTCTGAAAGCACCTTGATACGCGTTTGCACGAGGTCAGCGGCGATGGCGAACTTGTCGGCCGGGTAGTCAGCCGGGAAGTCGGTGTACTCGGTGAGGTACTCGCGCAGACGGTTCTTGAAATCCTCCGGTTCGAGCATGCGAATATGGTCCGCGTTAATGGCTTCCAGCTTCTTTTGGTCGAAGCGAGCGGGGTTAGCCAACACGTCTGAAACGTCGAAAGCCTTGACGAACTCATCCACCGTGAAAATGTCCTGATCAGCAGACAAGGACCAACCCAGCAGGGCCAAGTAGTTGATCATGCCTTCCGGGATAATGCCGTTATCGCGGTGGTTGAACAGGTTGGATTCCGGATCGCGCTTGGACAGCTTCTTGTTGCCCTGGCCCATGACGAAGGGCAGGTGACCGAACTCCGGAGTGAAGTCGGTCACGCCAATGCGCTGCAGCGCCTCGTAGAGCGCGATCTGACGCGGGGTCGACGACAATAGGTCCTCGCCGCGCAGTACGTGGGTGATCCCCATGAGTGCATCATCGACGGGGTTGACCAAGGTGTACAGCGGCGCACCGTTGGAACGCGCAACCACGTAATCCGGTTGGGTGGCGGACTTAAATTCGACGTCCCCGCGGACAAGGTCGTGCCACTTCCAATCCTTCTCCGGCATACGCAGACGCCACACCGGTTCGCGCCCCTCCGCCTTAAATGCAGCAACCTGCTCTTCCGTGAGGTCTCGGTCGAAGTTGTCGTAGCCCAGCTGCGGGTCGCGGCCGGCAGCAATATGGCGCTCCTTGACTTCTTCGGCGGTGGAGTACGCCGGGTAGACCTCGCCGGCCTCAATCAGCTTGTCCAGGATCTCCTTGTAAATGTCCATGCGCTGGGACTGGCGGTACGGCTCATGCGGGCCCCCCTTGACTACACCTTCGTCCCATTCCATGCCGAGCCAGGTCAGCGAATCGATGATGGCCTGGTAGGACTCTTCGGAGTCACGCTTGGCATCAGTGTCCTCAATACGGAACACCAATGTGCCCCCGGTGTGGCGGGCTTGCGCCCAATTAAACAGTGCCGTGCGCACCATGCCCACGTGCGGAGTACCAGTGGGTGATGGGCAGAAACGTACGTGTACAGATGCAGCAGTGTCAGTCATGCCCACAACTGTAGCGCGCTCCCCCTCACGCAACTTCAGCAGCGTCCATGCTGTCAGTGGACATGAACCGACATGGTGCAGCAGTGAGCCGAGAATATCCACCCGCTAAGATGGTCCCTCATGTCCACCCGCCCTGAAGCCGCACCTGATTCTGCACCGGATTTTGCTCTGTCCCGGCCCACAGGTTCAGTGCGTACCCAAGGCGCGGTAACCACGTTCACCGATGCTGGCTCCGCAATCGCCGCGCTTGAGCGTGGCGACGTTGAAATGGTAGTCGGCGCACTCCCCTTCGACCGAGAGGCACCAGCAGCACTCACGGTTCCGGAGCACATTATCCGGGAGGACGGCTGCCTACAGCCTCACGCCTATTACCGGACGGGCCCTGGCTCAGTGGTGCACGCGCGTGTGAGCGGCTTCGATCCAGAACCGCACGAACACCTTCGCCGCATTGAAGCCGCGATTGACACCATTCGGGAGTCGGTCCTAGACAAAGTTGTGCTCGCCCGCGCAGTTGATTTTGAGTTTGATCCACCAGTAGACCCGCGCCTAGTGGCAGCGCGCCTCATCGATTTATCTCAGTCCCGCGACGGGTTCATGGCGGACCTTTCACCCGCCGGCTTGAAGGGCCACACCATTGTTGGATCCTCACCGGAGCTTCTCATCCGCCGCCACGGCCTGAAGATCTACTCTTATCCGCTCGCCGGTTCAGCCCCGCGGGTCCCGAATGACCCCGTAGCCGATGCTGCCGCAGGCCAGGAGCTAGCTGAGTCAGAGAAGAACCTCGAGGAACACTCCTACGTTGTAGAACACATCCGGGACATCCTCGCACCCCTCTGCACAGAGCTAAACATCCCTGACCGCCCACAGCTCGAAGCCACGAACGAGATGTGGCATCTGGCCACCCCGATCAGTGGCGTGCTCAAGCAGCCAGCCCCGACCGCATTGGAGCTCGCAGCTAAGCTCTACCCCACCCCAGCTGTGTGTGGAACCCCGCAGCATGCAGCAGAGACCCTGATCACCACTGCGGAATCGGATCGTTCCTTCTATGCCGGTGCTGTCGGATGGGCAACATCCGACGGTGATGGCGAGTACGTCGTATCCATCCGCTGCGCCCAAGTCAACGAGGATGGGACGGCTGCCCGGGCCTGGGCGGGTGGCGGACTCGTTGGTTCCTCAGATGCAGAAGAGGAGCTTGCGGAAACAACCGCGAAGCTCCTCACCATCCAGCGAGCGCTGGGGCTTTAGGCTTTAAGCACTAAGCCCGCTCGACCGGATTGCGCAGGGACCCAATCCCATCAATCTCGACCTCGATGACATCACCCGGGATCATCTCGGCGGTACCTGCCGGGGAGCCGGTGCAGATCACATCACCCGGAAGCAAGGTGTAGGACGAGGTGATGAACTCAATGATCTTGCCAATCTTCCAGATCATCTGATTCGAGTTTGAATCTTGCTTCGTCTCAGTAACACCGTCATGAGTCAGGTGCGCCTTGATCGGCAAATCATCAAAGTCAAACTTGTCCAGATCCGTTTCAATCCAAGGACCGAGAGGACAGAAAGTGTCAATGCCCTTCGCACGCGCCCACTGACCATCAGCAAACTGCAGATCACGCGAGGAAACATCGTTCACGATGGTCACACCACGTACAACAGACTTCCAGTCCTCAGCCTTCACGTTCTTGCATGGGACACCAATAACCAGTGCCAGCTCGCCTTCAAATTCCACGCGGGTGGCAAAGTCCGGGATCTTAATAGCTGCTTCCGGACCAATGACCGCGGTCGGTGGTTTGAGGAAGAGGGTCGGCGGAAGGTGCTCAGCGGACTGCTTGAACACCTCAGCGACGTGGTCGGCGTAGTTGCGACCAATAGCTACTACCTTGCTGGGAAGCATGGGGGCGAGTAGGCGCACGCTATCCAGCGGCCACTCCTTACCGGTGTACTCCGGCTCCGTAAACGGGGTTCCCTTGATCTGCTTAGCAGTGGTGCCCTCATCATCGATGACCGCGAAGGTCATTCCCTCAGGTGTGGCAATTCGTCCAAAACGCATGAAAAAGAGCATACGCGAGCTAGATCACAACAGTGGCTTTAACCCACGCATTGTTCTCAGCGCTCTACATATTGTGCATGTAGATTCCCTACCGCTCGGGCTTCCCCGCAGTTAAAGCCAGGTAAAGCTCAGCGCACGCTAGTGCATCCGTCAGCGCATTATGGTTGCCGTAATCAGGCAGCCCGTGGCGGGCACGCACACGTGCTAGTCGCAAATCCTCTCCACGTGGATACGTTCCCATGCGTTCCATGCGGCGGCGTTCCATAGTCATAGTGTCCACGACCTCGTCCTCGTGCACACGCCACGTCTTCCCCAGAACCTTTTTGTGCAACGCTCCAAGAAAACCGGTTTCCATCTGGGCAAAGTGCGCCAAGATCTTGCGGCCCTCTATCGCCTTCAGAAACTTTTGAAGGGCTTCCGCAGAAGGGATGCCATCGCGCGCAACATCATCATCAGTAACACCATGCACGGTCGCGGAATCACCAACATGGGCACCACTAAGCACACAGTAGCCAGCGCCGGAAAGGTCAATCACCCGATCGTTGACGGGCACCCATCCAATGGAAACCAGCTCATGCACCCCGGGTTTCAGCCCCGTCGTCTCCACATCCACGGCGAGCAGTGCGCCTGATTCCACGTCGCGTTTCTGTGGCCCAAAAAGACCGGACAACATCTAGATCGACCTCACGGGGAACTTCGATGCCACCGCCGCTTGCAGGGATTTAATAATGCGGAAGGAGTCCCGCAGCGCGTCACGGTCGATGGAAGACATCTTGGACGGATCAATGTGATAGTTCGGAGCCTCCCCGGCACGCACCTGCTCCGCTTGGTGGCGCAATGCCAGATTAGAAATGTGGTTGTAGGCGCGCTGTAAATCTTGAGCACCGCGGACGCTGATGCTATCTCCCGCTGCTTGTTCAATGCGCTCCTGTGTGCCCACAACCGTTGAACCAGACAAAATGCCGTACAGTCGCGCCATCTGTACGACTGCTGCGGTGCCTCCCTTCTTCACATCAAGGGTGTCCGCATACTCCCCGGAACGCTGGACAACGAATCCGCGGAAGAAACCGATGGGTGGTTCACGGCGCGTTGCCAGCGCCGCCAAGTGAGCGTGAAGGCGCCGGGATCCACGCGCGGAAACAACTGCATTGTCATGCACCCGTTGCGCCATCTCCTCATCACCGAAGAGACAACGGAAATCAAAGAACACCTGCGCGTGGAGCAGTGCCTCCGATTCGGGGGCGGTGATCCAGTTGTGAAAGGTTTTGTTCCATTCACTTTCAGTCATACGCCATTCCGGCGTAGACGCCATCATGTCACCGGGACACAAGGCCTGCCCGGCATCAGCCAACCCCATGCAGATGTACTCGGAGAACTTCTGGAAGTATGCGCCGTGTTCCGCCTCGTTGTAAGAATCCGACAATACCAGTGCATTGTCCTGATCCGAGGCCGGTCCCATCTCACGGCGCGCTTGTGAGCCCACAGCCACGAAGGCGAAAGGCACAGGTGGTGGCCCAAACTCCTCGTAGGCCAGCTCAGCAAGACGCCGCGCGATCGCGTCTGCAATGCCCGTGAGAAGGTGTTGCACATCGCTTGCCGACGACCCCCGGTCCACAAACCTCGCCGCCACCGCCGCCGCGCGCTTGTAGGCATCCCGCAGCTCCTCCCTACTGCTGCCAGCAACATCAGCAGCCAAGTAGATGGGATCTGATTGGAGCTGATGCATGACGTCGCTGCTGGTCAATACACCGATGATCTCCGTCGTGGACCCATCGACCACGGGCAGGTGATGGAAGCCATGCTCGCTCATCACCAACATGGCCTCAAACAGCAATGTCTCGGCGCTAATGGTGCGCACCGGAGATGTCATCACTTCCGCTACCGATGCATCAGTGGAATAGCCTTGAGCCACTACGCGGCGGCGCAGGTCACGGTCGGTGAGAATGCCAATCTCCCCGTTCTCCTCCACTGGAGTGACAACAATGCAAGACACATCTGACTCACTCATACGGACAGCAGCATCTCGGATCGAGGCGGAGGCTTCCACCGTGACCAAGTTGCCCGTTTTGATCATTTCGCTCACGTTGGTGCGCAGCGTGTCCGCATTGCCCGGATCGTTCAACTCCTGCGCATAAGCCGCAACACGGCGCGAGAGGGATTGGAAGAAGCGAAGGATGTCCGGGTGATCGCTAATCAACGAAACAAAGGCCTCACGTGGCAGGACCAACAAAATGCTGTCCTCCACAGCGATCATGGTGTAATCCGATTCGGGCGTACCCACGAGCGAGGAGTACCCGAAATTACGGCCTGACTCGCGCCGATCGATAAGCGCATCGCCCTCCGCAAGAACATCAACAGCACCAGACCGGATGATGTACAGGTTGTCATTGACCTGCCCACGGGCCACGATGACCTCGCCCCGACGCACATAGATGATCTGCATCTGTCGCGGTAGCGCAGAAAGCGCCTCATCCGGCAGGTGTGAAAACGGTTCGTGCTGCGCGAGAAAGCCACGCACCTCATCGAGCTCAACTGTCATGCGCTTAGAGTGCCAGAAACTTTGCTCTCACATGACAGCTTTGACCATTTTGGTTTCCAGCATGAAACAGATATCTACTGGTAGCTAACAAACCACGGGCGTGGCTGAACCTGCGTGTAGGTCTGCTCCGGAGTGAACATCGGCTTGTCCTCGTCAATGAAGTTTTTCCATGCAACGAAGAATCGCGGGTCGAGATTCTCCAGGAGGATATTCCAGGTATCAAACTTTTCGCCCGGTGAGCCATGTCCATCCGCATGCAGGATGAACGACAATTCTGGGTGATCTGTATTGATGTTGTGCCGATCCGGCAGCATAGCTACCTGGAACTGATGCACGATGAGGGCCTTCTGGGGCAGATCATGCTTGCGTGTCAGGTCAGCCAGCCATTGCGTCACCTCATTAATTTCCGCGGCTTCTGCGGAACCGACCTGTGCGGCTGGGGTTTGTCCCGGCTGAAGCTTCCACTCCGGATCCAGTGCCAAACCGACATTCGGGCGCTTCAACAGATCCTTATACAGCACAGCCTGGTCCTTGAACGTGGCCAGTCCCGGTTGCAAGTCAATCACTGCATACCCACCGGCCTCCGTAATCGCATCGATGTACGGCACGAGGTCAGCTGGATCTGTTTCGTTGGTGAAGTTGCCATCGTCCCCGGGCCCGCCCGCTGCCACGGTGGCAATGACCTCGAAGGCCGGGATGACGGTCTCATTGGTGTGCTCGCGGTATTGGTCCACCCAGTTCTGCGCCACCTGAACCGCTTCGGCCGGTGGCTGCTCCCCCATCTGCCCCAATGCTGGACCAGACGGGTGGCCATACAAAGCAACCATCCGACGGCCTGGGAAGACCAAACCACCGCCGCCTGGCAGTTCACCGTTAGCAGCCATGTCTACCGCCCCACGGAAATACTCCGAGGAACCAAAGTCTTGGCCTAAGGCGAGGGCTTTCTTGCCTTTCACCTGATCCATCGATTCCCGGGTCACGCGGGGATCCGGGTGGGATAAGACGGTGACAGGGATGCGTTTAGCAGTGGCAGTCGCTGCTGCTGCCAAGGAGGTCGCCTCGGTAGCAAGAACTGGGGTATTGCTTTCTTTCGTAGCCGCTGCTCCACGTTTGATGATCTGAGTGATGCCGTGGCCTTCACCGGGCTCGATGGGCAGAGTTTCGTCGATAAGCGCTACATCCTCAGCATCCTCTTCGAGTTCCACGGAAGCGTCTGCAGGATCCTCTGATGAAACCTGAATTCGGCGTTGTACACCAAGGCGCGAGATCTCAGTCTCCACTGCATCTTTTGAGCCTGGTTGGCGGATGAGCATTGGCGCGCCGAGGTCCACAGCGATACCCGCTGCTTTCAGCTGAGCATCATGGGACGGCGCCGAAATAACCACGTCATCAGAGGTTTCAAAGAATGCCCTAGAGGCGTCGATCCCTGTCCCATCGGCATCCCCGAGCACGGTGGAGCCGTCTTCGAGCACTGCCTGAAGCAGAGTATCGGTCTCTGACAATCGCTCAACATCGGATTCAGGTTTCGTTGTACACGCAACACCGCCCAGTCCCACGGCGAGACTGACTGCGACAGCAGCGACAGTACGGACCACATGGACTCGGCGGTGAGATGCACGCATGGGCCGAAGCCTACTTGAGAGCCTCAGCGATCCTTGTGCCGACCTGCTCCGTTGCAATTGGCTCATCACCACGCTGGGACACATCCTGGGCCACAGCGTCTTCGATGCGAACCGCGTTGTCCTCATCACCCAACCAGCGCAGCATCATGGCCACAGACAGGATCATGGCGGTGGGATCAGCAATCCCCTGCCCGGCGATGTCAGGGGCGGAGCCGTGGACTGGCTCGAACATGGACGGATTCGTCCGGGATGCGTCAATGTTGCCCGAGCAGGCCTGGCCGACGCCACCGGTGACAGCGCCAGCCAGATCGGTGATGATGTCGCCGAAGAGGTTGTCGGTCACGATGACGTCATAGCGCTCCGGGCCAGTGACCAAGTAGATGGTCGCGGCGTCGATGTGGTTGTAATCGATCTCCACCTCCGGATACTCCGCAGCAACGTCGTTGACGGTGTTCTGCCAGAGAGCGCCCGCATTGGTCAACACATTGGTCTTGTGCACGAGCGTGAGCTTCTTACGGCGCGCCATCGCTGTTTCAAAACCATGGCGCACGAGGCGTTCAACCCCGTAGCGCGTGTTTTGCGAAACCTCACATGCGACCTCAGCCGGGGTCCCCTGACGCAGAGTACCGCCATTACCGCAGTACAAACCTTCAGTTCCCTCGCGCACCACAACGAAATCGATGTTGCCGGGGTTTGCCAACGGACTTACTGCCGTCGGGTACAGCTTCGAAGGCCGCAGGTTAACAAAGTGATCGAGCTTGAAACGCAACGGCAACAGCAGACCACGCTCCAGCACTCCGGCCGGCACCCGCTCCGGATCACCAATCGCACCGAGCAGGATGGCATCGTGCTCACGCAGGCTTGCCAGGTCCTCCTCTGTCAACAACTCGCCATTGCGGAGGTAGCGGCGGGCACCCAAGTCGTACTCCGTGAATTCAACATCCTGGCGCACAGCATTGAGTACCTTGAGGCCCTCAGCCATCACCTCGGGGCCGATTCCGTCGCCAGCAATCACTGCGATGTTCATATTGTGTGTGACCTTTCTTCCCGTCGAGGGTGGCTGAAGAGCTGTTACGTGCAATGGCTGTTTAGTCCAGAACCAGCTGGAAGCTGGATGCCTGGATGGAGTCGGCGATGGACTGCTCCAGATCTTCCGGGATCTCAGATTCGACACGGAGGATGAGGAAGGCGCCGTCGCCCTTAACCGCCTGGGTCAGGGCAGCAGCCTCAATGTTGATGCCCTGCTCACCCAGTTGGCTGCCCACCTTGCCCAGTGCACCAGGCTGATCGGTGTAGGACAGGAAGAGGTTACGGCCCTCTGCGCGCATGTCCACGCCACGACCGTTGATGCGCACGATCTTCTCCACATGCTCAAGGCTGGTCAGCGCACCCTCAACGGTCGCGGTGTCACCATTGGCGGAGACGACTTGAACCTCGAGGGTGGAACGGTGGCCACGGGACTCAGTTGCCACACCGGACTCCATCTCAAGGCCACGGGCCTTGGCAATAGCCGGGGCGTTGACGAAGGTGACGGGCTCCTCCACGATGCCGGAGAACAGACCACGTACAGCAGACAGTGCCAGCGTGGAGGGGTCCTCGGTGGAGAGCTCACCGCGGGCGGTGACGCGGAGGGACACCGGGGCGTCATCAAGCAGGTTGCCTGCGAGGAGTCCGAGCTTGCGTGCGAGCTCGAGCCATGCGGCGACCTCTTCGCCTACAGCACCGCCGATGACGTTGACAGCATCCGGGACGAACTCGCCGGCGAGCGCCTTAAGCACGGAATCTGCAACATCCGTGCCTGCGCGGTCCTGCGCCTCAGCGGTAGACGCACCCAGGTGCGGGGTGACAACCACCTCGTTCAGTGCGAACAGTGGGGAGTCCGTGCACGGCTCGGTGGCGTACACGTCAAAGCCGGCACCGCGGATCTTTCCGTTAGCAATGGCATCAGCCAGTGCCTGCTCATCTACCAGGCCACCGCGGGCGGCGTTGATGATGATTTGGCCTTCCTTCGCCTTTGCCAGAAGCTCTGCGTTGAACATTCCCTGCGTTTCCTTGGTCTTGGGCAGGTGAATGGTGACAAAGTCAGCGCGGGAAACAAGCTCTTCCAGCTCAACCAATTCGACGCCAAGCTGTGCGGCACGGGCGGGGTTGGCATACGGGTCATACGCGATGACGGTGGTTTCAAAAGCGGAAAGACGCTGCGCAAAGAGCTGACCGATGTGGCCAAACCCGACGATGCCCACGGTCTTGCCAAAGATTTCTACACCCTTGAAGGAGGAGCGCTTCCATTCCCCATCGCGGAGGGTTTTGTCCGCAGCCGGAATCTGGCGTGCGGTGGACAGAAGCAGAGCAATAGCGTGCTCACATGCGGAGTGAATGTTGGAGGTCGGCGCGTTGACCACCATGACGCCACGCTGGGTTGCGGTGTCTACGTCGACGTTGTCTAGGCCCACACCGGCACGCCCAACGATGCGCAGGTTCGGCGCGGCTTCAAGGACCTCCGCATCAACAGTGGTTGCGGAGCGAACGAGCAATGCCTCTGCCTCGGGCACAGCAGCGAGGAGCTCAGCGCGGTTCGGACCGTCTACCCAGCGCACCTCCACTGCATCTCCAAGTGCGTCCACGGTGGACTGGGCGAGTTTGTCTGCAATGAGGACAACGGGTTTAGACACGGTCTTTACTTCTCCTGCTATGTGGGTTGGTGCACACGGACGTGCATTCGCTTCTGGCAGCGTCGATTATTTTATTCACACTGCCGTGTATTCCCCTATTTCAGGGTTCTATTTCATGCAGGATCGCTTATCGACGTCCCCCAAGCCCCTCCCTCACAGAACCTGCGGCAACTTCTCCACCCCAGCAAACCTCCGGGTATCTGCGGATGCCTCCGCTTCCCTGATCCGGGTCCGAAGCTCCTCGTCTGTGCCGAATTCTGGGCCAAGAGCAATGAGTGGCTTATCCGCAAGTCCTGCCATGACCAGCAGTGCGCGGTCATCGGCTCTGGGGTCAGGGCTATCCACTACATAAACGTCCGCGCCAAAACCTCGTGCAGTAGCAATAGCGGCGAGAGGGCTCGAAGCAAGGGCAATCACGTGAGGTGCCATCTCAGCATTCTGGCGTGATTGAAGCGGGACAACGCCTTCCTTTGCCTCTTCTTCTACGTGCTGCTCTCCCCCATAGCCACTTTTCAGCCACACCGGATCATTGGGATCCAGACCCGCAACCGCTGCAGCAGCATCCTCAGGCGCATCCACAATTTTTTCGCTGAACTGCAGCGCTGTCGCTTTCTCTAAGGCTTCCAATCCGCCGGGATCCCGGATCACCGTGAGCTTCTCCGAATAGTTGAGCACCGGCACATCCCCCACCGCAAAGACGGTGTGCGCACCTAAACGTTCGATCTCCTGCACAACAGCCGCATGATGGTCACTCGAGTACACCACCATCGGCGCATGCGCGACCACCGCGAGCGTGGCAGCGCGCAGCTGGGATTGCGGGTCACCGTCGCTGATGATTAATACCTCGGAGATGTCAAAGAAGATCTTGGAAGCCTCAAAACCCCACGGATCATCCAACACGACCGGGGTTGGAGCAAAGCTTTCAGAGACATGGTTTGAACGGTTCACTGTGCGTGCTTGCTGCAGGAGTGGATGCACCGTCGTTGTTGGCGCGGTCACCGTCGAGTCTTGCCCAGTCACGTCCTCTTCAGCAGCCCCGCATGCAACGAGCCCCAGCGCAAGACAGATGGCTGCACCAAGTGCCGATGCTGCCTTAGCCAATGTGTTGATTACCTTGGTCACTCGTCCCCGTTGTCTTCGCTGTTTTCACTGTCTGTGTTCCAAGCACTGACGTTACCGTCACGCACTACGGGTTTGTCCATGGCGTATTCAATCATCCCGATGAAGCGTTCTGCCCGGTCAGCAAAGAATGCTTGCCAATGGGACGTCAGCAGATATTCGGGCTCCAATTCGTGCGTTGCCAAAACCGAATCAAACTCAGAATCTTCCATGATGGCCTTGGATTGCAGCCGCGACAGATACCGCTTCGGGGCGCCACTTTCCATCACCCTTTCAGTGCGTTTGCCAAGGGGCGTGCGGTTGAGCACCGAATCTGCGAGTTGTTCATCGACCCCCTGTGCGCGACAGTAGCCGGCCGGGAAAACCTGATAGAAATCTGGTTCCAGCTCAACCACGCTTGTTGAGTCAAAAGTCTTGCCGGTACGCCAATCACGTGCACCCCGCGCCATGAGCAGTGAATAAATTCCCCGGTACACCGCCGAATCAGGCCCGGCGGTGAGCAGGCGTGACTGTGCAAACTGCGCATCCTTCACCGTCTTTGGCACCTGATCGGTGGCGCCCATCGCCCACGGGGTCACCTGATCCACGTCAATTCCTGCCCGAATTGACGGCGCATGTGCACCATAAAGTTCACCGAACACACCGCACCAGAACCACTGGTTGATGCGGTCAGTCATGGTCTGCGCATCGCAACTGGCTCCAGCAGAATCCCTGCTCAAGCGCGCAAGGATGACGGCCAAGGGAACGAGTTGGTGCGAATACGGCACTTGATCCACGCTGAAAATGCACCGCTCTTCCAGGAACTGTGCGGTGCGCTCAAAAGCCTCGACCAGTTCGCGTGAGGCCCAGAGGTAATCCTCCAAAGACAGGTTGAGCACGTCCCCGCGGTGACCGCGCGACGGACCGGTGATGCTGGACACCAACAGTGAGACACCGCGCAGGAACCGCACGCGGTCGATCTCATCTAACGCCGGATGTTTGCGTAATGCTTTCTCACATTGCGCCCAATGTTCGGCGAGAACAAACGTAGGATCCTCAAGGGCAAAGCTGGCAGTGAGCAGCTCGAAGACATCCATCGACACGCCCTGCGAATTGGCCTGTGCAAAGATCTGTCCCACACCAATCTGGGAGGTGCCCCGGTCCAGCCGTGTCATCGGAATGTCATAAGCAGCCAACGGCCGTAGCACTCGGCGATGAAATTCTTTCACGCTTTCGCGCAGCACAGGGTCATCCGTATTCGCCGCCATGTCGAAGAGCAAGTCATTGCCTTCCTCCCACAACAGGGAGGACACCGGTACCACATAGTTCTCCACCATCGTTTCCCGCGAGGTGATACCCCCGGGGATATCAGGCCCGAAGTGGGAGCGGATGCCCCCGTCATCGTCGATAGCAAAAATTGCTTCTTCCGGGATGGGCTCGGATTGCACAGCGAGGCGCACGTCGACGAAGAAACGTCGATAAATGCTCCGCCCGCGGAAATCCAAGACCTCCACGCGGCCATCACCCTGGAAAGCCAAGTACAAGGACGACAGGCGCTGTTGACCATCGAGCAGGAGCAAACCTGGCTGACTATCAGTAGCTGGCGCGCCAGGAAGTGGCTGCGGGCTGAAGCGCATGGGCACATTTCGTGTATCCAGCGCCAGAAGGGTTCCCACTGGATAACCACGCAGAACCGTGGATATAAGCAAGCGCGTACGGTCCACGTCCCACAAGTAGGTGTGCTGGAAATCAGGAATCTGAAGCTCGCCACGCTCGGCGCGTGCGAACAAGTCGGTCAAGGAGTAGCTCGGCGTTGTAAACCCCATGTGCCTAACTGTAGAGGACACCAACACTTTGAGCTGGGTCTAAAGAGTTTCCCGTGCCTCCTCAGGTGCGCACACCACTTCATGGTTCACGTGTCCTGGCGGTTCAATCTGAATGGTTGCGTGATCAACCCCCAGCTCTGCGAGCTTCGCTTGCGCACGGTCCAGCAGAAACCCATGATCCGCACGCGTAATCAGGTGCACGGTGCACAGAACGTTATTGCCACTCATCGACCACAGGTGAAGATCATGGATCCCCTCCACGCCGTCCAACGCCAGCAGCTCGTTAGCCACCTCATCGGGGTCGAAGCCTTCGGGAACACGCTCAAGCAGAATGCTTGTCGACGTCTTGAGTAACTCCCACGCCCTCGGCAACACCATCCCAGCAATGATGAGGGACGCGATCACGTCCGCCGCCTGGAAGCCGGTGGTGGCGATAACAATGCCGGCCACGATGACAGCCACTGAGCCAGCCATGTCCACCAGAACGTGAAGGTATGCACCTTCCACATTGATGGAGTCCTTGCGCTGGCGATGCAGCACGAGCGCCGATGCCGCATTGGCAATCAAACCAATAACGGCAATGATGATCATCGTGCGGCTGGCAATCTCTACGCCACGCCCAAGTCGCGATACTGCCTCGTAGACGATCCACAATGACACCACGCCCACCGTCACAGCATTCACCGCTGCGGCAAGAACTTCAGCCCGGCGGTACCCAAAGGTGGCAAAACGAGACACTTGTTTCCGCCCGATGAGCACAGCAACGAGGGCGATAATCATCCCCGTGGCATCAGACAGCATGTGCATCGCATCTGCCAACAACGCCATCGAACCAGATAACCAGCCACCGATAAGCTCCGCGAAGAAAACAACACCGGTAATAGTCAGCGCGATGACAAGCGAACGCACCGAGGCATCCATGGCAACCGCCCCACCGTGATCATGGTGGTGATGAGAGTGTCCATGAGAGGACGCACTGTGATCTTTCATGACCTCACTTTATGACAATTCAACACTTATTGAAAGTCTATTGAAAATAGGGTGGCCTAACACAACGACCAGGAACGTTCCCCACCTGCTTTAATTCAGCACGCATTGCAATCCACCCACGACACAGCTCACTGCAAAGTGAAAAGAAAACCTCACGTAGCCCAAAAACTTGTTAGCGTGGACATTCGATTACTTACAACAGATTATTGGAAGGTAGACCACACATGACTCACCAGAATCCAAACGACGAGACACGTATCCAGGACCAGGTTCTGCCGGAGGAGTCCCACACCGAGTCGATTCCACTCGCCACAGGTGCTGGCTACGCCGAGAACCCCACTACCACTGACGCCAACGGCGGTGGCTGGTGGAAGTGGCTGCTCGGCCTGATTGCCTTAGCCTTGCTTGGCTGGCTCATCTGGGCTCTGGCCACGGGTTCCGGTGAAGAATCCCCGACGGAGCCGTCCACCACCATCGTGGGCACCACCACCATCAACGTGACCACCACCGTCGCCCCTGCTGAGGATGCTCCGGCACCGGCTGAAGGCGAACCGGGCGATGGCGCTCCTGCGGAGGACGCTCCGGCACCGGCCGAGGACGCTCCCACACCGGTTGAGGAAGCGCCAGCACCGGCCAACTAAGTCGCCGCACTTTCGCGGGCTCGAAGGGAATCCACTCCCCTTCGGGCCCGTTTTCTATGCCCTATATGTCCTAGATGCCGTCAGTCGTCCAATGTGAAAAACGGGGCATGTCCTAACCATCTGAAAGAATGCGCGCATGACTAACGAATACTGTGAAATGCCTACGCCTGTTGACTATCACCTCGACAACGCCGAGCAGCTACACGCCGCAAACCCCTTCACGTTTGAGATCCCTCACCGGATCAAACGAGAGAACCTTGCCACCGGCGTTTTAGTGAAGCTCGTGTTCCTTCTTGACGATCCTCCAGCGGGTCAACCGAATGGTGAACGCATGTGGGCGAAGGTTGCAGCCCAGCAAGGCAGAAACTATGTCGGTGAACTGCATAACCAGCCCGCGTTAGTGCGCGGTGCCAAGCTTGGGGATTTCATCGAATTCGGGCCAGAACACGTTATTGACATTCACGAGTAGTAGCGAGTCCTGATCCACCCGGTTTTAGCAAGCCCTAAAGCTGTGAAAAATCTCATATTCTATGGAAACGTTTCCTGAATATTCTTTTACCGGCAGGTTAAAGGCATGATCTAGCCTGCACTAAAGCTGAGAATGGGCGTACCGTGAAAGTACGTCCATCAATATAGAGCCTGTCAAGAAGATATTGGGGGATCTCCCATCCACCCAATCCGACCGCGAAGAACTGTACAAGTTTTTTCACCAACACCCTGAGCTGTCTATGCAGGAGCACGGCACTGCAGATCGGATTGTTCAAGAGCTCGAAGGTTCAGGCATATCCACTACTCGCATCGGTGAAACCGGTGTGCTCGCCACCATCGAGAACGGTGACGGTCCGATCGTGGCTATGCGCGCGGATATTGACGCGCTGCCCGTAAAGGAAGTCTCAGGCAAGGATTACGCTTCCACGGCAACGCAGGTTGATCAGAAGACTGGCGTAGAGGTCTCCGTTGCTCACGCTTGTGGGCACGACTTCCACCTCATGTCGCTGATCACCGCGTTGCAGGCCTTCAACGCGCATAAAGATCAGTGGGCAGGCACCTTCATCGGTGTCTTCCAACCCGCTGAAGAGACTGCCGAAGGTGCCCGCGCCATGCTCGAAGAAAACCTGAAAGAGGTCATGCCCCGCCCGGATGTCTATCTCGGCCAGCATGTGCTCGCCAGCCTTCCGGGCGGTTACGTGGGCACGCGCCCAGGTCCAGTGCTCTCCTCGGCTTTCTCGGTAAAAGTTGTCGTACACGGCAAAGGTTCCCACGGCTCCATGCCAGAACTTGGTGTTGATCCAGTGATGCTGGCCTCCACCATTGTGATGCGACTGCAGACGATTGTCTCGCGCGAGGTGGCAGCCAAGGAGACGGCGGTAGTGACCGCGGGAGCGATCCATGCGGGCACGAAATCCAACATCATTACGGATTCCGCGGAACTGCTCATCAATACCCGGGCGTACAACAGTGCGGTGAGCGAGCACCTCAAGGAAGCAATCGAACGCATCGTTCGCGCCGAGTGTGTTGCGGCGCGAAGCCCGCAAGAGCCTGAGTTCACTTACTACGACCGCTATCCGCTCACCGACAACGACGGGGATGCCACCAGCACTGTGCGCGAGGCATTCGACGCCTACTTTGGCGATGAGGCCTGCGACCTCGATGCCGTCCCCGCCTCCGAAGATTTTTCCATCATTCCTGATGCGCTCGGTGTGCCATACACCTACTGGGGCCTCGGTGGCTTCGCTGACTTGAGCAAAGCCGTGGGGAACCACAATCCTGCTTTCGCACCGGACCTCCAACCCACCCTTGATCGTGGCGCTGAAGCAGTTGTTGTTGCAACGTCCGCATGGCTGACCAAGTAAGGATTCCATGATGTCAACATCACTTCAATCAGTCCAAAAGGCCAAAGAGTTCAAAGATAATGATTCTGCCCTCCTCGGCATTGTCCTTGCCGTGATCACCTTCTGGCTTTTTGCTCAGACAACACTGAATATTGGTCCGGCGATGGGCCAAGATATTGGCACACCTCCTACCATCATGAACATCGCCATCTCCCTGTCCGCATTGTTCTCCGGCATGTTCATCGTTGTTGCTGGTGGCTTTGCTGACCGCATCGGGCGTGTCCGGATGACCAATATTGGTAACATCCTGGGCATCATCGGTTCCCTCCTCGTCGGTTTTGCTATCACCGGCGGCGTGCGCAATACGATGCTCATCATTGGCCGCGTCCTGCAAGGCGTGTCAGCAGCGTGCATCATGCCTGCAACGATGGCACTGCTGAAGACCTACTGGCAGGGTACTGACCGACAACGCGCAGTATCCATGTGGTCGATCGGTTCCTGGGGTGGCTCTGGCCTGGCTGCAATCTTTGGCGGGTTCATGGCCTCCACACCCCTTGGATGGCGCTCCATCTTCATCATCAGCGCACTCATCTCTGTGGTCTCTATCCTGCTCATGCGACAGATTCCGGAGGATGCTCCTGCAAGGGACTCTGGTGCGAAGACGGATGTGCCCGGCATCATCACCCTGGCAACCTTTGTGTTGACACTGCTGCTGGTGGTCACCCAAGGCGCAAACATTGGTTGGACCAGCTGGATTACATGGACGCTGTTGGCAGTATCCATCCTCTCGCTGACCGCCTTTATCCGCGTTGAGAACCACGCCGAGGCTCCTCTGGTTGACTTCACCTTGTTCAAGAACCCGGTGTTCACCGGTGCCACGATCTCTAACCTGATGATCAACGCAACGGCTGGCCTTATTCCTGTCACCCTGTGGGTCTTGCAGGATGCTGCCGGTATGGACGCGGCAAAGGCTGGCTACTACACGCTGGGCTACGCGATCTTCATCATCGCTTTCATCCGCGTCGGTGAGAAATTGCTGCAGAAGTTCGGCGCCAAGAAACCGATGATGTGGGGTGCGATGATCGTCATCGTCTCCATTGTTCTGCTCATGGGCACCAATGTGATGACTCAGACGTACCTCATCCTGTCGGTGATCGCCTTCAGCCTGTTTGGCCTGGGCCTGGCTTTCTACGCCACTCCGTCGACGGATGCAGCACTGAGCGCACTTCCAGATGAGCAGGCTGGCGCAGGCTCCGGCGTGTACAAGATGGCATCTTCTCTCGGTGCAGCTTTTGGCGCCGCTATCCCGACGACCATCTACACCGTCATGTCTTCCTCCGACTCGATCCTTTTGGGCAACGCACTCGAGTTTTCCGGTCGCCAAGACAACGCCGTTGTACGCGAAGCAGCAATGTTCGGCTTGGGTGCAACGCTCATCATGGCGCTGATCGCCCTGTCCTCCATCATCCTGTTCGTTCCGAGTGACGCTGGTAGCAAGAAGTCCGACAAGGCAACTACAAAGGCCACGGAACTTCTCGCTGCTGCCGAGGAAGAAATCGCCGCTGCCGAAGAAAAGATTGCCAAGGCACAAGAAGAAGCACGCCTGGCACGTCAACGCTACAAGGAAGCACAAGAAGCTTTGACGCACGAGTAGTACTTCGGCCTTTGCGCTTCTCCCCCACTTTCCGAGCTGAGAAATCAGTTCGGAGGGTGGGGGAATTGTTATGGGAAGGAATGACAAAACCGCCTGGAGCTATCCGGTTCGAACCCGGATTCCAGGCGGTTTAGGTTTGCCACACAGTGCGGCGGAGCTGATTAACGCGCGGTATCGGTCAGCGGGTTCTGCACCCAGGACATCATGTCACGCAGCTCAGCACCGGTCTTCTCAATCGGGTGCTGGGAGATCTTTGCGCGCAGGTCCTCGAGTTCCTTGTTGCCACCCTCGACGTTGGCAATGAGGCGACGGGTGAACTCACCGGACTGGATGTCCTTGAGTACCTCACGCATGCGCTCCTTGGCACCAGCGTCAACAACGCGTGGGCCGGACAGGTAGCCACCGAACTCAGCGGTGTCGGACACCGAGTAGTTCATGTTGGCAATGCCACCTTCGTAGATCAGGTCAACGATGAGCTTGATCTCGTGCAGGCACTCGAAGTACGCCATCTCCGGTTCGTAGCCAGCCTCAGTCAGAACATCGAAGCCGTTCATGATCAGCTCTTCCAGGCCACCGCAGAGAACAGCCTGCTCACCGAACAGGTCGGTGACGGTCTCAGCCTCGAAGGTGGTCGGGATGACACCGGCGCGAGCGCCACCGATGGCTGCAGCGTAGGACAGAGCCAGGTCGCGGCCATTGCCCTTCGGGTCCTGCTCAATAGCAATCAAGCACGGCACACCTTTGCCGTCGACGAAGGTGCGGCGAACGAGGTGTCCCGGCCCCTTCGGCGCAACCATGCCGACGATGATGTTGTCAGCCGGCTCGATGAGCTTGAAGTGGATGTTCAGGCCGTGGCCGAAGAACAGTGCATCGCCGTCATTGAGGTTCGGCTCAATGTCGTTCTTGAAAATCTCGGCCTGGGAGGTGTCCGGAGCCAGCAGCATGATCACATCTGCCCATGCAGCGGCATCGGCGTTGGACTTGACCTCAAAGCCAGCCTCGCGAGCCTTCTCCGCGGACTTGGAGCCCTCGCGCAGCCCCACAACAACCTCAACGCCAGACTCACGCAGGTTCTGTGCGTGGGCGTGACCCTGGGAGCCGTAACCAATCACGGCAACCTTGCGGCCCTGGATGATGGACAGATCAGCATCGTTGTCGTAAAAGACTTCAATAGCCATGAGCGAACCTTTCAAATTCTGTGAGATGTGCCAATCGCACGTCCCACTATACGGGACGCGCGTCTAACTATGTGAGACGGGGGTGGAAAATTATTTAGAGGGCGCCAGCGTCTTCGGACCCCGGTTAAGCGCCACGCGGCCGGACTGAACTAGCTCACGGATACCAAATGGCTCGAGGACATCCAGCAAAGCGCGCAGCTTGCTCGACGTACCGGTGGCTTCGATAACAACGGAATCCGGCGCAACGTCTACCACGCGTGCACGGAAAATATTCGCGGCATCCACAACCTGCGGACGGTTGCTGTTGTTCGCATTCACCTTCACCAGCATGAGAGAACGCGCAACGGTCGACTCTTCTTCCAGGCGCAGAACCTTGAGCACGTTCACGAGCTTGTTCAGCTGTTTGGTGATCTGCTCCACCGCATGCTCCGAGGCATCAACCACAACGGTGATGCGGTGAATACCCGGTGTTTCCGTCTTCGCAGAAGTCAAGGAAACAAGGTTGAAACCACGACGTGTAAACATTGCGGTCACGCGGGTGATGATGCCTTCGACGTCCTGAACCAGCACGGACAGGACGCTACGAGTCACGTCGTCATAAAGATGATTAGTAGTCATGCTTAGTTCTCCTCGTCGTTGTCGTCATCAATCGCCTCAGCGATCGTCTCGTGGATGTCTGCGGGGGATTCGCCGGCAGAGAGTTCCTCGTCGAAAAGCGGGCGCAGATCACGCGCGTACTGAATCTCAGAGTTGGAGCTTCCAGCAGCAATCATCGGCCACACCTGTGCGTTCTCACCGACAACGAAGTCAATGACAACCGGGCGGTCATTGATCTCACGGGCACGTTTGATAGCCGGCAGGACCTCTTCTTCCGTGGTCACACGGATCGCCTCAGCACCCAGAGCTGCGGCCAGCCCCAGGAAGTCCGGAACATACGTGGTGTCCTGGTGCAGCTTGGTGTGCGAGTAGTGGCCGTCATAGAACAGCGTCTGCCACTGACGCACCATACCCAGGTTGCCGTTGTTGATCAGGGCAACTTTGAAGGGGAATCCCTCCACTGCAGCGGTGGTGATTTCCTGGTTGGTCATCTGGAAACAACCATCACCGTCAATCGCCCAGACTTCCTTGTCCGGGCAACCTGCCTTCGCGCCGAGTGCAGCTGGGACGGCGAAGCCCATCGTGCCCAGACCACCGGAGTTGAGCCAGGTGCGTGGATGCTCGAAGTCGAGGAACTGTGCGGACCACATCTGGTGCTGGCCAACACCAGCAACGTAGATGGCATCGGGGCCAACTTCCTTAGACAGGGTCTCAATGACAAACTGCGGAGACAGGGTGCCGTCCGCATGCTTCTCGTAGCCGCGCGGGAAGCGCGTCTTCATATCGCCGAGGTACTCCATCCACTCGTCGATCTTCGGGGTGGAGATCTTCTTGCCCTTCTTGAAGGCCTCCGTCAACTGGCCGATAACCTCTCGCGCGTCACCCACGATCGGAACATCGGCAACGCGGATCTTGCCAATCTCAGCTGGGTCCACATCAGCGTGGATGACCTTGGCATCCGGGGCGAAGTGCTCTGGGTCGCCCGTCACGCGATCGTCGAAACGCGCACCCAGAGTGATCAGCAGATCAGCCTTCTGCAGCGCTGCAACTGCCGGAACCGTTCCGTGCATGCCCGGCATACCCATGTACTGCGGGTGGTGCGACGGGAAAGCGCCCAGAGCCATGAGCGTAGTCACAACGGGCAGGCCGGTCAGCTCAGCGAACTCGCGGAGCTCCTTAGCAGCGTTAGCCTTGATAATGCCACCGCCGGCGTAGATGACTGGGCGCTCCGCCTCAGCGATCATCTTCGCCGCCTGAGTGATCTGACGGTTGTGCGGCTTCGTGGTCGGCTTATACCCCGGCAGATCAACCACCGGTGGCCATTCGAAGTCCAGCTCAGCGTTCTGGATGTCCTTGGGAAAATCCACGAGGACAGGGCCTGGGCGGCCGGTGGACGCAAGGTGGAATGCCTCAGCCAACGCCTTAGGAATGTCCTCCACGCGAGTCACCATGATGTTGTGCTTTGTAATCGGCATGGTGATGCCGCGGATGTCTGCTTCCTGGAACGCATCCGTACCCAGCAAAGCAGTGCCCACCTGACCGGTGATGGCCACGATGGGAACCGAGTCCAAGTAAGCATCTGCTAGGGCGGTAACAAGGTTGGTTGCGCCCGGGCCTGAGGTGGCCAGGCACACACCGACCTTGCCGGAAGCGAGTGCGTAACCCTCAGCGGCATGCCCAGCACCTTGTTCATGGCGCACGAGGACGTGGCGCAACTTCTTGGCGGCAAACAGGGCATCATATAGCGGAAGCACCGCTCCCCCTGGAATACCGAAAACAATGTCCGTGCCCAGCTCCTCAAGACTGCGGACGATCGCCTCCGCACCTGTCATGCGTTCGGGCTGCTTTTTCTGTGACGCTGCCACTATTCCCTCAAACTCCTTATGTGAGGCCTTTTCGGTGTTTTACCAGACTTAATCACACCCAGTTAGTAGGCGTGATCTTGGGGTGACCAACAACAAAGCCCCCGCTTACTTAGCGGGGGCGCTTGCTGTACTTGACCGTTTGTGAAACCGGCTCCGATGCTACGAGAGCATCAGTCACGCGAAGCGCCACGCCGTACCACTACTAGGCCAATAAAAGTCATGCCGAAGATCATACACAATTCCCCAGCACTTTCTCAGCTATAACGGGCTAGTCTAGCTATGTTATGCCGTTTTCACTGATTCTTGACCAGGTCTGGCGTTGGCTTGCTGATACCGGAATTAACCTGGCCCTTCTGCTTGTCCTCGCCTTTCTGGTGCCTCGCGCTGGCCGTTTGGCCAACCGTTATGTGGAACGCCAGGTAGCTGAATCTAAAGACACGAATGAGGGTAAAACTTCCCTAGCGCTTGCCGGTGTGGGCATTTATATCGTCCAGCTGATCGCCTACTTCCTCATCCTTGTTTTCTTCCTGCAGCAGCTTGGCTTCTCTCTCGCCGGCGCCGCTATTCCTGCCACCGTGGTCTCCGCTGCCATCGGTTTTGGTTCGCAACAGATCATCGCGGACTTCGTCGCAGGCTTCTTCATCCTCACGGAAAAGCAATACGGAGTGGGCGATCTGGTCACATTCCAGGGCAATGGCATTGATGTCACTGGTGATGTCATTCAGATCACCATGCGCGCCACGCAGGTGCGCACACTCGAGCAGTACACAGTGACCATTCCGAATTCTGCGGCACAGGTGTGCATTAACAATTCGAATCACTGGTCTCGCGCCCTCGTGGAAGTGCCCGTACCGCTGCTTGGTTCCCACGACACCGAAGAAGTCATCTCGCGCGCGGAAGCAGCAGCACGCCGTGCGATTTCGGAGCCGGATATCGTTCCGCTCATCCAAGGCGAGCTGCTGTGCCAGCCCGGCACCGACCTCAACCCGCCGAACACGGTGGGCATGCCATGGACGCTGGATATCCGCTTCATGGTGCGCTGCACACCTGGTGATCAGTTCCCCATCGAGCGCGCAATTCGCGTGTACATCCTCGACGAGTTCTTCGATGAGTACGGCTCCGCCGCCGCCATGCCAGAGGCTCCGCTTTTCGACGCAAACGATACCCGCACCATCGCCTTCACCCCCGCCTTCCTCACCCGGCGTTATGCCTCCGAGTGGAATCAGTGGGAATCCGAAGACAAAGAGGACAAGGACAAGCACATCCTCTCCCCTGCCCCTGAAACAAAGGTTGAGCCTGTAGCGGTAGAAGAAACCTCACATGAACCGCAACGCACCGGTTTGTCCGCGGGTGACCGCACCAAGTCCGACAAGACTGCTCCGGAGGATGACCCAGCAACAAAAGATAAAGCAGAAGCTGACAAGCAGCGGCGCTCTCACTTTGGCACCCTTGGTGGGCGCATTCGGGCGTCTACAGGCATGCTCATCTTGGCCTTCGCGGTGCTACTCATTCTGCGTGGCTTGACGTTGTCTTCGGGAGAAGACAACGAGAGGAACTCCGGGATCCTTGCCCCACCGCGCAGCAACACGCCTTCCTCCGTTGTTGAAACGCCACAGCCACAACCCCAACCGACCCAGGCGCCAGCTCCCACCTCCGACGCTGCCCCCACCGACGCAGCTGAGTCTGAGTTCAACACCACCGAGCCCACGTCTGGGCAAACGGAGGCACCAACGAACAACACTCAGCAGCCAGAGCAGAACCCAACCGAGCAGGGGCAGGCACCGCACCAGGAAGGGGCCGGGGCGGCCCAGGGGGCGTCGATAAGCGAGCCCGCACGACCGTAACCTGGCGGTGACTGCCCAGCGTGACACCTAGTTGGCTAGCATGACACCCATGACTTCTGTCGGCCGTACGTTTACTCCAGACCGCACCCACCTCCTCGCGGTGGGTTTGATGACGGGTATTGGGCTCATCGCGATCTCCTGGGCTCCGCTTTACCTCGGCTGGGTTCTCATCTTCCCGGTGATCTTCATCATGTGGGTGCTGAAGACACAAACGCATGTTGATGAGGCGGGAATTGACATCAAGTACCTCTTCCGCAAGAACGTTTCTATTCCTTGGGACGAGTTCAAAGGTGTGTCATTCGAAGGCATGAGTGCCAAAGCCGCCACCACAAACGGCAAAGAGTTCCCCATGCCCGGAGTAACGTTTAATTCATTGCCGGAGCTGTCTGAAGCCTCCCAAGGTCGCATCACCGACGTGATTACGGAAGCTGCTGAAGCAGCAGACGGAATGATGGAAGTCACCGACACCGAAGGCAACTCCGTACTCATGACTAAGGAAGAGTACGAAACCCACGCACAAGCACACGCGGAAGCAGAAAAGCAAGCAGACAAGGAGTAAGCACGTGCCCAACGCGATCCCTCTCCGTTCCCGGGTCACCACCGTCGGCCGGCAAGCCGCCGGTGCGCGCGCTCTGTGGAAGGCAACCGGAACCAAAGACAACGAATTCGGTCGCCCGATCGTTGCGATTGTGAACTCGTACACCCAGTTTGTGCCCGGTCACGTGCACCTGAAGAACGTCGGCGACATTGTTGCTGAAGCAGTGCGTGAAGCTGGCGGTATTCCGAAGGAGTTCAACACCATCGCTGTTGACGACGGCATTGCCATGGGCCACGGCGGAATGCTGTACTCCCTTCCCAGCCGTGAGATCATCGCGGATTCCGTTGAGTACATGGTCAACGCGCACACTGTTGACGCCATGGTCTGCATTTCCAACTGTGACAAGATCACACCGGGCATGCTCAACGCTGCGCTGCGCCTTAACATTCCGTCGGTCTTTGTCTCCGGTGGGCCGATGGAGGCAGGCAAGGCTGTTGTCATCGACGGAATCGCCCAGTCCGGCAAGAAGACGAACCTCGTCGATGCGATCTCCATGTCCGCGGATGACAACGTGAGTGATGAGGACCTCGACCGCATCGTCGAGTCCGCCTGCCCCACTTGCGGGTCCTGCTCTGGAATGTTCACCGCAAACTCAATGAACTGCCTGACGGAGGCACTAGGACTCTCCCTGCCGGGTAACGGCACCACGCTGGCTACGCACACCGCGCGTCGTCACCTGTTCGAGCGCGCTGGTGCCGCGATCATGGACATCTGCCGCCGCTACTACGGCGAGGGCGATGAATCTGTCCTGCCACGCAACGTGGCTACGCGCGAGGCCTTCCGCAACGCCATGGCCCTGGATATGGCCATGGGTGGTTCTTCTAACACGATCCTGCACACCCTTGCCGCAGCGCAAGAAGGTGAAATCAACTTTGACCTGAAAGATATTGACGAGCTCTCGCATGAGATCCCGTGCATCTCCAAGGTCGCACCTAACGGTGACGCGCACATCGAGGACGTCCACCGTGCCGGCGGCATCCCCGCCATCCTGGGTGAGCTCAACCGCGCTGGACTGCTCAACACCGATGTCCACTCTGTGGTCTACCCCACCCTCCAGGAATGGCTCGATGACTGGGACATCCGCGGTGGCAAGGCTACGGAAGAAGCCATCGACCTCTTCCATGCGGCCCCAGGTGGTGTTCGCTCCACCGAGGCATTCTCCCAATCCAACCGCTGGGACAGCCTGGACACCGATTCCGTCAACGGCGTCATCCACGATTTTGACCACCCGTTCAGCTCCGATGGTGGCTTGGTGGTTCTGCGTGGCAACCTCGCCGAGGACGGCGCCATTCTGAAGACAGCTGGCGTGGACCAGGAGCTGTGGGAATTCTCCGGTCCTGCCCGCGTTGTCGATTCGCAGGAACAGGCCGTATCCATGATTCTTGCCCGCGAGGTTCAGCCGGGCGATGTTGTGGTCATACGCTACGAAGGTCCCGCCGGTGGCCCGGGCATGCAGGAGATGCTCCACCCCACCTCCTTCCTCAAGGGTGCCGGTTTGGGCAAGGTGTGTGCTCTCATCACCGATGGGCGCTTCTCCGGCGGCACCTCCGGTCTGTCCATCGGCCACATTTCGCCGGAAGCAGCCCAGGGGGGCCTCATCGGCCTCATTGAGAACGGCGATACGATCCGCATCTCCGTGCGTGACCGCGTGTTGTCACTCGAGGTGGATGACGAAGAACTAGATAAGCGCCGCACAGCGATGGAAACAAAGGACAATCCATGGACACCGAACCGCACCCGTCACGTCACCAAGGCGCTCAAGGCCTACGCACGCATGGCAACGTCGGCGGACAAGGGCGCAGTACGCAAACTCGACTAGTTTTCCGCGTTCTGCTCATCGCGCTCGCCATCACGCTGGGCGCGGTGAACCTGTACGGCAGCTACCTCACGGCGTTTGACTCACGCTTGCTCGACGTCGGTGTCTTCCGCGATGCCGGCAATGCGTTTAGGCACGGCCATCCGCTTTACGACGGCTTCCCGTCCCGCAGCGGCTACGCCTTCATCTACCCACCATTTGCAGCTGTCCTGTTCCTCCCCTTGACTGTGGGCGGGGAACTATTCATGGACATCGTGTGGAACGCCACCATCATCGCCTGCGTGGTGGGCATTCTAGCGATGGCCTGCCACCGTTTGGGCATGAAGGACTGGCTGTTCTGGGCAGTCACCCTCGGCGGATTTGCCACCTGCCTGGACATCATCCAGGCCAACCTATACTTCGGCCAGATCAACGTCTTCTTGGTCTTCTTGGTCACGGCTGACGTGCTCGGATATACCCCGAAACCTCTTCGCGGCCTGGGCATTGGTCTCGCCGCGGGTGTGAAAATCACGCCAGCCGCCTACGCCATCATTTTCTTGGTACGTAAGGACTGGTGGTCCCTGGGCCGCTCCGCCGGATTCTTCTTCATCACCGTCATTCTTGGATTCTTTGCCCGCGCGAGTGAATCGGTGGACTTCTGGACGAAGTACTTCTTCGAAACCGACCGCGGTGGCCGGGTAGATTACCCACACAACCAAGGCCTTGGCGGCCTTTTGTCCCGGGGACCATTGAGCGTTGATGCGGTGGGCACCCTCACACCGTTTATCTTCGTCGCTTTTGCGGCCGCCACCATTTACGTGGCCTACCAACTGGAGAAGCACAACCGCAGCGTGGAGGCTCTCTTCCTGGTTGTCCTTGGTATTTCCATCGGCGGGCCATATGCGGTGGCCCACCACTGGGCCGGTGCCATCCTGGTCCTTCCGATCATCCTTGCTGTGCGTGAGGATTTCCTGCGGATTCTGCTTTCCATCACAGCCGGTGCGTGGATTGTCCCGGGTTACATGCTCATCCCTGAGAGTGACCCCTCCAACGTGGAATGGCGGACGTGGCTGGCTGGCAACCTTATTGGTCTGATGGGGTTAACGGTGTTCATCGTGTACCTGATTTACACCGCTTCCCCCGAGTGGCGGTTACAGGAACCACCACAGAAGGCCGGCGGCACCAAGACCGATAGCAGCGCCGATCCAGGCACTGACGCGCGGACGACGGGCCCAGCTGCGGGAGTAATCCACACCGAAGAGACCGGGGCCAGTGAACTGAACCGCTAAGGCCATGCCCAGCAGAACAACCGCGAGCCACGTAGCCGGATCCCAGTTGAATGGCGAGACCGTACCGGCCACAGCATCAAGCGCTACAAACCCGGTTGCAGCGACACCCACCATGGCTGCCACCGGAGTCATCAGACCCAGCAGTAGGAAAACACCAGCCGCCAGCTGCATTGTCGGCAGCGCAATCGCGAGGATGCGCGGCTCATTGTGGTTAGCCAACTGATCCTGCAGTCCGGCCAACCCTTCGTTCGTGCCCAACTGGAAGAAAGTTGCCACCGCGGTCAGCGTGAGCACTAGGCCTAGAACAACGCGCAGAATCAGCAGACCAAAGTCGATCGTCCCGCGGTCCACCGCGACCGGTTGTGCTGCTGGTGCGGGAGTGGTGCCGTCGATAAGCGATGGCTGCTCGGGGCCCTCCGTGGGCTCGAGCGAAACCGTCGATGCGGTGGCGCCTGCCGCAACCGGTGCAAGCGTCTCTGTCTTCAGACCTTCTGACCGTGCCGGAGCCTCCGTCTTACCGCCAACGATCTTGATCGGCTCCTCGTCCGCCACAAACTTCTCGGCCGTCTTTTCCGTGGGGACGACCGGCGCTTCTGGCTCCGGTGCGGACTGCGGCTTCGGGGCTGCCGGGAGAACCTCAGTCGGTGCTGCCTTGCCCGTACGGGTGTAGACATTCGATTCGGATGCGGACGGAATATCATCCAGCGCGGTATCAAGCTCAAGGTCAATGTCCACGTCATTGATGTCGCGGGCATCTAGGCTCGGCTGTTTCTTGTTCGGATTATTCGGAGTGCTGCCAGTTTCGTTCATGCACACCAATCTATGGCAGCACCCTGCTGATCCTGGGGATCTTTCCCGCGTGTACGCCAAGCCATCAACAGAAGCTGGGTGATTCCTGGCCAAAAGGTTGAGTCCACCGCATCAAAACCTGTCTGATACCCTCGACTCCGCACGTTTTTTCGATATCTAAAGGTTTTTTAAATGAATAAGTCTCTAAAAGTGGCCCTAGCGCTCGTCGGACTCACAGTGGGTGCTGGCTTTGCGTCGGGCCAAGAGATCCTTCAATACTTCCTTGCATTCGGCTACCGCGGCATCATCGGTGCTGCCATCGCCGGCATCACCATCGCAGTGTTCAGTGCCTGGGTGTACCAGCTTGGTTCCTACTACATGGCTGATGACCACAGCGCCGTATTCAAGAGTGTCTCCCACCCATGGCTTGCCCGCTACATGGACGTGACCACAATGTTCACGCTGTTCTGTATCGGGTTTGTCATGGTCGCCGGTGCCGGGTCCAACCTGAACCAACAGTTTGGGGTCGACACATGGATCGGTTCCGCAATCATGGTGCTACTGCTCATCGGTTCCGGATTCTTGGACATTGACAAGCTGACCAACGTCATCTCCTTCATCACTCCCCTGCTGATCATCTGCCTTTTGGCTGCATTTGCAATCACGCTGATGAACATGCCGGAGAATGCGGCCAGCCTCAATGAACTCGCCCAGACGAATACTCCAGCTTCCGGCACGTTCAACAACTGGTTCATCACGGCATTGAACTACGCCACCCTGGTGATGATCATGGACTGCTCCATGATGCTCGTCTTCGCCGGCTCCCAAATGAACCCAGCGCAAGCCGGTAAGGGTGGACTCCTTGGCGGCATCATCTTCGCTGTGTTGCTGATGATCTTGGTGTTCATCCTGTTCTTCAACATGGAACACATCATGGACGCAGACCTGCCGCTGCTCATGGTCTTCTCCACGATGCACCCCGTTGTGGGCACAATCGTGTCCATCATCATCTACCTGATGATCTACAACACTGCCGTTGGCCTGTTCTACGCTCTTGGTCGCCGCCTCAGCCACGACAAACCGAAGAAGTTCCGCGCCTACTACGGCATCGTGGTCATGATCGGTTTCGCACTGTCCTTCATTGGCTTCGCTGATCTCATCGGCTGGGTCTACCCACTCCTTGGCTACCTGGGTCTGATCCTTGGCGTTGTCATGGGTGTTGCTTGGTTCCGCGACCGCGAGAACATCAAGGAGGAGACGGAGCGCCGTGAGCGTTTGGCCGAGCTGGCTGAAACCGCACTCGACCCGGAGATGGAAGACCTCACTAGCACACAGCGCGAGGAAGTTGAGGATCTTGTCTCCGATTCTCACGTTGCGGATCAGGAGCTGTGGCAGTCCGTCCAGGAGGAAGTAGCCGCTGACCTTGATGCAGATCCGGAGAGCGAATTCGACCTCAAGGACGTTCCGGCTCTCGACCCTGAGTCCGAACAGTACGAAGGCGCACCTGAAACTCAGGATGATGAGATCCAGTGGAAGGCCTACGAGGAGATGTACGAAACCGGCGAGTTCCCCGCCGTCAAGCCCGAGTCGAAATAGCTTTTCGCTTATCGACGCCCCCAATCCTTTTGCCGGGCCAGCAAATCCGATTGTTTTCTGCGGGCCTTAACTTTTTTGGGTTTTCGGGAACTCTTCCTGTTCTCGCTGGTCATGCGGCTTCTTTACGTGTTCTGGCACCTGTTTCGGGGCGTGGCGCCTGTGGATAGTTTTTGGGTTATCCACAGGCTTTTTAGCCCCTATCTGCACGTTTCTGGTTTTCGGTTTAGTGTGCGTGGCATGAACACTTTTGCAGCACTAGTTACGCGTTTAACCAACCCGATCGAGACCCTGGCATCCTTTGATGCCCAGGTCCTCCTCGACGCTGGCTGCAAACCCGCCCTGATTCGCCAATGGACCAAAGTCCACAAGGTCTACTACGGGCCGACCAAGTTCACCCGCAAACAAGCCAACGCGATCACAGTGGCGAAGTCCACGAAGAAGTCCTTGGATCAGCTTGCCTACATCGAATCATGTCTTGTCGGGATCACCGACCCCGGCAAGACATGGGAGTTACGCCTGGCGTTGCTGTCGGTTCCAGGCAATTATGAGACGTTGCAGCGTCGGGCGAAAGACATCGTGCCTGAGGTGGATAAACCTGCCCCGGAGCCAACAATCCGGTTTGGTCGCTCACGTAAGCAGTCCCGCCCCATGAGGCTCATGGGTCCAGACCGAGACATGGCAGCCATCGAGTACGCACTACGCCAAAAAGTCACTGGTGATGGGCCTGCCGGGCCACAGATGTACGAAGCATTCATGACCATCCTGGGTCTTCGCCCCGACACTGAGGACACACCAACCCAGAGTATTGCTCCTGCTGTCCCCCGTCCACTGATCCTCATCCCACTAGAAGAACACATCAAAATCATCAGTGGTGTAGGCGATGACATCATCCTGGGGCTAACCGACGGCACCACCATGACCGGTGCGGAATACTTGGCCCAGAATTTTGGGGACGTACTCGAAGTAGCGATGTTCCACCCACAACAAGGTGCTGTCAACCTGTACGACACACAACGGTTTGCCAACCAGAAACAACGCGACCTAGCCAGAGCATTATCACCAACATGTCCGGTACCGGATTGTCGGCATGCGGCGGATAACTGTCAGGTCCACCACATCAAAGCCTGGTCACAGGGTGGGTTAACCAACATGGATAACCTGGCGATGTTGTGCAGGTATCACAACCGCACCAACGACGATGACCCCACCAGATCCCACTACGGCAGAGTGGAGAACATCCGGGGCGCACCCATATGGAGATCACCAAACGGACACCTCATCCCCAACACCATCCACCCCTTTGGGGCAATGACACTGCTCTACGGCAGGTAAACGACACTCCCCCATGACGAAAGCCAGCAACAGCTGGTCTTTCGGCATGCCCAAATTCGGTTGGTTTGACTATCGCCAGTCATGCGCAGCAAAACCGCAGGTCGCTGAGCGCTGCACGGTGCGATAGTCAAACCGCTCATCAATGCGAAGGCCCCAGCAGCGAGGAAAGGCTGTCTGGGGCGTCGGGTGCGTCGAGAAGCTATTCGGCGAGTTTCTTCGCGATGATCTCGTTGATCGACTTCGGATCCGCCTTGCCCTGCGTTGCCTTCATCACCGCACCCACGATGGCGCCGGTGACCTTGGTGTTTCCGGCCTTGTACTTCTCCACGATGTCCGGGTTGGCCGCAAGCGC
Source organism: Corynebacterium sp. MSK044 (assembly GCF_030232825.1). NCBI lineage: Bacteria > Bacillati > Actinomycetota > Actinomycetes > Mycobacteriales > Corynebacteriaceae > Corynebacterium > Corynebacterium sp. MSK044. The sequence goes on from NZ_JASPJJ010000007.1 coordinate 56,726, forward strand.
TTCATCAACTGCTGCCTCGATCGCGCTGTCATCGCGGACGACTTCGAGGCCACGCTTAGCCACGACCTCATCGACATTGCCCTCACCGGCAATCACACCGTCGAGTGCCTGGCGGGCGAGCTTCGTGGTGAGCTTGCCTTCCTTCACCAGTGCTACAACACGCGCGACATCTGCGGGCGTGACCCCAAGCGCATCAAGATCGGTGCCCGCCTCATTCGCCTTACCAGCGATGTAGGACACCCACCATGCGCGCGCCTCGTCCGGGGTGGTGCCGGCGTCCACTGTGTCCGCGATGAGGTCGAGTGCACCGGCGTTGACCAGATCACGGAATTCCTTCTCCGGCAGCTGCCACTCCTCTTGGATGCGTGCGCGGCGGACCCACGGCAACTCGGGCAGTGTTGCGCGGATTTCCTCGACCCACTCCGGCTTCGCAATCACCGGCGGCAGGTCCGGGTCGTTGAAGTAGCGGTACTCGCTTGCCTCTTCCTTCGGTCGGCCCTTGGAGGTTGAACCATCCGTTTCCTGGTAGTGGCGGGTTTCCTGAACGATCTCCCCGCCCGCTTCGAGCACAGCAGCATGGCGCTGCATTTCGTAGCGCACAGCCTGTTCGACGGACTTCAGAGAGTTAATGTTCTTGGTCTCCGTACGGGTACCAAACTTCTCCTGGCCCTTGGGGCGCAGGGACACGTTCGCATCACAGCGCATGGAGCCTTGGTCCATGCGAGCATCAGACACGCCGAGTGCCTTGACCAGCTCACGCAGCGCAGCAACGTACGCGCGGGCAACTTCAGGGGCACGCTCCCCTGCACCAACGATCGGCTTGGTCACGATCTCAATGAGTGGGACACCAGCACGGTTGCAATCCACCAGCGAAGCTGTCGCGCCAGAGATTCGGCCAGATGCGGAACCCAGGTGGGTCAGTTTGCCCGTGTCTTCCTCCATGTGGGCGCGTTCGATGTCGACGCGCCACTCGGTGCCGTCGTCAAGCAGAACGTCGAGGTAACCGTCGTATGCAATCGGCTCGTCGTACTGCGAAATCTGGTAGTTCTTCGGCTGGTCCGGGTAGAAATAATTCTTGCGGGCGAAGCGGGAGGATTCTGCGATCTTGCAGTTAAGAGCAAGGCCGATCTTGATGGCCCACTCCACGCCTTTGGCGTTCACCACCGGAAGTGCACCTGGCAAGCCCAGCGATACTGGGTCGATGTTGGTGTTTGGCTCCGCACCAAAGTGCGCGGAGGAGGTGGAGAACATCTTCGTCTCAGTAGAGAGCTCGACGTGCACCTCAAGGCCCATAACTGGGTCGTATTTTTCCAGTACCTCGTCGTAATCCATCAGGTCGTACGCAGTCATAGTTGACCAGTGTAGTGCGCTTCCTCTGGTGCCGAGACGATAGCTCCCGTTACTGCTTCTTTCGGTCCTTCGCACGGAAGAGAAGCGCCAGCACCGCACCGGACAGGTTATGCCAGACGGAGAACACCGCGCCAGGCAGAGCGGCCAGTGGACTGAGGTAGGTGGTAGCCAGCGTTGCTGCCATGCCGGAGTTCTGCATGCCCACTTCAACGGCCATAGTGCGCGAGGTTGCCTCCGGCTGGCCCGTGACCTTGCCGGTGAGGTAGCCAAGCAGGTACCCGATCGCGTTGTGCAGGATCACTGCGATGAGGACGATAAGGCCCGCCTGTGCGAGCTTGTCGCGCGAACCTGCGACAACGATGGCCACGATCATCGCGATGGCCGTCACAGAGACCCATGGGAGTGCAGGCAGAAGCTTTTCGACGAACCTCGGAGCCAGAAAACGCACCAACAGCCCCAGCCCAACAGGCAGGACAATCATCTTCAGGATGGACAGCGCCATCGGTCCAGCACTGACATCCATGTGCTCACCTGCCAGCCACAGTGTCAGAAGTGGGGTGAGCAGGGGCGCCAGCAGTGTGGACACGGATGTCATGGTCACGGACAGGGCGACGTCACCACGTGCCAAGTACGACACAACGTTGGAGGAGGTCCCGCCTGGGGCACAGCCGACAAGAATCACGCCTGCCGCGATTTCGGGTGGCAAACCCAACGCCCATGTCAATGCGACGGCAGCCAATGGCATGATGACAAACTGCGCCACCACACCGATGACAACCGGCAAAGGCTCCTTCGCCACAAAGACGAAGTCGTTGCCCCTCAGTGTCAGGCCCATGCCGAACATGACGATGCCCAGCAGCCACGTGGTCCACCCCGAAATCGGTGCGACAACGCTGGGCGCGGCGAAACCGATAACACCGCCGGCGATCACCAACAAGGGAAAACCAAGTGTTGCTATGAAAGCAGAGCGCTCTTCATTGCGCTTGTTCTGTTCAATTCCGTTGATTCCATACAGTGGACAATAGCTCCCACTGTGTGAAACTTGTGTTTTGGGGGTCAACTTGACCTTGTTTGGATGAAAAGCGGGCTACATTGAACACATGTGGACCGATGAAGTGCAAAAACTGAAGCAAGAACGCAACGCCGTTATTCTGGCGCACAATTACCAAATCCCAGAAATCCAGGACGTCGCTGATTTCACTGGTGACTCCTTGGCTCTTTCCCGCATCGCCGCAGAAACTGACGCAGACGTGATTGTGTTCTGCGGTGTGCACTTCATGGCAGAAAGCGCAAAAATTCTTAGCCCGGACAAAACCGTGCTTATCCCGGATGCGAAAGCTGGGTGCTCACTCGCGGATTCCATCACCGCTGAGCAGCTCCAGCAGTGGAAGGAAGAATTCCCCGACGCCGTCGTGGTCAGCTACGTCAACACCACGGCAGACGTGAAAGCACTCACCGATATCTGCTGCACCTCGTCTAATGCGGTGGAGGTCGTCGCGTCCATCGATCCGGACAAGGAGATTCTCTTCTGCCCCGACCAGTTCCTTGGCGCGCACGTGAAGCGCGAGACTGGCCGGGACAACATGCACATCTGGGCCGGCGAGTGCCACGTCCACGCTGGCATCAATGGTAAGCAGTTGGCTGATCAGGCAGCTGCTCACCCGGATGCGCCACTGTATATTCACCCGGAGTGCGGTTGCGCGAACTCCGCGATCTACCTGGCTGGTGAAGGCGTCATCGATCCTGACCGCGTGCACATGCTATCCACCGGTGGCATGCTCGACCAGGCCGCACAAGATACGGAAGGCACCGTGCTCGTGGCCACTGAGGTGGGCATGCTCCACCAGCTGCAACTGAAATCCCCGAACACCGACTTCCAGCCGGTGAACCCGCAGGCTTCGTGCTCGTACATGAAGATGATCACACCGGAGAAGCTCGTGGCCTGTCTGCGCGAGATGAAGGATGAAGTCACAGTCCCAGAAGATGTCGCGACGAAGGCGCGGCGGTCGCTGGAGCGCATGATCGCCATCGGTAATCCAGGCAGTGGGAAGTAAACCAATGCAGAGTTTGAACAAAGACGCCACGTTGCAACTCATTCGGCTTGGACTCGGTGAAGATTTCGCGCATGGTCCAGATGCCACCACTGAAGCGACCATCGATGCGGACGCACAGCTGACCGCAGCCCTTATCCCCCGACAACCAGGCGTTATCGCTGGACTCGACGCCGCGCGGTGGACGTTCACTGAGGTGTCCCCCGCCATCGCGGTGGAGGTCCACGCATCCGACGGGGACGCTGTCGCACCCGGTGATCACCTAGCCACTATTTCCGGCCCAGCGCGCGCCATCCTGTCAGCAGAGCGTACCGCCCTGAACCTGCTGACCTACGCCAGTGGCATTGCCACTCACACCAGCCAGTGGACTCAGGAGCTCGCGGGAACGCACGCCCGCGTGCGGGACTCCCGCAAGACGCTGCCCGGCTACCGCGACCTGGCTAAGTACGCCGTGCGCTGCGGCGGTGGGGCCAATCACCGCATGAGTCTGGGGGACGCCGTGCTCATCAAGGACAACCACGTCGCCAGCGTGGGAAGCGTCGCCGAAGCTTATCGACGCACCATCGAAGCCTTCCCCCACCTCCCCCGCGAAATCGAAGTCGATGACCTTAAGCAACTAGAGCAGGTGCTTGTATTCAAACCAGACCTGGTGATGCTGGACAATTTTGGTGTGGAGGGGACGCGGGAGGCCGTCGATAAGCGAAATGCTTTGTCACCAGAGACGAAGCTGGAATCCTCGGGCGGACTCACGCTTGACGTTGCACGTGCTTATGCGGAGACGGGCGTGGACTACCTTGCCGTCGGCGCACTCACACACTCCGTGAGGGTCTTGGACATCGGGCTGGATGCAATCTAGCAACGCAGATTCGCCAGCAGCGCAGTTTTCACCTCAGGCCACTCGGTGTCCAAGATCGAGTACACGCACGTGTCGCGGACAAGCCCGCTCTTAAGAATCTTGTGGCGGCGCAGCACACCGTCAAGCTTGGCACCAAGGCTCTCAATGGCCGCGCGCGACTGGCGGTTCATGTAATGCGTACGAATCTCCACACGCAAGCAGCCAAGCTCCTCGAAAGCACGCTGCAGCAACAGCAACTTCGCGGCCTTGTTGATCGGGGTGCCCTGCGCGTCTTTGGCCAACCAGGTCGAGCCGATCTCGATGTTCCTGTTCGCAGGATCCGGGTGGAAGAAGGTAGTCACGCCGATCGCTTGCCCCTCTGGATTCACAATCGCCCACGGTGCGCGGGACCCCTGCTTCTGCTGTGACAGGAGGGCATCGATGTAAGCGGGCACGCCCTCCGGTGTGGGGATGTGGTCCTGGTACCACAGCTCCGAGAGGTCCCCGACGTGCGCTGCGAGGGATTCCGTATGCTCGTGGCTCAGCGGCTCCAACGTAACCCACTCGTTGGACATGGTGGGGGTATCGCAAAAATTCATTAGCCAAACATAGCGCGCGCAGTCTTATACCGGTGCTCCGGCACACGCTTCAACGTGCCCACGGCGTCTTCCAGTGGAACGAGATCAATGTTCTCACCGTGCAGGGCCACGGACATACCAAAATTACCTTCGTGCGCGGCACGTGCCGCATGAACGCCGTAGCGGGTAGCCAAAACACGGTCATAGGCCGTGGGCGTGCCACCGCGCTGGATGTGGCCCAGAACCGTCGTGCGTACGTCATAGCCCAGGCGCTTGTGAATCTCATCGCCGATGATCTGGCCCATGCCCTTGAAGGTCTTGTGGCCGAACTCATCTTCTTCGCCCAGGCCGGCATCCATCGTGCCTTCCTTCGGCACAGCACCTTCGGCGACGACGATGATGCCGTACTTCTCCCCCATCTGGAAGCGGCGTTCCATTGCCTTACAGATGTCCTCAATGTCGAAAGGATCCTCGGGGATCACCGTGTAATGCGCACCGCCAGCCATGCCGGCGTGCAGCGCGATCCAGCCGACGTGGCGCCCCATTACCTCAACGATGAGGATGCGGTTGTGGGATTCCGCCGTGGTGTGCAGGCGATCAATCGCGTCCGTGGCCACGGATACGGCGGTGTCAAAGCCGAAGGTGTAGTCCGTGGCATTGACGTCATTGTCAATCGTCTTCGGCACACCCACCACCGGGATGCCGTTGTCAGAGAGGAACTTCGCGCCTTTAAGAGTGCCCTCACCACCAATGGCGATGAGCGCATCCACTCCCGCATCCGCCAAGTTCGCCTTAATCTGATCAATCCCAGACTTGAACTTGTCTGGGTGCAGGCGGCCCGTGCCCAAGATGGTGCCGCCGCGCAGCAGGATGGAATCCATATACGCGTCGTCGTAAAGATCTTCGCGCAGATCATCCATGAGACCCACCCAGCCATCGCGGTAACCCACCACCGTGGAACCGAACTCGGAGCTCGCGGTGCGGACGATGCCGCGGATAACAGCATTCAGGCCGGGGCAGTCGCCTCCGGAGGTCAGTGTGGCAAGACGCATGAACCCCACACTAGCGCGATTATGCCCGCCTGTCCGCGACAGCCTGCTTTCCTCCATTAGCCAGCGCCAAAGAAGCCACGGCTCCAACCACCATGGCCGCAGCTGGCACTGCCAGTGCTTTGCCAGCTGTGGCGTCGATCGCACCAGAAGCCAACACCGTGCCCACCAGCGCCACCCCCAGTACGCTGCCCACCTGGCGGGCGGTGTTGTACAACCCCGATGCCGCGCCGGTCTGATGCTCAGCGATACCCCGCATGGTCACCGCGGCATTCGGCGCCCATACGAAAGCGCCACCAATTCCCAGCAAAGCCGTGACTGCCAAGAACCACCACACCCCCGCCGAGACCTGAATGAGGAAAATGGCAAGACCAATCCCAACCGCAGAGACCCCGAAACCGATGACGCATAAGCGGCCAGGATCTCGCCGGTCTGTCAGATACCCCGCCACAGGCGTGAGCACGAAAGCCAACACAGACATCGGCGCGGTGATCAGACCGGATTGACTCGGTGTGGCACCGGCGACTGTCTGCAGCCAGTACATCAACGGGATGAACATTGACGCAACGGTGAAACCCATCGCGGCCACCCCGACGGCACCCAGGGTGAAAGAACGATCGCGCAGAAGCTCCAAGGGCAGAAAACCTTCATCCGCGCCCCGCTGCGCAAAGAGCACGAGGAGCCCCAAGAACAGAACACCCAGGATCACCGTGAGCCACTGGCCGAACTGGATGCCATAGACCAAGCACCCCAGCCCACCGAAAGAGAGCAAAACAGGTAGGAGGAAGATGCGTTGGTGGGTGGAAGGGAGCGTCGGCAAGGCAATAAGCCCCGCGATAAGGGCCAGCCCACCAAGGCCAGCCTGCGCCAAGAAAGCCGCACGCCACCCCGAGAATTCAGCAATCGCGCCACCCGCCACTGGTCCGATGAGTGAGGCCACCGAGCCGATCACACCCCACGCGGCAAAGGCGCGGCCTTGAAGATCCTCGCTGAACACTCGCGGGATGAGCCCGAACGCCTGTGGCAAGAAGAGCGCTGCGCCAAAGCCTTGGAGCCCGCGTGCTGCCACGAGCGACCCGAAAGACCACGACATCCCAGCAAAGACCAGCGCCGCCACGTAGACCGCCAACCCAAGAAGAAACACCCGCCGTTGCCCATAGGCATCCCCCAGACGCCCTGAGGCTGGCATGGGGGCGACGGTGCACAGCAAGTAGATGCTGGTGAGCCAGATGGCATCGCCGACGTCGAAAGGCAACAGCGGGGTGATCACGGGCATGAAGCCCTGATCAATGAGGACGAGAAAATACCCCGCAGCAACCGCTGCGAGGGTATTCCAAGGATTAACGGCCGGCTTCAAAGGCTGCCGCCACGCGGTAGAGGCGCTCGTCGGCGAACGCCGGCGCGATGAGCTGCAGGCCAACCGGTAGGCCGGTGTCCGAGGCGGTGCCGGCCGGGACGGACATACCGGGCAGACCAGCCAGGTTCAGTGGCAGGGTGAACAGGTCGAAGTTGTACATCGCCAACGGATCATCGATCTTGTCGCCCAGTTTGAACGCCGTCGTCGGTGTCGCCGGACCCGCGATGATGTCCACCTGCTCGAAAGCCTTGGCAAAGTCCTGCGCGATGAGCGTACGAATGCGCTGTGCTTGCAGGTAGTACGCGTCGTAGTAACCAACGGACAGGGCGTACGTACCCAGGATGACGCGGCGCTTCACTTCGTCGCCAAAGCCCTCGCCGCGGGTGAGAGCCATGACCTCTTCGGCGGAGTTCTTGCCGTCGTCGCCGACGCGCTTGCCGTACCTCATGCCGTCGAAACGCGCGAGGTTAGAGCTGACCTCCGAGGTCTGAATGATGTAGTACGCGCCCATGACATTTTCGAACGTCGGGCAATCAACCTCGACGATCTCTGCGCCCTGTGCTTCGAGCTGCGCGATCGCCTTATCGACGGCCTCCGTAACCCCCGCCTGCATCCCCTCACCGGAGAACTGCTTCACGCGACCGACCTTAACGCCGGTCAGGTCACCGGAGGCACCCTGTTTGGCGGCTGCCACAACAGCACTGACTGGGCGGTCGACACTAGTGGCATCGAACTCATCGTGGCCGGCGATCACCTCGTGTAGCAGTGCCGTGTCAAGCACATTGTTCGCACACGGGCCAGCCTGGTCGAGGGAGGAGGCGTTGGCGATCATGCCATAGCGCGACACCGCACCGTACGTCGGTTTCACGCCCACCGTTCCGGTGAGTGAAGCCGGCTGGCGGATCGACCCACCGGTGTCCGTACCAATGCCCAGCGGCGCCTGGCCAGCCGCGATTGCCGCAGCCGTACCGCCACCGGAACCACCCGGCGTGCGGTCCAGGTCATGCGGGTTACGGGTGACCTTGTAGGCAGAGTTCTCCGTGGAGGAGCCCATGGCGAACTCATCCAGGTTGGTCTTACCCAGGATCGGGATCTTCGCGGCGCGGATCTTGGACACGATCGTCGCGTCGTAGGGGCTCATGTAGCCCTCAAGCATCTTCGATGCAGCGGTCGTCGGCGCGTCTGTGGTGACAAACAGGTCCTTCAGCGCTAGCGGAACACCAGCGAGCGGGGATGCTGGGGCTTCACCGGCCTTGACGGCGGCATCCACTTCGTCGGCAACCACAAGAGCTTCCTCAGCGCCAACATGCAGGAATGCACCGATGGTCTCATCGGTTTCGGCGATGCGGTCGAGGAATGCCTGGGTCACCTCGCGGGAGGTCACCTCACCGGCCTGAATCTTCTCGGCCAGCACGTGCGCCGGCAGACTAGTCAGTCCTTCTGCGGGAATAGTGTAATCGGTCATTTACTGCTCCTCCCCCAGAATCTGAGGAACCATAAAGCGGTCCTCCTCAACCTCCGGTGCCTGATCCAGCGCCTGCTCCTGCGTCAACGTGGGCCGCACAACATCCTCGCGCATGCCAGCGTCAATCGAGTGCGGGTGACTCATCGGCTCAACACCGTCGGTGTCTACAGCCTGAACGGCTGAGACGGCCTCAACAATGGTGTCCAATTGCCCTGCGAGCTGGTCCAATTCCTCTTCGCTCACGGCAATACGTGCCAGTCGAGCGATGCCTGCGACCTCCTCGCGGGAGATTCCTGAGGCTTCAGCCACGGTGCCCACCTTCTTAAAATCATTGGTAATAGTCTCGGTCGCCCTTATACTACGGCAGCACCCCAATTGAATTTCAACGAGACGAGATGTCATGTCCTACCTGATCCGTGTTGTCCTTCCAGACACCCCCGGCAGCCTTGGTGAGCTCGCCGAGGCCTTCGGCATGGTCGACGCCAATATCAAGTCCGTAGACATTGTGGAATCAGTTTTTGCCGGCGATGCTGCGATGGTGACCGACGATATTGTTGTGGAACTGCCCACCGGCGTCATGGTTGATTCCCTCATCACCGCCGCCGCATCGGTCAAGGGCGTTGAGGTGGATTCCATTCGCCCCTTCACCGGCCGTGTTGACCGCCGTGAGCAGGTACAGATGCTCGCACGTGTGGCCAACCAAGTCCACGATCTGCCCGCCGCGATGGAGGAGCTCGTTTCCGTCATGCCCATGGCGTTGACGTCTTCCTGGGCTGTGGTCCTCCGCGAGACCGACACCGGCAGCGAGCGCGTCGCCGCATCTCAGGCCGCGCCCGGCGACGACGGTTCTGAGCCAATGCTTATCGACGTCTCCCATGCCCGCATCCTCCGCGACGACACCGACACGTGGGTCCCCGATGCCTGGTGGCTCCTCGATTCCACCCTGGCCATCACTCCTCTGGGTACCACCGGTCTCTACATGGTGGTCGGTCGTACTGGCGGCCCGGACTTCCTCGCCTCCGAGGTCAACCACATCGGCGACCTCGGTGCCATCGTGGGAGCCTTGGTCCGCTAAACAGCACCCTCCACCCCCTTTGACTCGTGCGCGCTTCGGCGCGCTTTTTCTTTTTCACGCTTGACAGATTGCCAGTGATTCCGTATTTCTAGAGTCATGCAACAGGAGATTTCCATTTCCCATGAAACCGATACAACGATCCTGGAGCGCCTGAAAGCTCTCGAGTCCCGAGTCGCTGCCCTCGAATCCTCCCCCACTTCATCGTCTTCGGGAGATTTCTGGGTCGTGGACCAGATCCAGTGCTCGAACTCTTCCGATCACGACCATCATGGATCCGTCGTCTTCGGAGGTGCCATCACACTTGACGGCCGGGAGTACGCGTACCAATGGGAACGCAGCGCCGACTACCTCACCGGCCGCGAGTGGAACGAGTACATTCACCGCATCGCCGCGATCGCACATCCAGTCCGAGGCGCTATCCTCCGTCGACTCTTGGTGGCGCCCGCAACAGTCGCCGAGCTTGTCGACGAAGCCCTTGTTTCCTCCACCGGCACCGCCTATCACCACATTGCCGCCCTTCAGAGCGCCGGCTGGATTGCCAAACTCGACGGCCGCTACGAAGTCAGGCCTTCCCGTGTCATTCCTCTATTGACCATCATTGCCGCCGGAGAGGACCACTAATGCGCCAGCAATATATCCGCCGCATCGCCGTAGGCGTCCCCGCTGCTCTGGCCACTCTTTCATTACTGCTCTATTTCGGCCCTCGCCCCATCGATTCCGCTACAGACCACACTGGCGACGACACAATTACATCGGTGCTCGTCGCCCACGCCCCCAAGGGGTACTACCAACTCGCCGGATTCATCTACGACGGTGGCGAGGTCCGCTTCGGCGGCTTGGGAGCCGACGAACACACCGAGTTCGAGATCGGTTCCCTGACCAAGACTTTCAACGGCGAGCTGGCCCGCCAACAAATTGAAAATGGCTCCCTTCGCCTGGATACCCAAGTCCAAGACATTATCGATGCTGCAGGAACCCCCATTGCTGATGTCACCATTGAGGAACTACTAAATCACACCTCAGGCCTATCCAGACTGGAAGGCGTGGGCTTTGCCAACCTAGTGCTGTCCCTGCTCCGCAATGGCGGCAATCCGTACAAGGATGCCACCCCGAACGACATTCTGGAAGCTGCCAAGCAAGCAGAACTCAAAAATCGTGGCGAAGAAAACTACTCCAATTACGGTCACGCCCTTCTCGGACAGCTCCTCGCTGTCAACGCTGACACTCCCTATGAAGAGCTGTTGCGCACCCAAATCTTCGAGCCGGCCGGAATGGCCTCGACTTTCCTCGCTATGCCGGGCACTGTCGACGGCCATCCACAGGGCCTCACTTTCAGCGGCCGTGAAGCCGAGCGCTGGGATATGAACGGCTGGGCTCCCGCAGGCGCCATCCGTTCCACTGCACACGACATTGCCAAGTATGTCGACTGGGTTGTCGCACACGGTGGCCCGGAGCTCGGCTGGGCGGATTTTGAGGAAGACGGCACAACATATATCTTCCACAACGGCGGAACCGGCGGATACAGCACAATGCTCGTCTGGGACCCAGAATCACCACATCCTCGCGCCGCATTCGTCGCTAATTCGAGTGAAGCCGACGTCGACGACCTAGGAATTGAACTGGTAAAAGGTACGCGCCCATGATCAGCCTAATTGTCATTCTAGTCTTGCTCGGGTTATCGACGTTCAGCTTGATGCGCAAGAAGAAGCCATTCATTGGTTTCTTGGATGCAGTTGTCACATCCCTCGTAGTGGTTCTCATCGCCCGAGGGATGAGTTGGAATGAATCCATCCCGATCCTTGTCTGGTGGCTCTTCGCGGCTTGGGCAGCCATCCTCGTGGGCCTCCAATCAGCGAGTCTGTTGACCCAAGAAGGTACAACCGAATCCAACGGTTAGCAGCCAACTATCCTTGTGAACATGAACGATATGGAAAAGCTCTACGAGTCTGCGGCGAAGCTGCAGAAAGTGGCGCCAGATGCCGTACTCGTCGGAGGAAGTGCGGCCGTTTTCTACGCTGGCCACCGCATGTCGTTCGATCATGATCACGTGATCCAGAACCTTCAAGGACGGTACGACGCAGTTCTTGAATCGGTTATGGCGCTCGAAGGCTGGACGACCGATCCACGCGCTTCCAAGCCGCCAATGACGATTATGGGCAGTCTCGATGACTATCAAGCTGGTCTTCGTAACTTACGACGCAAAACCCCATTAGAGATCGAAGAGATCACTCTCCCATCGGGGGACACCCTCCGGATTCCTACAATTGCCGAAGTCCTACGCACAAAGGCCTTTCTCATCGTTCGTCGAAACCAAGTGCGCGATTATCTCGACGTAGCTGCCGTTAGCTCCCAATTAGGCATCAAGACAGCCTGCAAGATTCTTTCCAACATCGATTCGTACTACTCCGAGATGACCGAAACCGATGGTTCAGTGCTTTCCGAGCTGATCTTCATGTTGGCGGCACCGAATCCTGCAGACACCCGGAATCGAGATTCGCTTGCGAACTACAAGGGTGTTTCAGCCGATTGGAATTCATGGTCACGGGTAGAAGCCACGTGTAAGGAGTTGGCTGCATGGCTCACGTAATTCGTCCGCAGATGTTCCGAAACGTCTCGGCATCGCCAAAGGATCCGATCTCCTCGTGGCCCTACGAGGTGTACGCCGCCACCCTGCAATACGGCAATGTTTTTGACTGGCGGGTCTTCGCCGAGGAAATCCGTCGGGACCCATGGGGCGAGGTGGCAGAGCTCATGAACAGTGTCGTCCATGAGCTTCCCAATTTGGATGCTTCCCCACTCTTCTTCCTCATTCTGGGGCAGGCCCGTGGGGATGAAGAGATCTTCTTCAAGTCGCTGCCTGGGCGCGACAACGACTATGAAGCCTGGTGATTCGGTCTAAATCTCGCCGGTTTCCAGCAGCTGTTCAAACTGGGCTTCGTCCAAGATGGTGATGCCCAGGTCGCGTGCTTTCTCCTCCTTGGAACCGGCGTTCTCCCCCACCACGACGTAGTCGGTCTTCTTCGACACCGAACCCGACGCCTTGCCACCGCGGGACAGGATTGCCTCCTTGGCGCTGTCGCGGGAGAAGTTCTCCAGCGTTCCGGTGACCACGATGGTCAGGCCTTCAAGCGTTTGGGGTGCTGCGTCCTCGACGGAATCTTCCATGGTCACGCCAGCAGCGGCCCACTTATCCACGATGTCCACATGCCAGTCAACCTCAAACCAATCCTTGAAGGACTCGGCGATGATCGTGCCGACACCGTCGGTCTCAGCAAGGTCTTCTACCGAGGCTGCACGCAGCGCATCCATGGACTTGTAGCGCGCCGCCAAAGACCGCGCCGCCGTCGGACCAACATGGCGGATCGACAAGGCCACCAGCACGCGCCACAGGTCAGTGGTCTTTTTCTCCTGCAGGTTGCTCAGGAGCTTCGTGCCCGAAGCGTTAATCTGGCCGTCTTTTCTCGTGTACGTAGACGACTTCTTTAAGTCGTCGGGGGTTAACGAGAAAAGGGTGGATTCGTCGATAAGCACTCCCGATGCGATGAGATCATGCGCACCCTTCTCGCCGAGAGCTTCGATGTCGAAGGCCCCGCGGGAACCGATGTATTCCAGGCGCGCGCCGAGCTGCGCCGGGCACGAGCGGGTGTTCGGGCAACGCCAATCCGCATCGCCTTCCTTCGCGGGCGCAAGCTCCGTGCCGCAGGCCGGGCAGTCTTTGGGGAAAACAAATTCGCGCTCAGTGCCATCACGCAGACCCGCGACAGGGCCGAGGACCTCCGGAATGATCTCGCCCGCCTTGCGCACCACCACCGTGTCACCGATGAGCACGCCCTTGCGTTTGACCTCCGTCTGATTGTGCAACGTGGCCATCGCGACCGTCGAACCGGAGACGAACACCGGCTCCATCACCGCATACGGCGTGGCGCGGCCCGTGCGGCCGATGGACACCTCGATGTCCAACAGCTTCGTAGTCACTTCCTCCGGCGGGTACTTGTAGGCGATCGCCCAGCGTGGCGCGCGCGACGTGAAACCGAGCTGTCGTTGTGTGGCTAGGTCATCGACCTTAATCACCACACCGTCCATCTCGTGGATGGCATCATGGCGGTGGTCCGCCCAGTAGGTCACCGCGTCCTGGACCTCCTGGGCGGTCGCAGCTTTCTTGGTGTATTCGCTGACGGGCAAGCCCCAGGAGGCGAGCTTCTCGTACGCCTCATGCTGAGAAGTGAACTCCACACCCTCTCGCGCCCCAATGCCGTGGCAGATCATGCGCAACTTGCGGGTGCGCACCGCCTCCGGATCCTTCTGGCGCAGGCCACCCGCCGCCGTATTGCGCGGGTTCGCAAACGGTTTACCGCCTTCCTTCTGGCGTAGCTCGTTGAGCTCCGGGAAATCCTCCGGGCGGATGAACACCTCACCGCGGACCTCCACCAGCGCCGGGGCGTCGCCAGTGAGTTCATGCGGAATGTCCTCGATGACCTTGGCGTTGGCGGTGATGTCTTCGCCCACGCGACCGTCCCCACGCGTGGCGGCGCGGACGAGTGTGCCGTTCTCGTAGACAAGGTCGATGGACACCCCGTCGATCTTCAGCTCCGTCAGGTACGGGCCGGGGGTTTTGGCTAGCCAATCTGCCAGTTCCTCAGCTGAGAACACGTTGTCCAAACTGGTCATCGGCTCAAGGTGCTCAACATCCGCGAAGGCTGAATCCGTCACCGCCGCGCCGACTTCCTTCGTCGGTGAATCCGGCACCGCCAGCTCTGGATGTTCCTCCTCCAGCTTCTGGAGCGCGCGGAACATCTCGTCGAACTCCGCGTCCGTGATTACCGGGTCACCGTTGTAATACAGGTCCCGGTGGTGGCGAATCTCCTTAGCCAGCTCATCCCACTCGAGGAGGAGATCCTTATCGATGCTGCCGTTATTTTCAGTCACGCTGCCCCAGTGTAGATGCGCGGAACCAGGAGGGGGTTATTCGGACGAGGTCGAGAAATCTCGCCACTGTCGCGCTTTCATCTTCTAAAAACCCAGGTTACTAAAAGTGCGATGTAAGAAAAATCGGATCACCTTTGTTGCCACTCCGGATTTGCCACATCCACGCCCTCATCCGCAGCATGCTTTTCGATGAGATCCAGCAGATACCCCTGCGCCCCCTGATACGCCTCGTGGAAGCGCTCATCACCGACGTACATCCGCGCCAAAATAAGCTGACGGGCGGGAGTGACTTCGTACCACTGCCCGATCATCTCTCGGTGGCGCGCGACGAGCGCGGAGGCTTCGTCAGAGCCAGCCTCCACCCCAGCGTCTCGTGCAGCAACCAGGTCCGCGGCGAACGCCTCCTGGTCACGCTGTAACTGCGCGAAGTCGCCTTCACCCATCTGCGCCAGCTTCTCTTGGGACTGCACCCACTCAGCGGTGTCACCCCAGCGCTCTTCGGCTTCTGCCTGGTATTCCGGCATCTTCTCGCCGAGGTATTTCTTCATTGCATCCATGTTGATCTGTCCTTTCATGGTTTCGTTGATAAGGTCATCCACCGCTTCGATTTGCTCGTGCACAGCGGCAAGCCGTTGAGCTAGTTCAGCGCGGTGGTGGTTCAGGGCGGATTGAAGGGTGTGGGAGGGGGCGTCGATAAGCTTGGCGATGCTTTCGAGCGACATCCCCACGCCGCGGTAGAGCGCGATGGCTGCGCAGCGTTCCACATCAGCATCTGAGTACATGCGGTACCCGCTGTAGGTGCGGGATGGTTCCAGCAGGCCACGCGCCTCCCAGTGCCGCAATGTTTTCGTACTCAGGCCGAGCATGTCGGCCATTTCTCCAATCGTGTAATCACCCATGCCACATAGTGTGAACGTTGCCCTAGGGGCAAGGTCAAGATGTGCGTGTCGCACACCTCATTAGAATGAGCACCATGCCTACTTTCGACGCGTCGCGGATGCTCTCCTTCGACCTTGAAACCACTTCGGCGAATCCGCTGGAAGCTCGCATTGTGACCTCTGCGCTCGTGCGTATCGACGGCCGCGAGGTCACCGCCACCGAACACCTCGCCGACCCCGGTGTGGAGATCCCCGAGCAGGCTGCCGCGATCCATGGCATCTCCACGGAGAAGGCCCGCGCGGAGGGCCGTCCGCATGATGAGGTGCTGAAGGAGACCGTGGACACCATCAAGCAGGCGTGGGAAGACGGGTTCACGTTGATCGTGTTCAACGCGCCCTACGACCTGACGGTACTGCGCGCGCTGACCGGTGATTTCACAGTGACAGGGCCAGTGTTTGATCCGCTGCTCATTGACCGCGCGATGGACCGCTACCGCAAAGGTGGCAAGCGAAACCTCGGCGCATTGTCTGAGCACTATGGGGTCCAGCTGGAGAATGCACACGAGGCCACGTCCGATGCGATGGCTGCTGCGCGGATCGCCTGGAAGCAGGTCAATTCAGTCTGGCCTGAACTAGCTCAAAAGGACCTGGATGAGCTCATGGAATTCCAGGCCGTCAAGCATTTTGAGATTCAGACGGACTTCCGCAAATACATGGAATTCCGCGGTCGCGACACCTCCACCATCAACACCGCGTGGCCGATGATCAGCTAGCCATGCTTGTGCCAACTACAGCTGGTATTCGCCCTTAACCTCGTTGACGAACTTCGACAGACCTTTCTTGTCCCAGCCGGCGTCGAGGGTGTGCGTGCTGCCGTCACTCGTTTGCACGACCATCTCGCCCTTCGAGTCGTCGAAAGCCACATGATCGACATCGCTGAGCGGGATTGATTCAACCTTCTTCCCTACCCCGAAGATCAGATTGCCGTCCTCGACCTTCGCTCGGTGCTTCTCCCCTAACGCCATAGCAATCGACAGACCAAAAGCGAACCCGACCGAGATGGCCAAGGCAAGGTTGTCGAACACGTTGCTCATTGCGAAGCCGAAGAGCACGCTGAAAATCAGGATGTAGTACCACTCGTAGTGGTCGTGTTTCCAGCTCATCGCAACGCCCCTTAATTAGTGAACCGTTTCTTATTTAGGTTACCGAAACGATTGCTACGCGTTCTGGACCTCAGTCCACTGTCGCGACTGCGTTCGCCATCTCGGTTGCTGCGCTGAACTTCGCCGCTGTATCCAGCAGCGTCGGGCCAGCCTCGCCATAAACGTCGATTGTGGTTAACGCCGGGTCGATCTGCAGCTGATCGAAGATGTTGAACACATCGCGTGGTTCCATCACGGGCACAGCAATGCGCGCACCGCGGTCGAGCGCGCCAGCCAGGGCATCCCAGTCGAAATCGCCAGCGAGGTTCACGGTGAACCAGTCGGCCGCGTACAAAGGGTCCGGTGTGTTGAGGAGGTGCTCGCCGAAGGGCTCGTAGGCCTCCAAGAGACGCTCCTCAGGAACGGCCGGGATGTCCTCATAGTCCGTCGTTCCCGTGAGCGTTCCACCTCGCACGCGCGTAAGCGCCGGCTCATCGAGCTGCAGGAGCGTGCTCACGCCGAATCGCTTCTCGACGTCTGACCTATGCTCCCCCGCCGCATATTCCAACGCCTCGGCAATCTCCCGTGTCGCGCCCCGGTCAGTGATCATGCGGTGGCCGTTGGTCATTTCCAGTTGGGCGGCAAGGGTCCACGGACCAACAAGCTGGACCTTGAGTTCGGTGAGTTTGCCGGCCCAGAGCTCTTCGAGCAGATCCAGGTCGCGTTCAAACTGATCGCGGGCGCGCATGGTGGCGATCTGTGGGCGGCGTGTGACCCGCCAGGAGCGGGGCCCAATGTCCAGGTTGAGTGGCAACAGTGCTGCCGTACGACCAATCAGGTCAGAGCCCACGCCGCGGGCGGGTAGCTGCGGAAGGTGCGGTGTGGGTAATTCAGAGAGCACAACGTCCGCAGCCTGCACGAGGTCGGTGCCGGGCATAGGCCCCAGGCCAAAGGCCGTCACGCCGACTCCGTCCCGTAGATCGTGCCGGACCCCAGCACGATGTCACCCTGCCCGTCCGGGTCCGGCAAATAAAGCACGGCAGCCTGGCCGCGTGCAACACCGGAGAGCGGCTCGGCGAGCTCCAAGGTCATGGTGTCGGCTTCTAGGTCCACATAAGCGCGGCATTTCACCACACCGCCGTGGGCACGGATCTGCACAAGAGCGGAGAGCGGATCTCCGCTCTCGGAAGGCTCGGTCATAGCGGAGTGAAGAACCTTCAAGCGGTCGGCGTGGATCGTGGTCACGTCTAGGGCTGCACGCGGGCCGACGGTGACGGTGCCGGTTTCAGTGTCAATGTCGGTGACGTAGCGCGGCTTGCCGTCGGCAGCGGGCACGCGGATGTTCAGGCCCTTGCGCTGGCCGATCGTGTACTGGAAAGCACCGTCATGCTCTTTGAGCTCCGTGCCATCCTGGTCAACGATCATGCCGGGACGCATGCCGATGGACTTGCCCAAAAACGCCTGGGTATTGCCATCCGGGATGAAGCAGATGTCATAAGAATCCGGCTTGGACGCAGTGGAGAAACCATAGGCGGCGGCTTCCTCACGGATCTGTGGCTTCTCAGTGTCGCCGACTGGGAAGAGGCAGCGGTCCAGCTCATCGCGCGTCATCACTCCGAGGACGTAAGACTGGTCCTTGTTGGCGTCGGTGGATCGGCGGAGGTTGCCAGCGTCGTCGATAAGCGCATAGTGCCCTGTTGCGATCGCGTCGAAGCCGAGCGCCAATGCGCGCTCCAGCAAGGCTGCGAATTTGATTTTTTCGTTGCAGCGCAGGCACGGGTTTGGGGTCTCACCGCGGGCGTAGCTGTCCACGAAGTCATCGATGACTTCTTCTTTGAAACGGTCGGAGAAATCCCACACGTAGAACGGAATGCCCAGCTTGTCGCACACGCGACGTGCGTCAGCGGAGTCCTCGATCGAGCAGCAGCCACGTGCGGATTCGCGGGTTTGTTGCGCGTCCTTGCTCAGGGCGAGGTGAACGCCGACAACATCATGTCCGGCGTCGACGAGCCGCGCCGCCGCCACAGAGGAATCGACGCCGCCACTCATTGCTGCCAGTACTCGCACGTGGCGTGAGTGTAGTCGCGTCAACGCAGGACAGAAAATGCTCGACCCACAAAGTGGTACCACGGTACGACGACAGTGATGCGCCCAGAAATTACGCTGGCATAGCATGACCAATCATGTGGAGGTTGAGCTTATTCGACCCCGGGACGTACTTCTAGCGCTCGTGCTCGTGGCGTTTTGCCTCATCAGCCCGTTCGCGACAGGTTTCGGCTTGCTCGACGCAGCCCTTGTCGTATGCGCGGGTGCCGCGCCGTTCACGCGCCGTCGCTGGCCGTGGGTGACCATTGCATCGTGCGTCGTGGTGCTCGCAGCCTGCTCTTTCACTGAGAGCCTACCAACCGGGGTGATCGGTGTTGCGATGATCACCGCCTACATCATCGCGCGCCACCTTCCCGCACCCGTAAGGTATGTCGTGGCCACCACGCTCCTTGCCGGCGACATCGCCGCGACGGCGCTTATCGCCCCAGCTTTGGTGACGTTGCCATTGCCTGTGCGCGCCCCGTACATCGCATGGAGCGTCACGTTGCTCGTCATTGCCTTCCTTCTCGGTGAACTGCGGCACCGTGCGGAGGAAGCGGCAGCGAAGGAACTACAGATCCAGCTCGAGCGCCAGCGCGATGTATTCGAGCGTGTGGCAGCTGAACAGCGCGCGCATCTCGCCCGCGAAATCCACGACATTGTGACGCATTCTCTCACCGTCATCGTGGCGCAGGCCGACGGCGCACGCTACGGAGCCTCGTGCGACGACGCGCTGCGCACGATCAGCACGGTCGGCCGGGAATCGTTGCGCCAAATGCGCGGTGTCCTCAGCCTACTGCGTGGCGGGGAGCAGCGCCCTGTCGAGCCGCTCGTTCCCGCACTCGATATCGATGGTCTTGTCGCCACTAGCCGCGCGGGCGGACTCGACATCGACTACAGCGTCGAAGGCACGCTGCCCCCACTCGACCCGGGCACGATGCTGACAATCCACCGCATCGTCCAAGAAGCACTTACCAATGCGATGAAGCACGGTGACGGCACTGCGCGGCTCACCGTTGCCTGGCACCCAACCGAGGCTACAATCTGCCTCGAAAATGGGTTCACGCCCGGCGCCAAACAGCAGCAGGGTCACGGTCTCCGCGGGATGCGCGAGCGAGCATCGCTTATCGGCGGCTCCCTTACCTCCTCCCCCTCCCACAACAACACCTGGCTCACCGAAGCGCGCCTGCCTTTACAGCATGCAGATAGGGTCGAGCCATGACCCATTCCATCGGTCTCGTCGACGACCAGCTGCTCTTCCTCCACGGCATCCGCGCTGTGGTGGACTCCCAGCCAGACCTATCGGTGGGCTGGCTCGCTGGCGACGGTGAAGAGGCCCTGGAGGCGATGGCCGCTAACCCGGTCGACATCGTGCTCATGGACATCCAGATGCCGGTCCTCGACGGCATCGCAGCCACACGCCAGTTCTCGCAGCACTTCCCGGACGCGAAGGTGATCATTCTGACCACATTCGACGACGAAGGTTACGTGATGGGGGCATTGTCCGCGGGCGCGAGCGGATTCCTGCTCAAAGACGCAGAGCCAGACACGCTGTTGAGCGGTATCCGCACCACTGCGGCCGGGGATGCGGTGATCTCGCCGAGGGCGACGAAACGGGTCGTCGATAAGCTCAGCTCTTCTTCTACTGAGACCGATATGCCACTTGCTCCCGCCGATCGTCTTGCCTTGGACGAGTTGACTGCGCGCGAAACCGAGATCCTGGTCGCAGTCGGGCGTGGTTGGTCGAATACGGAGATCGCCGAGCGAATGTTCATCTCCATGCCGACGGTGAAGACCCATGTCGGGCGTGTCCTGGCGAAAACAGGCTCACGCGACCGCGTCCACGCCGCGCTGTTCGCGTACCGGACCGGACTCGTTGCGCGCGAAGACTTGCTGGATTCCTAGAGCGCGTCATACCCGAGTAGGACAGCGAAGATCATGCCCCGTGCCGACGCGGAACCTGCTGGTGGTGCGGGAACCTTGAGTGCATGGAGACATCATCGATCATCAGGACAGAAAGTCTGACAAAGACGTACGCTGGCGCAACCGTGGTCAACAACCTTGGCTTGGATGTTAAGCCCGGTACCGTGCACGGGCTGCTCGGTCCGAACGGGTCGGGCAAATCGACCACCATGAAAATGCTGCTCGGTTTGGTCACACCCACCAGTGGCCAAATCAGCATGCTCGGGCGCCCCATGAACCGCGCGACCCGCCCCGAAGTACTCGCCGGTGTCGGTTCACTCATCGAAGCGCCGTCCGCATACCCGCATTTGACCGGTGGCGAAAACATGAAGATCGCGTCGCGACTCTTCGGCGCCTCTCCCGAAAATGCGCAACGTGCGATCGAGCTCGTGCGCCTGGGTGACCACATGGACAAGCTGGTTAAGAACTACTCGCTTGGCATGAAGCAACGCCTCGGCATCGCGATGGCGCTCGCGCGCGACCCGCAGATACTCATCCTCGACGAACCCACCAACGGCCTCGACCCGGCCGGTATTGAGGAAATCCGCGCACTTATCGTCAGCCTCGCCCGGGATGAAGGCCGCACGGTGTTGGTATCCAGCCACCTGCTCTCCGAAATCGAGAAAATGGCCTCGAATCTGACCATCATCGACCGGGGCAGGCTCATCTTTCAAGGCTCGCAGCAAGAGCTTTACGACGCCCAACTCCCCGACCTCTTCATCCAAACCCCCTCTGCAGAGGCCGCCGCATCGCTTCTGGCTGCCCTGAGCCCCGTGCAGGTTGCTGGCGGTCTCGAAGTACAGGGGCTCAGTGATGACCAGGTCGCCGATGTCTGCGCCCGCCTGGTCAGCCACGGTGTTCCGCTGCACCAGGTAGTGCGCAAACGCCGCAGTCTCGAGGAGATCTTCATCGGACTGACAGGACGGGAAGGTTTGAGCGCATGATCGTCGAAATCGCAAAGCTGCGCCGCACCAAGGTCGTGTTGCTCGGATTCCTTCTGTGTGCGGGAATTGTCTTATTCGCCGGCATGAATCTCTTCGCCGGGGGCCGCATAGACGATTTCCGCGCGGACCCCGAGGCCTCCTGGGCTGGTCATCTTGTCGGCTACTGCATGGCGTTGGCGTTCTTGTCGCCCTTGCAGTTGGCTGTAGTCGCCAGCCGAGTGGTGGACACCGAAAACGTCAACGGCGGGTGGCGCCTCAACGCCATCGCCGGTGTGCCACCGAGCACACTGATCGTACGCAAATTCGCCGTGGCGACGGTGCTCGTGGCCATGCTCAATCTCGTTGAGTTCGTAGGCGTCATTGTCGTGCCTCTCCTCATGGGCACCCCGGTACCGGGCTCCGAGATGCTTTCCACCTGGGTGTTTTTCGGTCTGGGAGCACTCGGCACCTCACTTACACTGCTCGCCGTCATGTTGTGGTTGGCAGCGGTGACCGACTCCCAGATTGTTGTCCTGGCGATCGGCGTCATCGGTGGCTTCCTCGGCGTTGCCGCACTGCTCTCGCCGACATGGCTGGCCGCTATCAATCCTTTCGGCTACTTCGCCATGCTGACCCCATTCACCTTTGGTGACTCAGGCATCGCGCCGACTACCCCGCACTGGTTCGCGTGGGGCATCTACATCATCACCGCCGTCGCTGTTGTCACTGCGGCAACCCGCATGCTCGATCAGAAGGAGCTCTAGAAACATGAAGTTGCTGTGCAACGACCTTTTGAAATTCCGCAGGTCCCACATGTGGGCTGTCCTTACTCTCGTTCCGCTCATCGCGGTAGCAATCGGGGCTGGAAACTACGCGGGCAATCAAGGGCAACTCGACGCCGGGTGGACCAGTTATCTCTCCCAGATCATGCTCTTCTACGGGATGATCTTCATGACAGCCGGTATCGCCATCATCGCCTCCGCTGCCTGGCGCGTCGAGCACCGCGGCCACAACTGGCATTCGCTGCTTACCTCCACCCGGTCGGCGGGCAGCTTGACCGCCTCCAAAATCGCCGCGATTACGATTGCGGTGGCAGCGATGCAGGCAGTGCTCGTTGTCCTGGCCATCGGCGTGGGTTTTGTCCTCGGCGTGCCCGGCACACCACCCTGCGCATTCGGTGTGGTCGCGCTTCTCTCATTACTGCCAGCTGCTGCGGTGTCTGCATGGCAGTCCTTCCTGTCGATGGTGATTCGCAATTTCACAGGTCCCGTCGCCCTCGCTTTGGTCGCCAGCATCTTCTCATTCGGCGCCCTCGCTTCAGGTGCGACCTTCGCCCGCTTCGTCTTGCCACCAGGGCTACTCACCGACACCCTATGGCTGGGCAGCAGTGCAGTCGCAGAAGCAGGGACAATCAGCGAGGTAACAATAATCCAGGTCACAATCGCGTCCACCGTCTTGACGCTGGCCGGGTGGCTCGCCGCCACTGCTTATCTCCGAACAACGGATGTGGATCTGTAGTCTCGGCAGGTATGGCCCAGAAAAGCGAAAACTTCGAGATTGACACCGGCATCGCGGAGATCATCCACGAACCGGACGGGTCGATGTTGTTGCTTGTGAACGGTGTTCCCAGCTCGCACATCGTGCCGGGGGAGCCGGAACGGATGGATTTTGAGTACATGCGGTGGATTGCTGCTGCGGTCGAGAGCCATGCAACGTCAGCTGCCTGGGAGAAGCCTCGTCTGACGCATCTGGGTGGCGCGGGGTGCTCGCTGCCGCGCTATTTCGCGCACGTGTGGCCGCATTCGCGCAACACGGTCGTGGAATGGGACATGGATCTGGCGCAGCTCGCGCGGGAGAAGTTCGACATTCCGCGCGCTCCGCTGGTGAAGATCCGGGTGGGCGACGCGCGCGAGGTCACCGATGGGTTCGTCGAGGCCTCGCGCGATGTGATCATCCGCGATGTCTTCGAGTCCGCCACGACGCCGCGCAGCTTAACGACGCTCCCCTTCTTCCGCCAGTGCCTCCACTCCCTCTCCCCGACTGGCTTGTACGTGTCCAACTGTGGTTCGCACGGTGACCTGAAAGAAGCCCGTGAAGAGTTGGCGGGCATGGCGGAAGTTTTCCCGCACCTTGCTGTGATTGCTGATCCGCCGATGCTGAAGGGCCGGCGCTACGGCAACATCATTTTGCTTGGGTCCCGGGCGGAGATACCCGAAACCCCCGAGCTGACCCGCAGGTTGCTCGGGGGTGGTGTGCCCGCTCACTTCAAAGGTGACGCATGGGCCCGCGATATGGCTGCTTCTGCAACGCCACGCGGGGACTAGCTCGTGGACTAGTAGCTACTTGGATTCGTTCTGCTTGTTCGCGTTATCCAGGAGGATAAGCAGGTCGCCCACGGAGTAGTCATCGCCGACCATCATCTTATTCAGGTCGTCGATCGGCAGGGTGCCGTTTTCAATCTGGCGGCGGGCGGTGTCCGCAATGTTGTGGGCATCACCAGCATCAAAACCAAAGTTCTGTGCAGCGTGCTCCACCTGCTCCGGCGCGAGGATGCCTGAGGCTAGGCCCAGGATTGCAGCGGCGAGAGCCGTGTTGGACTGCTCCAGAACCTGCAGTGAATCGGAGAAGTCACCCTCGATCGGCTGATCCTGCAATGGCTCCAGAATGCCACCGGTAGCATTGAAGTCACCCTCGGTGAAGCGCGCGAACTGGCCGTGGTTGCCGTTGAACAGGTTCAGGTCCACCGGAGTGTTAATGCCGGCCACGTTCCCGGACTCAGAGCGCTGCCAGATATCCACCTTGTCCCAGCCACCGACCGGTGCCGGCGCCTTGTTCTGGTAGGCGGCCAGCCACAGCGGATAGTCGGAGAACTCCTCAGCGTTGTCCATCTGTTCCAGCCAGAAGTAACGGTAGGTGTACAGCATCGGGCGACGGCCAGTCTCGTTCTCTACCTCAGTGAGGAACGTGCGCGTCCACTCCTTGAGCTCGTCCGGGTTCAGGCCCTCATCAACCTCAATGTCAAGGACCGGTGGCAGGGTCAGACCCGGCACAGAGTTGTAGGCACGGGCCAGGTTCTGCGCCTGCGAAACCGGGTCCTTTGCCGGGCGGGCGTAGTGGTAGGCACCCACTGCCATGCCGGAGTCAATGGCGCCCTGTGCGAATTTTGCGAAGGCATTGTCCGTGTAATCCTGACCTTCGGTCGCCTTGATGATGGCGAACTTGTGGTTATCGTCGCGCACCTCATGCCACGCGATGGAATCACCACCAGTGTCCTGGTGGTGGGAAACATCCACACCATTCACCCAATCAGCGGGGCTATCAGCGTGGACGTTGCCAGCGGCCATGATGCCGCCAAGGGCGATTGCAGCGGATGTGAGCAGGGCTGCGGGGCGCATAAAACGAGTCATGTTTTGCACCGTAGTGCACATTGGTCACACACGCCACATGCGACACGCAAAAACTTGAGTGCTAGAGCGACGCCACGCTCCGAGCTTTCTCAATCACATCGGGTAGAACGGCAATGAGATGGTCGATGTCCTCCTGCGTGGTGGTTCGACCGAGGGTGAAGCGCAAGGCACCGTCCGCATGATCATCGGGCAAACCCATTGCCTCAAGAACATGGCTGCGCTGATTCACACCGTTATTGCAGGCGGAGCCAGTGGATGCCTCAATGCCGTGACTGTCCAAAAGCATGATCATGGCATCACCGTTGGCCCCGGGGAAGATCAGATGCGCGTGGCCGGGGAGGACTTGGGGCGGGTGCTCTGTCCCAAGAACCGTGGCATAAGCGCCGGGGACTGTGTGAGTGATGGCGGCGATGAGCTCACGCCGAAGCTGTGTCAGGCGCTTGTTCTCAGCGTCCATTTCGGCACTGGCTTCTTCCAATGCGGCCGCGGTGGCAGCGGCGGCGGCAACGTCAACAGTTCCGGGGCGCAAGCCACGCTGCTGTCCCCCGCCAGTGAGCACCGGTGCAGGGGTTGGTGAGCGTCGAGCAAGCAAGACCCCCACTCCACGCGGGCCACCGAATTTATGGGCGCTGGCAGCAAGCGTTGTTGCCCCGAGGGAGTGAAAGTCCACGGGAAGATGACCAACCACTTGCACGGCATCCACATGGACAGGTGAGCCGGCGGCGGTGGCACGGGAAACGATCTCGGTGATGGGCTGAATCGCGCCCGTTTCATTATTCGCCCACATGCATGTGACCACCGAGGCGGGCTGATCGAGTGCATCAGTGAGCCCCACGACCCCATCCTGGCTAACCGGTAGCAGGTCAACGGATACGCCATGCTTGGCCAGGTCGGCGACAGTTTCGCGCACCGCCGGGTGCTCAATCGGGGTGGACACGATGCGCGCGCCAGGAGTCCCAGCGAAACCGCGGATGGCTAGGTTATCGGCCTCCGTGCCGGAGCCGGTGAAGATTACCTCGACGGGATCCGCACCGAGAATGCTCGCGATGGTTTCGCGAGCTTGGGCCAGCACCGCGTTGGCTTCACGGCCGGAGCGATACTGCCCACCGGGGTTGAGAAAATGGGCGTGTTCCACCCAAGTATCCACCGCCACCTGACGCATCGGCGTGGTGGCGGCGTGATCGAAGTAGCTCACCACGGGTTTACTGCTTGCGGGCCTGAAGTGCCTTGATCAACTCGGGCACGAACTCCTCCACATCAGCAACAACACCAATGTCGGAGATAGCAAAGATCGGCTCATCAGGGTCCTGATTCACAGCGACGATGGTGCCGGAAGTCTGCATGCCGGAGGTGTGCTGGATCGCACCGGAGATACCCAGTGCGATGTAGAGGTCCGGGGACACAGTCGCACCGGTCTGCCCCACCTGGGTCTCCGGGTCGGCGTAACCCAGATCGACGATGTCGCGGGTGGAACCAACGGCAGCACCGAGCTCATCGGCAAGCCCCTCCACGTACGTACGGAAGCCTTCCGCGTCGCCGATACCGCGGCCACCGGAGACAACCGTAGTGGCCTGGGTCAGCTCGGGACGATCACCACGCACCTTCGGGGTGAAGGATGTCACGCGAACATCGCGCTGAGTGGCGGCTGGAAGGGGCATGGGGGCGAGCTGACCAGCCGCAGCTTCCGGCACTGCTTTCACAGAGCCCGGGCGCAGCGTGTAAATCGGGGTCGCACCACCAGCAGCAGCGGTTGCGCTATACTCGCCACCGAAGATTTCATGGCGCGCGGTCTTATCTGGGGCGATGCCCACAACATTGGTCAATACTCCTGCGCCCAGGCGGGCAGCCAGGCGGCCAGCAATCTCATTGCCCGTTGCAGTAGCGGCGATGACAATCGGCGCTGGGTTCGCCGCACCGAGAGCCTGCAGCGCATCCACCTCAGGAGTGATCAGGCGCGAAGTGTAATCCGCAGCGGACGCATCAATGATCTGTGCAGCACCAAGTGCCGCCAACTCAGACGCCAGGGCAGCGGCGTCGCCCGGTGCGCCGACAACCACGGCGGACACAACACCTAGTGGACGCGCGGCGGTAATCAGTTCACCGGTGACGGGACTCAAGGTTGCGCCTGTGTGTTCAACAAGTACGTAGACGTGCATGAATCAAGGCTCCTTAAATGAGGTTTCGTTCGGCCAAGCGGTCAACAACCTGCGCGGCGATGTCGGAGGCACGACCTTCTAGGATCTCGCCACCAGCACGGGCAGGGATCTCGGTAGCAGCGGTGACAGAGGTCGCGGCATTTGCCAGACCCACCTGCGCCGGATCCACACCAATATCAGCCAGGCTCAGGCGCGTGATCTCATGCTTCTTCGCGGCCATCATGCCCTTGAAGTTGGGGAAGCGTGGCTTATCCGCCAGTTCCGTCACGGTGACCAGCGCCGGCAATGTTGCTTCCAGTTCCCACGTGCCATGGTCATCCTCACGGGTCGCGGCGATCACATCACCAGCAAGACGCAGACCATGCACCTGCGTCAAGGCCGGCACCTGGCGGTACTCCGCCAACAAGCCAGGCACAGCACCGGTCTCACCATCCGAGGACTGGTTACCCGCGATGACAAGAGCAACATCATCGAGTGTGTTCAGCACGTTGTGCAACGCCCAGGCGGTGCCGATGGCATCGGATCCGGCCAAGGTGTCGTCGATAAGCGAGACTGCATCATCCGCACCCATCGCGATCGCCTTGCGCAATGCTTCCTCGCAGCCTTCCGGCCCCATCGTGACAGCGACAACCTTGTAGTCGCCGGCATCACGCAGGCGCAGAGAAGCCTCAACGGCGTATTCGTTGATCTCATCGAGGACATTGTCCGCACTTGCGCGATCGAGCGTGTTGTCCGGCTCGAGGGTCTTCGCCGACCACGTGTCGGGCACGTTTTTCACCAGCACAGCAATGGTGGGCATGAAAAAATCACCTTCCGTCAAGATTTTTGCAAAGCCCAAGCCTAGCGCACTCGCGCACCGCAGATGAAGGCCGTGGCACCATCCCCCACCCGCGCAATGACCACGGCCATCGGCCGGGCGCCTTTCAGTTTCAACTTCGTGCGCAATTGATCAGGATTCACATCAACACCGCGCACGAGAATCTCCAACGCACCCGCGCCATGCGCTTGGAGTGCGGGCCGCAGCTTCTTCAACGGGACCTGCTCAATGAAAGGAAACCCCGAGTAGCCATCCGGCAGTACATCTCCCGACAAGTAAGCAATGTGCGGATCGAGCATGGTCAGCCCGTGCCGCGCGCCCCACTGTTGTACGAGGCCCGCGCGCACAATCGCACCATCCGGATCCACGATGAAGCTTCTTGGCTTATCGACGTCCACCGCACCCCCATCATCTGTCACCGTCTCCGTGAAACCGTCCCGGATGACCACTGCCTCCCGACGATGGTCCGCGAGATCCGGTGTGTAGAGGCACGCTTCTTTCACGCCACCGTCCACGCTGACCACGCTGACCAGCCCGTGCCAGTCCGAGTAGTCAATGCCCGGCGCACATTTAATGGCCAGCGCTGCACCGGGGTAAGCCTCGATGAGATCCGGCAGCGGTGGGATGAGCTTGGCCGGGTCTGTTATGCGACGCCCATCAGCCCGGCGCGCAGGGTCCGCCACAATGACTCGGCCAGGACCGGAGCCAGAACATGCGCGGATGCGAGGGCCGGAGCTGCTTGCCGGGGTGGTCACGGGTGCGAGGGCATCAGCTTGTGCCACCCAAGCCGTCCCGCTTACGCGGAACGACTGGGGCACGGGAAGCTGGAGATTGTGCCGCGCCATGAGCAGGCGCGTGTAGTCCAGGTCAGTGCCCAAGTATTCCATGCCAGCCGCGGTCATAGCGGGTGCTTCGGTACCGATGGAACACGTGACGTCGTGGACGAGGGAAGCCCCAGCGCGGGCGATACGTTCGGCGCGAACCTGCGCGACAGCGTGCGGGGTGGCTTGCTGCGCGGAATCATTATCGGCTAACCACTGTGTGCTGGCCTCCTCCCCGATCTTCGGAGCGAGGGTCCGGCGTGCCTGGATGAGCTCCATGACGGCGCGAGTGTGATCGCCGAACTGGCCGTGCAGTTTCTTGTGGTCCGCGATGGCGCTCTTCTTGGTCAGCTCGACTTCCTCGGCGGCAGCCGCGATCTTGTCGCCGTGTTCGATGAGGAAGCGGACCTCTTCTGGGCTAAAGCTCAAACTGCTTGCCCATCCGGTTGACGGGGTTGGATTCGAAGAGTTCACGGTAGCGCGGAATGTCTACTGGGTCTCCCACAACAGCTTCGATTGGCAGGCCTTTCACGTGCTCCATGATCTCGGCAACACTGTTGAACTCGGCGATGTCATGCAGCTGTGCCCACGTGGACGGTGCGAAGCGGACAAGGCCTTGGCGCCAGCCATCCAGCAGGAGGCTGGGCGGGAACCAGTTCGCGTCACTGGCCTCACCCGTGGTCACATCCGGTTCTTGGCCCTCGGGCAGCTCAGCGATGAAGGTGAAGGTGTCGAACCACACGCCCTTCTCCGACTTCCCTACCCAACGGCCCGAGGGCTTGAGCAAAGACGCATCCACGTCCAGGCCGGTTTCCTCCAGTAGCTCCGTGAACGAGAGCTCGTGGCTTTCCAGCCGTCTGCGGGCGTGGTGGAAGGGTCGGGCGTCGCTAAGGAGAGTGCCAGAGTCGTCGACAAGCAAGAGCGTGCCTGTTTCCTCGAAGAGCTCGCGTACAGCAGCGAACATGAGGGCGTGGGCTTGGCGCGGCTTGACGTCGAGCTGTTTGGCCAAGTCGCTCACGGATCGGCCGGACCACAACTGCTTCGCTTCGTCCTGGTTCGGCGGGAAATCACGGATATCCACACCACCACCGGGAAAGACCGTCATGCCGGGGTAATTAGCCATGGTGAGCACGCGTTCCTGCATCCACACCTCAAGGCCGTTAGCGCCATCGCGCACAAGGATCACCGTGGCCGAAAGGCGGCCATAGTTGATGCCTTTCATGTCTTCTTCATCACGCCGTGCCACGGTTCACCTCCTTACGCCTTTCCTCTTCCTGCTTCTACCCGTTTGATTCCTTTTGATCTCCGTTTGATTCCTTATCCCCGTTTGATCTTCGTTGGAAGATCAAACGCGGTGCGCGCCCCCTCGGGTTTCCCTACGGGCGAAGAAGCGATTGTCTTCTTTGGTGATCTTAATCGGCTGGTGGTACGCCTTGGTCAGGTTTTCACTGGTCAATACATCGTCGATAAGGCCTTGTGCGACCACGGAACCTTCATCCAGCAGCATGGCGTGCGTAAACCCGTAGGGAATTTCCTCTACATGGTGCGTGATCATGACAATGGCGGGCGCATCCGGGTCGAGCGCGAGATCGCTGAGATACCCCACGAGGTCCTCGCGGCCGCCGAGATCCAAACCAGCACCCGGCTCGTCCATGATGAGCAGCTCTGGGTTGACCATGATGGCGCGGGCGATGAGCACGCGCTTTTTCTCACCATCGGATAGTGTGCCCCAGCGACGGCCCAGCAGATGAAGGCCCCCAACCTGCTCGAGGGATTCGTAGACCTGCTCCACGTCTACGTCCTCATATTCCTCACGCCAGCGACCAACGACGGCATAGCCGCCGGAGATGACCACGTCCTCGACGATCTCATCGCCCGGCACACGGTCCGCCAGTGACGTCGTAGTCATGCCGATCACCGCACGCAGATCCCGCATATCTGTCTTGCCCAGCTGCTCCCCCAACACGAAGGCCGTGCCCTCCGACGGGAATTCCTGCGCCGAGGCAATCCGGATCAACGTGGTTTTACCTGCACCGTTCGGGCCGATGACCACCCAGCGTTCATCCAGCTCCACTTGCCAGTCAACGGGCGCCACCAGTGTGTGTCCCCCGCGACGGAACTCCACCCCCCGAAAGTCGATGAGAAGGTCAGGGTTGGTCGGCGCAAGATCAGAATGGTTTGTCGGTGCATTAGTCACGCCCACCATTGTGGCGCATTTTTTCCTCTTTCGGTGCCCCGACTCGGCGCGCCGTCCTCCGCTAGGCTGGGTGTGGACTTCTGCCCTGCTGTGAAACGGTTAGTGGCGCGACGGCAACACCGAACCGGACGAGGTGACATAAATGGCGATTGGCCGACTTGGAATCGATGACGTAAGGCCCCGCACCACCGACGGTGCCGTACCCACGAAAGCTGTGGTTGGGGAGGTTGTGCCGATCTCCGCGCTTATCTGGCGCGAAGGACATGATGCGATTTCCGCCACGGTTGTGGTCACGTCCCCCGATGGGCGCACGTTTAACCTTCCCATGACCGCGGAAGAGTACCGCCCCGACTACTGCCACGCTGTGTTTACCCCGGATAGCCCCGGCCAGTGGCGCTTCCATGTGGAAGCATGGTCGGACCCGATTGCCACCTGGCGCAATGCTGTGACCAAGAAGTCTGCTGCCGGACAGAGCGCAGTAGAGATGGACAATGACTTGATCCACGGTGCGGAGCTGCTCAACCGCGCTGCTAAAGGCTCTGCGGACAGTGCTCTCCTGCGTTCGGCGGCCAAGGCTTTGGAGGCCGAGGCCCCGCTGCGCGACCGTCTTGCACCCGCCTTGTCCCATGAGGTTGCGGCGGCTCTTGCTGCTCAGCCTCTGCGCGAATTGGTGACGGAGGGGCCGGAGTGTGCGGTGAACGTCGAAAGGCGAAAGGCCCTGTTTAGCTCCTGGTATGAGCTCTTCCCACGCTCGACGGGTGGCTGGGACGCAGAAGGCCACCCGGTGCACGGTACCTTTTCCACAACCGCTGAGGCGCTTCCACGCGTGGCTGCTATGGGCTTCGACACGGTCTACTTCCCGCCGATCCACCCGATTGGCACGCTCAACCGCAAGGGGCCGAATAACACTCTCGTGGCGGAAGAGGGCGACGTTGGTTCGCCGTGGGCCATCGGCTCCGCTGAAGGCGGGCACGACGCGATTCACCCCGAATTAGGGACGGAGAAAGACCTCCGTGCACTCATCGCACGTGCCCAGGAGCTCGGCTTGGAAGTCGCCCTAGATCTCGCGCTGCAGGCAGCCCCGGATCACCCGTGGGCCAAGACACATCCTGAGTTCTTCACCGTGCTGCCGGACGGCACCATCGCGTACGCCGAGAACCCGCCAAAGAAGTACCAGGACATCTACCCCATCAACTTTGATAACGCGCCGAAGAAGATCTATAAGGAGATCTACCGCGTGGTCATGCACTGGGTTGAGCTGGGTATTACCACTTTCCGCGTGGACAATCCGCATACCAAGCCCGCGAATTTCTGGCACTGGCTCATCGCAAAAGTCCACGAAACACACCCGGAAGTCATCTTCCTCGCCGAGGCTTTCACCCGTCCGGCGCGTCTGTTGGGTCTGGCCAAGGCCGGATTCTCACAGTCCTACACCTACTTCCCGTGGAAGACCACAAAGAAGGAACTCACGGGCTTCGCGTTGGACTGTGTGCGTGAGGCGGACATCTGCCGGCCATCCTTCTGGGTGAATACCCCGGATATCCTCCACGCGTTCATCCAAACCGGGAACCGCGCCGCCTTTGCTCTCCGCGCCACCCTCGCTGCCACGCTCAGTCCGCTGTGGGGCATGTACTCCGGCTTTGAGCTCTACGAACACGAGCCCGTCGCTCCCGGTAGTGAGGAATACCTCGACTCTGAGAAGTACCAGCTCCGACCGCGCGACTACCAAGGCGCACTGGACAACGGCGATTCCCTCGAGCCGTACATCACGCTGCTCAACCGCATCCGCCGCGATCACCCCGCCTTCCAGCAGCTGCGCAACCTCACGTTCCACACCGTGGACAATGAGCAGCTCATCGCGTACTCCAAATTCGATCCGGTCACCGGCGACAGCGTGCTCACCGTGGTCAATCTCGACCCCACCTACACGCAAGAGGGCATGATCACGCTCAACATGGAAGCCCTCGGTCTCTCGCCCGCCGCTTCCTTCACCGTCCACGACATGGTCACCGGCGCCGAATACGAATGGAGCATGCGCAATTACATCCGGTTGAGCCCCGTGGAAAATGTCGCGCACATCTTCCGCCTCCCGCTTATCGACGAAACCTTGCGCACCCCACTCGCCTTCCGACACCTCGCCGATGAGGACTACCGCCCGTAGGATGGGCCAACAATAGTGCCCGAAAGGAAACATTCCGACATGACTGACCTCGACCCCGCCCTGCTGATCCCCGACGCCGACCGCGAGCGCCTCGTGCAATGCCAGCACCACGCCCCGCATGATTTCTATGGGTGGCACGCAACACCGACGGGCTCCGTGATCCGCACTCGCATCCTCGGCGCCACACACGTTGAGGTGCTCATCCACAATCAGGGCCTGCCCATGACCCCCATCGGGGATGATATTTGGGTCATCGGGCTTGAGGATGAACTCACGCCTGATTACCGCTTCCAGGTGACCTACCCGGAGGGCGACCCAGTTGTTATCGCTGACCCGTACCACTTCCTGCCCACTTTGAGCTCCTTCGACTTGCATCTCATCGGTGAGGGCCGCCACGAGCGCCTGTGGGAAGTCCTGGGCGCCAACAGCCACACCTACACCACATCCATGGGGCAGGTCTCCGGCACCTCTTTCGCTGTGTGGGCTCCCAACGCTAAGGGCGTTGCTGTTGTCGGTGAGTTCTGCAATTGGAACCCCAACCAGTACCCCATGCGCACGCTCGGTTCGACCGGCGTGTGGGAAATCTTCATCCCTGGCATCGGCCCGGGGACGGAGTACAAGTTTAAGGTGCAGGGGGCGGATGGACGGGTCGTCGATAAGGCGGACCCGATGGCGAAGCAAACGAAGAACCCACCGGAAACCGTCTCTGTGGTCGCGGGCGGCGAAGAGTACTCCTGGTCCGACCACGAATGGATGGCTGCACGCCCAGGGATCGACGCCACGAATTCGCCCATGAGCATCTACGAGGTCCACATCGGCTCGTGGCGCGTCGGCTACGGCTACCGTGAGCTCGCGGAAGAACTCGTGCCGTACCTCGTCGAACACGGCTACACCCACGTCGAATTCCTCCCCGTTGCCGAGCACCCCTTCGGCGGCTCCTGGGGCTACCAGGTCACCGGCTACTATGCCCCCACCGCACGCTGGGGCTCCCCGGAAGACTTCAAATTCCTCGTGGATACGCTGCACCAGGCCGGCATCGGTGTCATCGTCGACTGGGTTCCCGCGCACTTCCCCAAAGACGACTGGGCACTCGCACGTTTTGACGGCACCGCCCTCTACGAACACCCCGACTGGCGCCGTGGTGAACAAAAGGATTGGGGCACTTACGTCTTCGACTTCGGGCGCAACGAAGTACGCAACTTCCTCGTGGCCAACGCCCTGTACTGGCTCGAGGAATACCACTTGGATGGACTGCGCGTCGACGCGGTGGCCTCCATGCTCTACCTGGACTACTCACGCCAACCCGGCGAGTGGGTGCCCAACCAATTCGGAGGGCGCGAAAACCTTGATGCGGTTCAGTTCCTCCAGGAATTCAACGCGACCGTGCACCGCGAGCACCCGGGGATTGTGACCATCGCGGAGGAATCCACCGCGTGGCCCGGCGTCACTGCACTCACATCTGCTGACGGCCTTGGTTTCTCCCTCAAGTGGAACATGGGCTGGATGAATGACACCCTCCGGTACTTCTCCGAAGATCCGGTGCACCGCTCCTACCATCACAATGAGATCACCTTCTCGCTGGTCTACGCCTTCTCTGAGAAGTACGTGCTGCCGTTCAGCCACGATGAAGTCGTCCACGGCAAGGGCTCCCTGTGGTCCCGTATGCCCGGTGATGCCTGGAATAAAGCCGCCGGTGTACGCACCCTGTTTGCGTACATGTTCTCCCACCCCGGCAAGCAACTCATGTTCATGGGCTGCGAGTTCGGCCAAACTACCGAATGGGCTGAAGCTGGCTCCATCAACTGGGACAACCTCGAAGGGTGGGACAGCGAATACCACCACGGCATCCGCAGCCTCGTGCGCGATCTCAACCACTTCTACCGGGACACCCCTGCGCTCTACAGCCAGGACAACACCCCGATGGGCTTCCAGTGGATCAAGGGCGATGACTCACAGAACAACATCCTCGCCTACATCCGCTGGGGCGCTGATGGCACGCCACTGCTCACGGTGATCAACCTCTCCGGCAACTCGCAGGTGGACTACCGCCTTGGCCTGCCACGCGCTGGCGAATGGGAGCTCGTGCTCAACACTGATGACGAGCGCTACCAGGGTGCCGGCAACCCATTGGCTGATGTCGTGGGCACGGAGGACACCTCCTGGGACAGCTTCGAGCAGTCCGCCGTGTTCCACATCCCGGCGATGAGCGTGCAGTACTACCGCATGCGCTAAGGCTCGCCGAGTCTTCTTAGCGCGCGGCCCAACAGTGGCGGTGCCAATGGTGGCGATCATCAGCGCGCCCACCCGTGTCGCGAGGCCACGCAACGACGTGCGCAACACCAGGCGGAATGTTCTGGTTGCAGCGCGGGCAGATGTAGAACTTCGTGGCGGAGGCTGACCCCATCTGACGCACGAGGTACATCTCCCCGTTCGCCCAACTCGGGTCCTCTTCTTCACGGGTGCCCCAGTACGCGCTGCCATCCCGTGGTAGCGGACGTGGCGCTCTGCCCGTGGCTCGGCGATTTCGGCGTGGCATATCGCTAGAACAGGCGGAGTTCGTTCGACTCGATGCCACGCAGCTCGTCATAGTCGAGCGTCACGCACTCAATGCCACGGTCTTCCGCCAAGGTTCGAGCTTGAGGCTTAATTTCCTGTGCCGCAAACACGCCACGAACCGGACGCAGCAGCGCATCGCGGTTGAGCATCTCCACGTAGCGCGTAAGCTGCTCCACACCATCAATCCCACCACGGCGCTTGACCTCAACGGCAACCGCCGCACCGTTCTCATCGCGCGCCATGATGTCCACCGGCCCCAATGGCGTGGGGTATTCCCGGCGGACGAGAGTGAAGCCGTCACCGAGCGTCTCAATATGATCTGCGAGCAATTCCTGCAGGTGCGCTTCCACGCCGTCTTTGATCAAACCGGGGTCCTCACCGAGCTCATAGGTCACATCCGCGTGAATCTCCTCAATGGTGACACGCAACTGCTCCCCTTTCGGGTTCTCCACGACCCACAAGGCAGCGCCAGTGTCCTCCCCATCCACATCCACGATCGCCTCTTCGGTGATCGTGCACGGCGGCGTCATCCAATTCAACGGTTTATAGGCACGATCATCCGCATGAACAGACAAAGAGCCATCAGCTTTAACCATGATCAGGCGGTCCGCGAGCGGCAGGTGAGCATCAAGCCGACCAACATAATCCACGGAGCACCGGGCGATAACAAGACGCATGGCCTCCACCCTAGCCGGGCTACTGGTTTGTGCGGAACGCGCGGTGGTGCAAATCGTTCATATCAGTGCGCACTTGACGACGATCCGGGGCCGACTCCAACCACGACACCAACGCCATTCCCGTGTGCTGATCGCACGCAAACTCATACTCGCGCCCGTCTGCAGAAAAAATTAAGACCACCTCGACCCCGGGCATAAACTCCCGTTCGGTCTCGGTGGCCTCACGTCTACCAGTGACATGAATAGCGTTGCGGCTCAGCACCACGTCTGCCCCAAAGGACAGAGAGCGCAGCATGTAGAAGGTCATCCTGGAACCGCTGTAACGCACAATGCCATGACGCCAACCGTGCACGCTCTCCGCCGGCAGCGCACGCATGAGCGCCTGAGTTCCGGTCTTGCGCACTGCAACGAACCGCCACAATCCCGCCGCGGAGAAGACTGCCGCGACAAGGCCAAGAGCGATCCAGAGCACGTTCATAGCGAAGCATTCTAGTCAGCCGCACGCGCGGTTTGTACCGTCGAAAGTTGGGGGTTTTGGCGCGGATAAGCAAAAGCGACCCCCGCCCTCCCACACAGGGAAGTCGGGGGTCAAAGAAAATGCCGGAGAACCTAGGCGCTGCCCTTACGACGCAGGGCCGCCTGCTCGGCTTCGTGGCGAGCCTTCGCAGTCGGATCATTCTCATCGAACGCTTCGTTAGCATCCACCTCATCGGCGAAGATAGCAAAGTCGGCGAGAATAGTGACCTTGTTGCCCGTCACAGAGACGAACCCGCCCTGAACAGCCGCAACAATCTTGTCGCCGCTGGTCGGGGTGATGGTCACGACACCGTTATCCTTGAGCTGGCCCAAGAACGGCTCGTGGCCAGGCAGCACGCCGATCTCACCTTCGGTGGTTTGAGCGGTGACAATGGATGCCCCGCCCTTCCACAGCATGCGGTCAACCGATACCAGTTGCGCGGTGATTTCAGCCATGAGCTACTCCTACTTCTCTTGCAGCTTCTTGTATGCAGCCTCGACGTCATCCAGACCGCCGAGGTTGTTGAAGGCCTGCTCCGGGTAGTGGTCAAACTCACCGGTAGCGAGCTTGTCGAAGGCGTCAATGGTCTCCTCGAGCGGAACGTAAGAACCTTCGTCACCGGTGAACTTCTTAGCAACGAAGAAGTTCTGGCCGAGGAAGCGCTGGATCTTACGAGCACGCATAACGGTGATCTTGTCGTCCTCAGAGAGCTCGTCCATACCCAGGATGGCGATGATGTCCTGCAGCTCCTTGTTCTTCTGCAGAATGTTAATCACCTTCTGAGCAACCTCGTAGTGGCGCTCGCCGACAATGCCCGGCTCCAGAATGCGGGAGGTCGAGGTCAGCGGGTCCACAGCCGGGTAAATACCCTTCGAGGCGATGGAACGAGAAAGCTCGGTGGTTGCATCCAGGTGAGCGAACGTGGTCGCCGGAGCCGGGTCGGTGTAGTCATCTGCCGGCACGTAAACGGCCTGCAGGGACGTAATCGAACGGCCCTTGGTCGAGGTAATGCGCTCCTGGAGAACACCCATCTCATCAGCCAGGGTCGGCTGGTAGCCCACTGCAGACGGCATACGGCCGAGCAGCGTGGACACCTCAGAACCTGCCTGGGTGAAACGGAAGATGTTGTCGATGAACAGCAGCACGTCCTGGTTCTGAACATCGCGGAAGTACTCCGCCATGGTCAGACCAGACAGGGCGACGCGCATACGCACCCCTGGCGGCTCATCCATCTGGCCGAAGACAAGGGCGGTATCCGGAAGGACGCCCATGTCATCCATCTCGAGGAAGAG
This sequence comes from Corynebacterium sp. MSK044, assembly GCF_030232825.1. Classification (NCBI taxonomy): domain Bacteria; kingdom Bacillati; phylum Actinomycetota; class Actinomycetes; order Mycobacteriales; family Corynebacteriaceae; genus Corynebacterium; species Corynebacterium sp. MSK044. Next base: position 95,003 of record NZ_JASPJJ010000007.1, read on the forward strand.
GTCCGTACCCTCACGCGTACGCTCACCGACGCCGGCGAAGACCGACGTACCCGAGAACTCGCGTGCAATACGGGTAATCATCTCCTGAATAAGAACGGTCTTACCCACACCTGCACCGCCGAAGAGGCCGATCTTGCCGCCCTTCACGTACGGGGTGAGCAGGTCAATGACCTTAATACCGGTCTCGAGGATCTCGGTCTTACCTTCGAGGTCCTTGAAGGCAGGCGGCTCGCGGTGGATGCCCCAACGCTCACCGTCCTTGCCCACGGAAGGATCATCAAGGCAGTCGCCGAGTGCGTTGAACACGTGGCCCTTGACCTGGTCGCCGACCGGCACCGAAATCGGGTTACCGGTGTCAACAACCTTGGCACCGCGGACGAGGCCGTCGGTCGGGGCCATGGCGATGGTGCGCACGAGGCCATCGCTCAGGAACTGAGCAACCTCGAGCGTCACGGTCTTTGCAACTGCCTCGAGCTCGACCTCGACGTGCAGCGCATTGTAGAGTTCCGGCAGTTCGCCGCGTGGGAATTCCACGTCGACGACTGCGCCGATGACGCGAACGACACGGCCGTTGTCCGAACCCTGCGGCTTCTGGCCTTCGCCAGCACCGGTGTTCGCGACGGTACCGGAGGCTGCGACGTTGTCCTCAGCCCCGGTCGGCTCGTCGTTACGCTCATCAAAAGATTGAGCTGTAGTCATGATTTAGTCACTTTCTCCGCTACCGGACAACGCGCCAGCGCCGCCGATAATCTCGGTGATTTCCTGGGTAATCTTCGCCTGACGGAGCTGGTTCGCTTCACGCGACAGCTCCCCGGCAAGTTCAGTTGCGTTGTCCGTTGCGTTCTTCATCGCTGTACGACGTGACGCAGATTCCGCTGCGGACGCTTCCAAGAAGATCGAGTAGAGCGACCTGGAAACGTACGCGGGAAGCAGCTGCTCCATCAGAGTCTCTGCATCCGGCTCAAAGTCCATGTCCGGCTGCACAGAGCCCGAAGTGGTGAGCAAATCTTCCTGCTCGAACTCGATGTCTTCAAAGACCGGCTCGATCGGAAGCAGCTGGTGGACAGTAGCCTCCTGCGACAGCATGGATACGAACTTCGTGTACACAACATGCACCTGATCAAAACCGATAACCGGCTGACCTTCCGGTGCACGCAGGCCTTCACGCCACGCTGCTTCGCCTTCGGAGCTTGCCTGGAAGCCGTGGATCATGTGGTGACGCACATCGTGCGTTGCTTCCCACGACGGATCCTGGGACCACCCAGTCCACGCGCCCGCAATCTCCTGATCACGGAAGTCGTAGTGGGTGACGCCCTTTCCACCGGTGACATAGCGGACTACGTCATAGCCGGACTCGTTGAGCATCTTCTCAAGCTCGGCAGCCTTCTTAAGAACGTTGTGGTTGTAGCCACCTGCCATGCCGCGGTCAGACGTGACCACGAGCATTGCGGCGACCTTGCCATTCTCACGCTCATGAAGCATCGGGTGGTCCAGGGATGTTGCAGCGGCAAGCCGCTCCATGACGTCCTGCATCTCGTTGGCGTACGGCTGTGCCGCAGCAACGCGCTGCTGGGCCTTGGTGATGCGCGAAGTAGCGATCAGCTCCTGGGCCTTGGTGATCTTCTTCGTTGAGTTGACTGACCGGATTCGGTCACGCAATTCGCGAAGTGTTGCCATGGTGTGTGCTCCTCCCTTCTCTTAAGTCGTTTCTTTTCAAAGTGTGAATTTTCGCGTTAACCGGTTTGAGTTCCGGTTAGTCACGCTTCTGCGACTTGCGAGAAATGGTGAGCTTGTTCTTGGACACCTCATCGGAATCCAAAGCCTCAGCTTCCGGCTCACGCACGATGTGCTCGTCGTCGGAGGTCTGGAAGGACGCAGCGAAGCGCTCATTGGCGCTGAGCAGCGTTGCCTGGGACTCGTCGGAAAGCGCTGCACCACCGTCGATCTGCGCGTAGACCTCAGGGGCCTCGGCGCGGATGAACTCATGGAGCTCTGCCTCGTAACGGCGAACGTCAGCGACGGGAACGGAGTCGAAGACGCCCTCGTTAGCGAGGAAGATGGAGATGATCTGGAACTCCACCGGCTGCGGCGAGTTCTCAGACTGCTTCAGCAGCTCAACGAGGCGCTGGCCGCGCTCGAGCTGGCGCTTGGACGCATCATCCAGGTCAGAGGCGAACGCCGCGAAGGACTCGAGGTCGCGGTATGCGGCCAGGTCCAGACGCAGGTTACCGGCAACCTTCTTCATGCCCTTGGTCTGCGCTGCGCCACCGACACGGGACACGGAGATACCCACGTCAATAGCCGGGCGCACACCCTGGTTGAAGAGGTCGGACTGGAGGAAGCACTGACCGTCCGTAATCGAGATGACGTTGGTCGGAATAAAGGCACCGACGTCGTTCGCCTTGGTCTCGATGATCGGAAGTGCGGTCAGGGAACCTGCACCCAACTCGTCGTTCAGCTTCGCTGCACGCTCCAACAGGCGGGAGTGCAGGTAGAAGACGTCACCCGGGTAAGCCTCGCGGCCCGGCGGACGACGCAGCAGCAGCGAGATGGCACGGTATGCCTCAGCCTGCTTGGTCAGATCATCGTAGATAACCAGGACGTGGTTGCCCTGGTACATCCAGTGCTGGCCCAGTGCTGCACCAGCGAACGGTGCAAGCCACTTGAAGCCTGCGGAGTCGGAGGCCGGAGCAGCCACGATGGTGGTGTACTCCAGAGCGCCGTTCTCCTCGAGGGTGCGGCGCACGCCTGCGATGGTCGAGCCCTTCTGGCCGATAGCGACATAGATACAACGAACCTGCTTGTTCTTGTCGCCGGTCTCCCAGAAAGCCCTCTGGTTAAGGATGGTGTCGATGCAGACCGCGGTCTTACCGGTCTTACGGTCACCAATGATCAGCTGGCGCTGGCCACGGCCGATCGGGGTCATCGCGTCAATAGCCTTGATGCCAGTCTGCATCGGCTCCTCGACCGGCTGACGGTCAAGCACGCCTGCAGCCTGAAGCTCCAGCACACGCTCTTCGTCGGACTCGATCGGGCCCAGGCCGTCAATCGGCTGACCCAGTGGGTTGATCACGCGGCCGAGGAAGTTATCCCCAACCGGGATGGACAGGACCTCTCCGGTCCTCACAACTTTGTCGCCCTCGGAAATCGTCTCAAAATTACCCAAGACCACGACACCAATGGAGTCGGTCTCAAGGTTCTGAGCGACGCCAATGACGCCATTCGGGAACTCAAGCAGCTCGTTGGTCATGCAGCCCGGCAGCCCGGAAACCTGGGCAATACCATCTGCAGCCGACGTCACCGCGCCGACCTCCTCACGGGAGGCCTCCGCGGAGTAGCTCGAGGTGTAGTTCGCTATCGCGCTACGGATCTCATCGGAGGAGATCGTCAGCTCCGCCATGTTCTTCCTGCTCTCGGTAGATTCTTCCAGCATATTTTTGTTCTAGTAAGCCGTGTTGGCAGCCATGTCGGCACGCAGGCGGGCAAGCTTGCCTCGCGTGGAGCCGTCAATCTGCTCGTCGCCAACGCGGATGGTCACACCGCCGAGGAGGCTGGGGTCAACCTCAGTGTGGATAGCCATCTCGCGGCCGTAAATCTTGCCTAGCTTTTCTGCCAATGCGTCGCGCTGAGAAGCGGAAAGCTCCGTAGCAGAGGTGACCTCTGCAACAGTCTTGCCGGTCAACTCGGCCGATTCACGGGAAATGCCCGCGATATCGTCAACCGGGTTCTTCTCGGGACGACCCACCACCTGGAGCGCCAGGGCTTCGGTGTACATAGACACCTTGCCGTAGAGCACGTTGGCCAGAAGGGATCGCTTCTGGTCTGCGGTGGCAGTGCGGTCGGACAGCAGCTGGGTGAGTTCGCTTTCGCGCTCGAGGAGGCGGGAAAGTGCGAAGAGCTCCTCTTCAACAGTTTCCAACTTGCCTTCGCTCTCTGCGCCGCGCAGAAGTGCGCGACGGCCCAGGTGGACGAGTCCTGCACGGAACTCGCGCGGCGTGGACCAGACCTGTGCTGCTGCCTCACGCAGGATGTTCAACGTTGGCTCGGCGACTTTACCGCCGAAAACCTCACTGATGATCCCGGTGCGCTGCTCTTCCTTGAGGGAAGCATCAGCAACGGCGACGCGCAGGGTGCGGTCCTTCTCAAGCTGGTCCACAACGAGGAACAGCTCGGTGCCGGTCTGGGCTGCTACGGAAACGGTGTCAGCGCTGTCGGTGTCGCGGATGAACGCGTCCAGTTTCTGCGCGACATTCGACAGTGCTTCGCGGCTCGCTGCTCTCATCGACGCCCTCACTTCCGGGTAGCCGAGCGTGCGGACACGGTGTCCAGCTGGCTCAGGAAGTTGTCGATGGTGTTGGAGCGACGGGTGGAATCCGACAACTCGGTGCCGAGGAGTTCCTCGGCGAGGTTGATGGAGTTCTGGCCCAGCTCGTTGCGAAGCTCTGCGACGACCTGCTCACGCGAGGCCAGCAGCTGCTTCTCACCGGATTCGACAATGCGACGGGACTCTTCCTCAGCCTTGGTGCGTGCCTCTGCTTCGATCTCCTTGCCCTTTTGACGGGCAGCTTCGCGGATCTCAGCAGCTTCGGCGCGTGCCTCAGCGAGTTGAGCGTTGTTCTTTTCCAGAGCAGCCTTGGCCTGTGCTTGTGCGGTCTCAGCCCGCTCGATACCGCCCTTGATCTTGTCTTCGCGCTCCGCGAGCACTTCCTGGAACTTCGGAAGCACAAACTTCCAGAAGAGGAGGAAGATCACGAGGAAGACGACGAGAGACCAGACGATGTCGTAAGCCTTCGGCAGCAGGATGGAGTTACCGCCCTCAAGCGGCAACTGCTCTGCCCCCTCGGCTGCAAGTAGGTAGATGACGTTCGTCATGCGGTGCTCCTGATCTAAATGGTTTTATGAAACTTCTGGGTTAAGGAGTTTCTTTAGAACAGGAAGCCAGCGACCAGGCCGATCAGGGCCAGAGCCTCGACGAAGGCGATACCCAGGAACATGGTGGTACGCAGCTGGCCAGCCATCTCCGGCTGACGTGCCATGCCCTCGACGGTCTTGCCGACGAGGATGCCGATGCCGAGGCCCGGGCCGATGGTTGCGATGCCGTAGCCGATGGTGCCGAGGCCGGTGTACTTGGTAGCTTCTGCTGCCTGGGCGAGGATGATCTCGTTCATGGAAAGTCGTTCCCTTTCTTGGTGCCCGGCCCTTAGGTCAAGGCCCGAGCGGTGACAAAGTGTATGTGGGGTTATTCAGTTGGCCAGTGTCAGTCAGTTCGCGCCTGACTAGTGCGAATCTGCGTGCAACGACAGTTCGATGTACACCGCGACCAGAAGGGCGAAGATGTACGCCTGCAGGAAGATAACAATCAACTCGTACAGGGTGAACAGGATCGCTGCGATCAGGGTCATGCCACTCAGTGCCGTCCAAGCGTTCAGCTGCCAGAAGAAGAAGTTCGTAGCAGAGTACAGAAGGACGAGAATGATGTGGCCAGCCAGGAAGTTCGCCATAAGACGAAGAGCCAGGGTGACCGGTCGCAGAATGAATGTCGAGAAGAACTCGATCGGCACCACCAGAAGGTGAAGCGCCGGAGGCAAGTTAGGAATCACGAGTGAGTGCTTCACGTATTTGCCGAAGCCGTGACGGGCTGCGCCCGCGTAGATCATGGTGATGTACCCGACCACTGCCAGCACGATCGGAAGACCGATACGGGAGCTAGGCGAAATGTTCAGGCCAGGAATGATCGTGGCCACGTTCATGAAAAGCACTGTGAAGAAGATCGTGGCGATAACCGGAAGGAATCGACGACCCTCCTTCTTGCCCAAGATGTCCTCAGCGATGTGCAGACGGACGAAGTCCACTGCGACCTCACCAAGGTTTTGCAGACCCGACGGAACCAGCTTGGGGTTCCGGAAGGCGATTGCAAAAAGAACCACAAGGATGAGCGCCATAACCAGGCGCACAATCATGATGCGGTCCAGCGCGAACCAACCGCCGAGGAAGTCCTCCCCCAGCATTTGGCCGTAGTATTGCCCCGGGAAAAATTCTGGGTCCAGTTCGGGTGCGTGGAAGCTACCCTTCATGGCCAAAGTTGCAACGCTCAGCGTTCTCTCCCGTTCTCGGGCCGCACAATTTTCATGTGCGGTGCGATGGACGTCTTCAAAATCTGCCATCCGCGGCGGACTCCGTCGCACATCAGCTACCGCGGTGCAGGGGATGATCTAGAAGAAGCGGGCGGATAACCCCAAAAGGTGTAGCTCTCTCCTTCTAACCCGCGATTAGCCTATCAGCCGTTCGACATAATCGGGCATGTTGGGGGGAGCTTGTCGCACCCGAAAGTGGGCACTAAGCAATTAAGACGCATTCAGACTGGTCAAAGGGGTTTGTTAGCTCAGTCACAGGAGCCCAACAGGGGGAGAGAAAAAGACGCCCGCATCCTACCCCAGCTATCCCGCGTCCTACCCCACGTAGGTGGCGCGCGTGGTCATGATGCCCCAGACTTCAGAGCCCAAAACAACGATGAGCGCCAGGATGACAGTCACGCCGAGCGCAGCAGTGTCGTAAAAATCCATGCCGCGCAGTACAAAGAGCACCGCGATCAGCACGACGAGCTTGAGCATCCAGCTTCCCAGCACGACAGCCATCGTGGTGCTTGGTGTCGTATTCGCTGTAGCCAACACCGAAATCACCGTAAGAAGAACGAATCCGCCACCGATTGCGGCGCCAATGAGCACGCCCCAAATACCGGGCAAATCCCGCATCCCACCCCAGATAGCCAGAGAGACGATGGTGAGAACAACAAGCGCCCAGCCACCGAGCTTAAGGGCGCGCTTGAGGGGCGCCTGCGGGTCGTCGAAGTCAGCGGGATTGGATGCGGGGGTGGTTGAGGAAGTCACGGGCACAGATTCTACCTATCTGGACTGACGGGGCCGATCTTGCCCTGAAGCACTGGCACAGCCGTGGCGGCTGCTGCAAGCACAACCGCCACGATGAGCACCATGGCGGCGTAGCGCGCGGGAATGATGGAGAAGCTCACCGCACCAAAGCCAATGGCGGAGACCCACATGTACAGCACTAGGACCGTGCGACGGTGAGTGTGACCGAGGGCAAGCAACCGGTGGTGGATGTGCTGCCGGTCGGCCGAAAAGGGGCTTTTCCCCTGGGAGACACGCCTAACTACCGCCATGATGAGATCAGCCACCGGTAGTGCAATCGCCGCGAGGACAACAATGAAGGGGCTGATCAAAGCGACGAAGTCTGCCGTGCCGTACAGGGCCATGTTGATCTTGCCGGAAGCCGAAATGGAAGCGGCGGACAGCAGCAGACCAATGAGCATGGCGCCGGTATCCCCCATGAATATTCGGGCGGGTTCAAAGTTGTGTGGCAGGATGCCTGCACACATTCCCACCATTCCGGCGCAGATGATTGCAGGCGGGTAGGCGGAGACTGCCCCACCTTGGTCATGGAGCAGCGTCAGAGAAAACAGCAAGATCGCGCCACCGGCGATAAGCCCCAGCCCGGCGCACAACCCATCGATACCGTCGACAAAGTTGAAGGCATTCACCAAGGTCACTGTGATGAGCGTGGACAGGATGATGCCCTGGGTGCGGTCGAGGATGAGGGTGGTGCCACCGTCGATAGGCAAAAAAATGATGTTGTAGGACAGGCCCATCACGGAGACAGTGAGGGCCGCCAACACCTGCCCAGCGAATTTGGCTAACGCGCCGAGTTCATAGAGATCGTCAATAATGCCCACGACCACGATGAGGAAGGCACCCACGACAACCGCTGTCATCTCAGGTGTGACGGGGGCGAAACCGCGGGTGAGCGCAGGCAGTTGCAACGCTAGGAAGACAGCGGATAAGAAGCCCGTGAACATGGCCACGCCACCCAAACTTGGGGTGGGTTGCGTGTGTACATCACGCGCACGGATCTCTGCGACACGGCCGGTGCGCACGAGATAGGAGCGCACAGGTCCAGTAGCCAGGTAGGTGATCACGGCCGCGACCAGAATGACCAAACCCAGCTCGCGCAGGGGGACGCCAGTTCCCGTCATAGGTTAGCGGTCCTTCCGCCGCAGATCCTCCGGGTCAATGCCCAGCACTTCACCAATGCGTTCCGGGGAGATAGCACCTTCACGCAGAATCACAGGACGAGGTCCGGAAATATCAATGATGGTGGAGGGCTCCCCCACCTCCGCTTGGCCGCCGTCAAGGTACGTCTGCACGGCTTCACCGAACTGATTGCGCGCACCCACAGCGGTCACCGCAGGTGGCTGGCCGGAGATGTTCGCGCTCGACACAGCCATCGGGCCGACTTCACGCAGCAGCTCAATAGCAACCGGCTGCAGCGGCATACGCAGAAGGACGGTGCCGCGGGTATCACCCAAGTTCCATGGCAGGGACGGAGCTTCCGGCACCACGATGGACAGGCCACCTGGCCAGAACGCCTCGACGAGGGTTTTCGCGGTGTCCGTGAATTCACGCACCAGACCCTGAATCGTGGTCCACGAGCCCACGAGCACCGGAATCGGCATGTCCGGTCCACGTCGCTTCGTGGCTAGCAACTTGGCGCAGGCATCCGGGTTGAATGCGTCCGCACCAATTCCATACACGGTATCGGTGGGCAGCACCACACATTGACCAGCCTTAACGGCGGCTGCTGCGGCTTCAATCCCTTTCTTGCGGCCCTGTGGGTCCAGGCAGTCATACACTCTGCTCGGCATCGGCGGTGATCCTCCTTTAGGGTTGTACCTTACTCGCGGTGACAAACCTGTCCCGTCCAGTGAGGTCTTGTAGGTTGCGAACGTGTTCAAAGCAGCCCTGCTTTTCGACGAGTTCTCGCGTCACCGCCGCCGTCGAATCATCATGCTCAATCCCCAGCAGCCCACCCGGCATGAGCAATCGTGCTGCCACGGGAATGAGTCCACGAATGGCATCCATGCCGTCTGTGCCAGAGAACACTGCTGTTTCCGGATCATGGTAGATCTCCGCAGGAAACAGTCCTGCTTCCTGCGGGACAAAAGGCACATACGGCGGGTTGGACACCACCATGGCAACGCGCCCGGAATACTCACTGAGCAGCTCTGGGTCTGTCATATCGCCCTCGATGACACGTACAGCTGAGCCATGCTCGCGTGCGTTCTCTTGCGCAGCAGCAACAGCGACGGGCGAAAGATCCACGCCGATCACTTCATCAGCTTGCACACGCTGATCAATGTAGATCGCCAAGGCACCCGAACCAGTGCCCAGGTCCACGATGATGGACTCACCCGAGTGGTACTCATGGGTCTCACTGAGCTTTTCAAACTCCGTCACTGCCCATTCGGCGAGCACTTCCGTTTCCGGGCGTGGAATGAACACTCCCGGCCCGACGGTGAGATCCAAGACACCAAAGGGCGCAGAGCCAATGATGTGCTGCAGGGGCTCGCGCTTCTCTCGTCGCTTCACGGCTTCGCGAAACTCAGCCGTGAAGGTATCTGGGATCTGGTCCGGGGAATAAAAGCGCAAGGCCAAATGGGATGACTCCCCTAGCAACGCCGCCGCGATCAAAGTCGCGTCCACGTCGGGGGAGGCGATACCGGAGTGGATGAAGCGGCGCCGGGCATCGTCGATAAGCGATGCGAGCTCGGGTGAGTTCCAGCGCACTGGACTAGTGCTCCGCCTCGAGTCGCTCCTGGCGCTCATGCGTCTGCAGAGCGGTGATCAGGTCATCCATGTTGCCATCGAGCACCGAGTCAAGGTTGTTGGCTTTAAAGCCGATACGGTGATCCGAAATTCGGTTCTCCGGCCAGTTGTAGGTGCGAATGCGCTCCGAGCGGTCCATGTTGCGCACCTGCGAAGCACGACCCTCAGCGGCTTCTGCCTCAGCCTTCTCGCGTTCGATCTGCTCGAGGCGAGCCTGCAGAACCTGCATCGCGCGCGCACGGTTCTGAATCTGCGAGCGTTCCTTCTGACAGGTCACCACAATGCCCGTGGGCAGGTGGGTGATACGCACAGCGGAGTCCGTCGTGTTCACGCCCTGGCCGCCCTTACCGGAGGAACGGTAGACGTCAACGCGCAGATCTTTCTCATCGATCTGAACGTCGCCGACCTCTTCGGTCTCCGGGAAGACGTAGACGCCAGCAGCGGACGTCTGAATGCGGCCCTGCGATTCAGTCACGGGGATGCGCTGCACACGGTGCACGCCACCCTCGAACTTCAGCATGGACCATGCGCCATCACGCGACGGGTTCTTCATGGTCACAGACACCGTCATGTCCTTCACGCCGCCGAGGTCAGACTCGGAGACGTCCAGGACATCCCAGCTCAGGCCATGCTTCTCAGCGTATTTCTGGTACATGCGGGCAAGGTCAGCCGCGAACAGCGCAGCCTCTTCCCCACCGGCACCAGCCTTGATCTCCATGATCACGTCATCCGGATCGTGCTCATCGCGTGGAGCCAGCAGATCGGCCAGCTCCTCCTCCAGGCGGACAATCTCACTTTCAAGGCGGGTTGCCTCTTCAGCGAATTCCTTGTCCTCGGCGGCCATTTCTTTGGCGGCCTCATGGTCCTCTCGGGCCTGGTTGAGGTCATTGTTCACGTTGATGATCGGCTGCAGCTGCGCATAGCGCTTGGACAGCTTGCGGAACAAGTCCTGGTCGCCGACAACCTCTGGGTCTGACATCTGGGCTTGGATGCCCTGGTATTCAGACACATAGTCATCAACGAGCGATACGTGTGATCCGGCCATTTACTGGTACTCCTCCGTGTCCACATCAGCGGCCATCGGCGCCGACTGCGCGACACCAACGAGGAACTCACCGTTCGTCTTGGTCTTCTTCAGCTGCTTGATCAGCAGATCAATCGCGGCCTGCGGGTCCAGTGCGGAGAGGATGCGACGCAGCTTGTGCATGACGCGGGCTTCCTCCGGGGCGAGCAGCAGCTCGTCCTTTCGGGTACCGGATGGGTTGACGTCCACAGCCGGGAACACGCGACGCTCCGCGATCTTGCGGTCGAGCTTGAGCTCCGCGTTACCGGTGCCCTTGAACTCCTCGAAGATCACCGTGTCACCAGCAGAACCGGTCTCCACCATCGCCGTGGCGATGATGGTCAGCGAGCCACCGTCCTCGATATTGCGGGCGGCACCCAGGAAACGCTTCGGCGGGTACAGCGCGTTCGAGTCCACACCACCAGACAGGATGCGACCCGATGCCGGCGAGGAGTTGTTGTACGCACGGCCCAGGCGGGTGATGGAATCCAGCAGGACCACAACGTCTTGCCCCATCTCAACCAAGCGCTTGGCGCGCTCGATCGCGAGTTCCGCAACAGCGGTGTGCTCGCTCGGCGGGCGGTCGAAGGTGGAGGCAATGACCTCCCCCTTGACGGAGCGCTGCATGTCCGTGACTTCCTCCGGGCGCTCATCCACGAGCACAACCATGAGGTAGCACTCCGGGTTGTTCTGCGCGATTGCATTAGCAATGTTCTGCAAAATCGTCGTCTTACCAGCCTTCGGCGGGGAGACGATGAGTGCACGCTGGCCCTTACCAATCGGCATGACCAGGTCGATCACACGCGTGGTCAGAATGTTCGGCTCCGTTTCCAGGCGCAGACGCTGGTTCGGGTACAGCGGCGTGAGCTTGTGGAACTCGGGGCGCTGCTTCGCGTCCTCCACGCTCATGCCGTTGATGGAATCCACACGCACCAGCTGGTTGTAGCGCTGGCGGTTACGCCCACTGCCGTGGGAATGGCTCTGGCCGTTGGCACGAACCTGCCCAATCACCGCATCACCGGCGCGCAGGCCGCAGCGGCGCACCAGGTTGTTGTTGATGAACACGTCAGCCTGGTTCGCCCGGTAACCGGTGGTGCGAACGAACGCTGCATTGTTGTCCACGATGTCCACGATGCCAGCGACTTCCTGCAGATCCTCCGGATCGAAGTCCTGGCCATTGTTGTGGTTGTTATTGCCACCACCGTTGTGGTTGTCCCGGTTGCGGCGGTTACGGCGTCCACGACGACCACGGCGACCATTGCCGTCACCATCGCGGTTGTCGCGATTGTTCCGACCACCGCGGTTATCCCGGTTATCCCGGTTGTCACGACCGTCGCGGTCAGAGCCATGATCGTCATTGTTGTCGCGGTTATCGCGGTTGCCACGGTCTGAGCGGTCGTCGCGGTCCGAGCGATCGTCGTTACGCGAGGAGCTCTCGGAGTTGTCTCCCTGCTCCTGCTCAGCGTGCTTGGCACGGTTGCGGCGGGCACGACGCGCAGCGGAGCGCGACTCATAACGCTGGTCGTCCTTCTCCTGGCCCTGCTCCTTCTGTTCCTTCTGATCAGGCTGTTTTCCCTGCTCTTGAGACTTCTTCGCACGGCCCTCTTGTGCCGGCGTGTTCTCAGCGGCGGCCTGCTCGCTGGCACGCTGACGTGCGCGCTGCGGCACAGAACCGGTGGTGATGGCCTGAATCAATTCGCCCTTGCGTAGGGCTGAGGTCCCCCGAAGGCCTTTTTCGGCTGCGATCTTGCGCAGCTCCGGCAGCTTCAGTGATGCGAGGTCTTGGCTCGCGGCATTACCCGTATCAGTCACGGATGTCCTTTCATCATGTCGTCCAGCGCGTGCATTTTCGCGCGGCGTAAACGTCCCCTGCCTTCTCGGCTGATGGTGCACAACGCATAGCGCGACGGACCAGTATCAAAGAAGGTGATGCACGTTAGATCGGACTCGCACAAACACATCGCCGTGGATGAACACGGTACGGTTTTAAAGATTTGGTGGATGCGGCGCGGCGCAGACAAATGAGAATACGCCCCTGACCATGTGAAGATCCACCACGGTCGCGATCTATGTCGGTCATTGTAGACCACATTTCAACGGTGCGGTGGAATGCCCCGCGCAAAAAGGGTCGCGCTAGAGTTGTGGGCATGCTCGCCACCATGCAGGAAGTGCCCTTTTCCGTCGGACGAATTTTAAGATACGGCTCCTCAGTGCACTCCACGACGAAGGTGACCACGTGGCGCACGGGCACCGCGGAGGAAACCACGTTCGGGGCTATCGGGTCCCGCGCCGCCGCGTTTGCTCACGCGCTCAATGACATTTTGGGGATTGACGGGGACCAGCGCGTGGGCACGTTCATGTACAACTGCGCGGAGCATTTGGAGGTGATGTTCTCCGTCGCCGCGAAAGGGTCGGTTTTCGTCCCGCTGAATATGCAGCTACTGGAGGACCAGATCACCTACATCATCAACCACTCCGAGATGGAGGTTCTGGTTGCGGATCCGCGCCTCACACCGAAGCTCGCGCGTATTCTGCCGAAGTGCCCGAAGGTACGGGTGGTCTGTTTCACCGGGACAAAACCAGTCGCACCGCTTGCGGAGGAGCTGCCGGATTCAGTGTCTGTACGGAGCTACGAAGCCCTTCTCGACGGCCGTTCCACCCTCTACGATTGGCCCGAACTGCCAGAAAACACTGCGGCGGCAATCTGCTATTCGACAGCTACGACGGGCGCCCCGAAGGGCGTGGCGTATTCCCACCGCTCTATCTGGCTGACCGCGATGAGCCTGCGCGCAACGGATTCCCTGGCTATTACTCACGGTGAGTCTTTCCTGTGTTGCATCCCGATCTACCACGTGCTCAGCTGGGGTGTGCCCTTCACCGCATTTCTGGCGGGCACCCCGCTGGTGCTACCGGATTCGGATGTGTCTGCACCGACCTTGGCCAAGCTCATCGCCGGCACTCACCCGCGCGTGGCCCACGGTGTGCCTACCTTGTGGATTCAGCTCATGGTCTACTACCTGCACAATCCACCCGAGCGCATGTCGCTCACGGAGATTTACGTGGGCGGCTCCCCTGCCCCACCAGCCCTCATCAAAGTGTGGGAGGAACGCTACGGTGTGGACGTAGTGCACGTCTGGGGCATGACAGAAACGTCCACCGTGGGCACCGTTGCCCGCCCACCTTCAGGTGCCGGCGGCGAGCGCCGCTGGGCTTACCGCGTGTCCCAGGGCCGTTTTGCTCCCTGGTTGGATTACCGCGTGGTCAATGACGGGCAGATCGTCTCCGGCTCTGACCGGAGTGATGGTGAGATCCAGGTTCGCGGCAACATGGTTGCCGGCTCCTACTACCACCCCACAAATGCTGAAACTCAGGAGTACGCCTCGGTGTTCCGCGGCAAGGAAGTCACAGAAGACGATGAGTTCTTCACCGCCGACGGCTGGCTCCGCACTGGTGATGTGGGCACGGTGACCTCCGACGGGTTTATGACGTTGTATGACCGCTCCCGCGACGTCATCCGTTCTGGCGGCGAGTGGATCTACTCCGCCCAGCTGGAAAACCTCATCATGGAGGCTGACGAGGTGGTTGAGTGCGCCGTCATCGGCTACCCCGACAAGAAGTGGGGCGAACGCCCCCTCGCTGTCACCGTGTTGCACGCCGATGTGCCACCATCCATCGAGCTGGCTAAGAAGCTCCGCTCAGACCTTCAGCAGGAGCTGCCCACCTGGATGGCGCCGGAGTACTGGACGTTTGTCTCCTCCATCGACAAAACCTCTGTGGGCAAGTTTGACAAGATCGACCTGCGCGAGCATCTGGCCAAAGATGAATTCGACATCATCGCCCTCCCCGGTCCCGGTACCCGCCCAGACAATGAAACCGCGCCCGCAGCCGAAGCAGCGGACGCAGACGACGCCGGCGAGGACACCATTCCGGTCCTCGACCCGGACGCGGACGAGGATTAGATAAACATCACCGCTGCCGTTAGCGGCGTGGCATCTGGTTCTTCTTGTTCCTATTCAGCAGGAACAGCAGCACGCCGAGCAGCACAACCAAGAGGATGCCCGCACCGATCATGGCTGGCACCACCCAACCTGCCGAGGATGAATCCTCGGCCACTTGCGCATCCTCCGCGGAATCTTCCTTCGAGGTTTCTTTCGGCACATTCGCACTGTCAAATTGAATTGGCGTATCCGATGGTTCCGGCCCATCCTCATAAGTGGGCTGCCAATCCGGACCACCATCACCTGGTTCGCCGTCAAGGGCTACTGCGAACTCGTAGGGCTGCTCCACACCGGTGATCTGGCTCCCGCCTTTCGAGCCCATACCAACCCACGCGAAGTAATAACCTTGCGGTGGACTCTTAGGCGCGAACCATGCAACATCGGACGGCATTACCGGATCAGACTCATCAGCCTTTTGCCCAGTCATACTCACGCTTCCACTCCCTGCCTCACTACGCAAAGGATCGTGGAAACCAAACCCAATGCCATCGTGGTCTGAGGTTTCTGATTCTGGAGTTTTCAACTTGATCACAGGACGCTGACCCCAAGAGACGGGGATCTTGTAGAAACGGAATTCACCCGGAACAATCTTGTCGGAATAGGAACCTTCCGTAATTTCCACCGCGTCATTGAAACCCGAACCACCGGTGATCTCCTGCGAATTCGTGATCGAAATATCACCACTGAATTTGCTCTGCGAGGAGATCTTCTGGTTCTTCCACTTCTCTGCTTGACCTGCTTCTGGAATCGGCTCGTAAAAGACATTCACTTCGAGGTTGACGTCCTCAGTGATCTCTTCCCCGGTTTGGTACACCTGCATGCCGATGAGCCATGTACTCATATCACAGTTGTCGTCCTGGCCATCACGGCGAAGCGCAATCTCGTAGGGGTCAATGCCGAACATCGCGTTTCCAAAGATCGAGCTATTTCCTAATGTCTTTGACACGTCACCACAAGACGAATCCACTTCATTTGTAATGTCGCTCGTGTCCAGGAACAGGTCAGCGTGGCGAACATTGCCATTGGATTGCCACACCGGTGTGATACTGATCAGAGCGTTGTGCTTTTCCGGAACAGACACACGGAAATAGCGGTCCTTCTTAGTGTTCGTGTCTGGCTTCACCTTGGTCTGGTACTGGCCCTCACCCAACCACTTGGCGTCCTCAGGGTTGTCGGCGAACTCAAACCTCGTGCCCTTGAGCTTGTACTTGCCCACATCACGCTGGGACAGGAACTTCAGGGTTTCAGCTAGGGAGCCAGCATCATCAGCCTCATGGAACTCACCGTTGCCGGCTTCTGCAATACACTGCAGCTCCTCACGCGCAGCATCATCCACCTTAAAGCCAACGGTGTGGATGGCCAGGTCAACGCCATCGGCGGCGAGCTCCTTTGCCACCTCACACACCGGTGGCGGGGCGCAGCTATCAATGCCATCGGAGACCAAGATGATGGACCGCTGCCCCTCATCCCCCAGTTCCTTCGCCGCAGCACGCAGTGAATTGCCCATCGGGGTGTAGCCCTTCGGAGTCAGCCCATTGATCGCTGAGGTGAACTTCCCTTTATCCACCTTGCCCACGGGCACAAGCGTCTCAATATCCTTACAACCGGCATCGCGGTTATCCGGTGCATCCGACTCGTTGGCACCGTAGACCATCAACCCCATATTGGCGGTCGCTGGTAGGGAATCCACCAGGTCGTTGGCGGCCTGCTTCGCCGCATCAATACGCGAACCGTCCGCGTCTTCCTCCAGCATGGACGAAGATGCATCCAGAATCAGCATTGCCTTGCTGTCCGCTGCCTCATCCTGGCCGAACACCACCGGTGCCCACGCCACGGTCAAGACCGCTGCCACAACAAGAGCAAAAGCAGCTCTCATTCGTGCCGGCATAGAAAGTGTTTTCATCTACCCGTTCCTTCATTGCAATGTGTCCAAGGTCACTTTCCAAACTAAAGTAACGCACAGCGCCTCGCAGTGCGAGGCGAGATTTTGCCAGGAAAATCTAAGAACGAAGCAGCTCCGCCGTCGCCGGCCCAGCGATGTCGAGCTCGAGCACACGGAGGCCGTCCTCACGGGCCGATTCGAGGATCTTCGGGTCAATCGGCTCCGTGGACAGCACCATCGCGGTGGGTCCAGCACCGGACAAGAATGCGGCATAGCCACGGTTGCGCAGGCGGTTGACCCACTCAGCCGTGACCGGTAGAACGTCCGCACGGTACGGCTGGTGCAGGCGATCGCGGGTGCCTTCCCAGAGGAATTCTGGGTGGGTCTGGATCGCAACCGTCATCACCGCGGTACGGGAGACGTTAAAGCGGGCGTCCGTATGCGTCACGTGCGACGGCAGCACCTTGCGCACGGCGTTCGTCGACGCGTGGAAGTTAGGCACCAGCGCGGTGGCCTTGATGTCCGGGTGCACGGTCAAGGGCACAGCGCGGTAAACCGGCTGAGACACACCATCGACAGGGATGTCCGTCCAGGACACCACTGCCCCACCGACGACGCTGGCCGCAGCGTTATCCGGGTGGCCCTCGAAGGCAGAACTGAGCTGAATCACGTCATCAGTGCTCAATGGGCTCCCGGCGAGAGTGTTGCCAGCGATGACACCGGCAACAGCAGCGGAAGCGGAAGAACCGAGGCCGCGGGACTGCGGAATGTTATTGGTGCAGGTGACTTTCAGCCCCGGTGCATGAGCATCAGCGGCGTGCAGGGCCGAGTTGATCGCCTTGACCACGAGGTGGGAGGCATCACGCGGCAGGTCATTGGCGCCCTCGCCGAAAATCTCCACATCAAGGCCAGACGCCGTGACTTCCACTTCCACCGTGTCGTAGATGCCCACGGCGAGGCCAAGGGTGTCAAAGCCGGGGCCCAAGTTGGCGGTACTGCCAGGCACGGTGACGCGGGCGCGCAGGCCTACTTCAAGGTCGATGCTCACTATTAGTCCTTCCGGTTCACGCAGCTGTTGAGGGCTTAGGAGTCGAGGCGGATCACAGAGTTGATCGCCTTGACCTCTTCAATCTCACGCAGCTCGTCAACGATGCCGGCGAGCTTGCGCTCTAGCGAGGAGTGGGTCACCACGATGAGGCGGGAATGCTCACCGGATTCTTCCTGGCGCACAGCGGAGATGGAAATATCCTGCGCGGCGAAGCGGCGGGAAATCTCAGCCAGCACGCCCGGGCGGTCAGCCACGGACATGTCAATGTGGTAGCGCGTCGGCACATCACCGAAATCAGCCACCGGGTAGTTCGCGTACGGGTTCTCAGCCGGAGCACGACCACCGTGGATCTTGTTGCGGGCTGCACCGACCAGGTCACCAAGCACAGCGGACGCGGTGGGAGCACCACCCGCGCCATTGCCGTAAAACATGAGACGGCCAGCGGCTTCCGCTTCCACGAAGACAGCGTTGTAAGACTTGTCGACGCTCGCCAGCGGGTGCTCATTCGGCACCAACGTCGGGTGCACGCGAGCGGAGACGGAGGTGACCCCCGCGTCGTCGACAAGCCTCTCGCAAATAGCGAGCAGCTTGATGGTGAAGCCAGCGGCCTTTGCTGCTTCGATGTCTTCGGCGGTGATGTTGGTGATGCCCTCAGCGTGAACATCGTCGTAGGTCACGCGGGTGTGGAAGCCCATAGAAGCGAGGATCGCAGCCTTGGATGCAGCATCGTGGCCCTCCACATCCGCGGTCGGGTCAGCTTCCGCGTAACCCAGGCGGGTCGCCTCAGCCAGCGCCTCGTCGTAGCCCATGCCGGTGGAAGCCATGGCGTCAAGGATGAAGTTGGTCGTGCCGTTCACAATGCCGGAGATTCGCTGCACCTGGTCACCAGCCAGGGAGCGACGCAGCATACCCACGACGGGAATGGCTGCCGCAACGGCTGCCTCGTAGTAGAGGTCCACGCCGGCCTCATTCGCAGCATCCGACAGCTCATCCGCATGCGCAGCGATGAGGGCCTTGTTCGCGGTGACCACAGACTTGCCGGCCTTCAGTGCGGTGAGCACCAGCTCACGCGGGTAATCGATGCCACCGATGACCTCAACCACAACGTCAACATCGTCGCGGTCAATGAGTTCGCGGGCATTGTCCGTGACCGTGATATCCGGGAAGTTATCCAGCACCGGGCGCTTCTTGTTCAAGTCAGACACGGCCACGCCACGGACAGCAATCGGACCACCGATGCGGTTTTCCAGGTTGGCAGAGAAATCATTAATCAGACGCAAGACCTCTGTACCCACGGTGCCCATACCAAGCAGAGCAACTCCAACTGGTTGCCCAATGCCTTTGCCTGGGTAGTTTCCGTTCCTGCCTTCGGCGCTTAGCGCAGTCATGGTTCTCCTGTGTCGTTGAAACGATGGACTGGTGGACAGCAATGCCCTAAGAGTTTACAAAGACTCCCTAGCGAGTATGTCTTCTACTGTCTCTCGGCGCACCATGGGTGTCACGGTGCCTTCCTTCACACTGACTACGGCAGGGCGACCGAAGCAGTTGTAGTTGGAAGCCATGGAGTAGCAGTACGCTCCGGTCGCGGCGAGAGCGATCAGATCCCCCGGCGCAATATCGTCTGGCCAGAGGGCGTTATTGATCAGGATGTCGCCGGATTCGCAGTGGGAACCAACAAGGCGCGTCGCGTGTGGCACGCCCTCAGTGAGACGATTGACCACTCGCGCGTCATACTCCGCACCGTACAAAGCGGTGCGAATATTATCGCTCATCCCACCGTCCACAGCGATGTATCGACGCGTTGCATCATCGGTCACATGGACGTCCTTGACGGTGCCCACGGAGTACACCGTGACGGCTGCCGGGCCCGCAATCGCGCGGCCGGGTTCCACGATGACGGTCGGCGGAGTGATGCCCAACTCCCCTGCCGCATCCTCAACGGCGCGCAGCAAATCCTTTGCTACAGCCTGCACGTCAAGCGGCTGCTCATCCACGGTGTAGGCAATGCCGTAGCCACCGCCGAGGTCGAGGTAATCCAGCTGCAAACCCAGCTCACGGTAGATCTTGGCGTACAGCCCCAGCACGCGAGATGCGGCCAGCTTGAAGCCCTCTGCGTCGAAGACCTGGGAGCCCACGTGGCAGTGCAGGCCAGTGAGCTTAAGGTTCGCAGCATTGTGGGCTGTCTGCACGGCACGGAAAACCGAGCCGGACACCAGCGACAAGCCGAATTTCTGGTCCTCGTGGCTGGTGGCAATGAACTCGTGCGTGTGCGCTTCCACGCCGGGCTTCACGCGGATGAACACGTCCTGGGCAACGCCCTCCTCACCGGCGATACGGTCCAGGGTGTCCAGTTCCTGGTGGGAATCCACCACCACGTGCCCCACACCACGGGTGACGCAGGTACGCAGGAAGGATTCGGACTTATTGTTGCCGTGTACGGTGATGCGCTCCGCGGGAAAATCCGCAGCCAGCGCGATGAGCAGCTCATTCTCACTAGCCACGTCGAGGGAGAGACCTTCCTCTTCCACCCAGCGGGCAATGCGCGTGGTCAAAAACGCTTTAGAGGCATAGTGGACGTTCTTCGGCTCGAGGTACGCCTGCGCCATGTCGCGGCAGCGGGAACGGAAGTCCTCCTCATCCACGACCATGACAGGAGTGCCGTATTCCGCGACGATGTCTGAAAGCTTGACACCCGCGATGGACACCGAACCGTCCTCCGCACGCTTGGCATTGCGTGGCCAGACGTGGGCAGGCAGGTCATTGAAGCAGCCAGCCTCTTGGTGGCGCATGCGCAGTAGGTCATCGCGGGACAGGTTCGCGGTGTTCAAAACGGGATCGAGCATGGCTTACATCCTTTCGGGCGCAGTGATGCCAAGCAACCCCAGGGCGTTGGCCAGAACCTGGCGGGACGCAGCTGCCAGGGCCAGGCGTGCAGAGTGGATCGGTTCCGGGTTCTCCCCCGCCTTGGGCAAGATCTGGCAGGCGTCGTAGAACTTGTGGAAGACGCTGGCCAGCTCCTCAGCGTAGCGCGCGATGCGGTGCGGCTCACGCAGCTCGGCGGCGGCCTTGACCACAGCCGGGAACTCGCCCAGCGTGCGGATGAGGTCGCCTTCCTTCTCATGCGTCAACAGAGACAGGTCCGCGCCTTCCGCGGACACGTTGGCCTCCGCAGCCTTGCGCCCAATGGACGCCAAGCGGGTGTAGCCGTACTGCACGTAGTACACCGGGTTGTCGTTGGACTGCTTCTCCCACAGATCCAGATCAATGTCCAGCGTCGAGTCCACCGAGGAGCGCACCAGCGAGTAGCGCGCCGCGTCGCGGCCGATGAGGTCCACTAGGTCGTCGAGAGTAATCACCGTGCCAGCGCGCTTGGACATCTTCATCGGCTTGCCGTCGCGCACGAGGTTGACCATCTGCCCGATGAGTACTTCCACGGCCTGCGGGTCGTAGCCGAGCGCCTGCGCCGCTGCGCGCAGACGCGCAATGTATCCGTGGTGGTCCGCACCCAGCATGTAAATCGCCAGCGTGTGTCCGCGATCAAACTTATCGGCCACGTAGGCAATGTCACCTGCGATATATGCGGCGTCACCATCAGACTTGATCACCACACGGTCCTTGTCATCCCCAAAGTCCGTGGAGCGCAGCCACCAGGCACCGTCAGATTCGTAGAGGTTGCCGTTGTCCTTCAAGGTTTGGATCGCGCGTTCAACGGCACCAGACTCAAACAGGGAGTTCTCGTGGAAGAACACATCAAAGTCCGTGCCAAACTCATGCAGCGAGGACTTGATCTGCTCAAACATCCTCTCCACGCCCTCAGCGCGGAAAGTTTCCTGCACGGTCTCAGCGTCGCCTTCCAGGGCATCAGGATGCTTAGCGACGATCTCCTGTGCAATCTCCTGAATATATTCCCCGCCGTAGCCGTCCTCCGGCGTCGGCTCACCCTTGGCTGCCGCCACCAGCGAACGCGCAAAACGGTCGATCTGGCCACCGTGATCGTTGAAGTAGTACTCGCGGGTCACCTCTGCACCGGAGAATTCCAGCACGCGGCCCAGCGAATCACCCACGGCTGCCCAACGGGTGCCACCCAGGTGAATCGGCCCCGTCGGGTTCGCGGAGACGAATTCCAAGTTGATCTTCTCGCCGCTGTAGAGGTCCGAGGCACCAAAGCGCTCCCCCTGCTCCAGGATGTTGGCCACGATGCCGCCGGTGGCCGCAGCGCCCAGGCGAAGGTTGATAAAGCCCGGGCCAGCGATCTCGGCGGAGTCGATGGCGGGATTGGTCACGAGCCCGCTAACAAGCAATTGCGCGAGCTCACGCGGATTCATACCTGCCTTCTTGGCCACCTGCAAAGCGACGTTGGTGGCGTAATCCCCGTGCTCCGGGTTACGTGGGCGCTCCACGGTGACGGTGGCGGGAACGATCGATTCTGGGGTGGCGCCGTCCGGCAGGTCACGCCCTGCGAGCGCTTCCAGGGTGACGGTCCGAACGGTAGTGGCAAGGTCAGCTGGGGTCATGGGGGCCAAGTTTAGAGGAGCTTCCCGGCGCGATACCAAGCGGGGCCGTCGGCTTTGCGCGCATCCGCGCGCGATGAGGAGTAGCGTCGCGGTTATGGGGCGGATACCTGATTGCCGCCTTGATCCGGCTGGCCGAGATTGACCCAGAAAGGAGCCAGCAGTGCGTGTAGCGCTATTTAGTACGTGTATTGGTGATGCACTGTTTCCTGATGCACACAAGGCGGCAGCATTGGTGTTGTCGCGTCTTGGGTGTGAGGTGGTGTTTCCGCCCGAACAGACTTGCTGTGGGCAGATGCATATCAACACCGGTTACCAGCGAGAGACAGTGCCAATAATTAAGAACTACGTGGATGCTTTCGCGGATGACTCTATTGATTACGTGGTCACCCCGTCTGGCTCCTGTACGGGCGCGGTGCGTGAGCAGCACACGCGTATCGCAGAACGCTACGGCACTCCGGCGCTCGTTGATGGGACGAAGAAGACCACGAAGAAGACACTTGATCTTTCAGAGTTCATCGTCGATGTCATGGGCACAACCGACGTGGGGGCATTCTTCCCCCACCGTGTGACGTATCACTCCACGTGCCACTCCCGCCGCTTTATCAAGGTCGGCGACCGCCCCACGGATCTGCTCAAGGCCGTGGATGGTTTGGAGCTCGTCGAGCTGGAGAACGTCGAGGAGTGCTGTGGTTTTGGTGGCACTTTCGCATTGAAGAATTCCGATGTCTCGGCCGCAATGGTCTCCGATAAAGTGCGCCATATCAAAGACACACAGGCGGAGTACGTCACCGCGGGTGATTCCTCTTGCCTGATGAACATCGGTGGCGCCATGTCCCGCCAGCACACCGGTATCCGCGCCATCCACATCGCGGAGATCCTCGCTTCTACCCGCGAGCACCCGTGGACACCGGAATCCGCTGCGTACACGAAGGAGAAGATGCTGTGAAGGTCGGATTGGGCACTCCCACGATGCCACCGCACGCACCGCGTGACCTGGGGCATTTCCGTGAGTACGACAAGTTTCCTAAGAACGCCAAGACGGAGCTGAACAACTCCACTCAGCGCCGCAACCTCAACTACGCCACCACGCAGATTCGTCTCAAGCGCCAGGGCGTTGTCAATGAACTGGATGATTGGCAGGCACTGCGCGAGGCAGGTTCCACCATCAAGCGCGATACCCTCGCTCGCCTGCCGGAGCTGCTGGAGCAGTTCGAGGAGAACGTGACCAAGCGTGGTGGCCATGTCCACTGGGCACGCGATGCCAAAGAGGCATCCCAGATTGTCACGGACCTAATCAAAAAGACGGGTGAAACCGATGTTGTGAAGATCAAGTCCATGGCCACCCAGGAGATCGCGCTTAATGACGTCCTGGAGGCCAACGGCATCCACGCCCGCGAAACCGACCTGGCTGAGCTCATCGTGCAGCTGGGTGACGATTTCCCGTCTCACATCGTCGTCCCCGCCATCCACCGCAACCGGGCGGAGATCCGCGATATCTTCACCGCGAACATGCCCGGCGCACCCGCGGACCTCACCTCCGAACCCGCCGCGCTGGCGGAGGCCTCCCGCTCCTTCCTGCGTGAGCAGTTCATGAAGGCCAAGGTGGCTATCTCCGGCTGCAACTTCGGTATCGCAGAGACTGGTTCCGTCTCCATCGTGGAGTCCGAAGGCAACGGCCGCATGTGCCTAACGCTGCCGGAGACCCTCATCACCGTCATGGGTATTGAGAAGATCCTGCCTAAGTACGAGGATCTCGGGGTGTTTATGCAGCTTCTCCCGCGGTCCTCGACTGGTGAACGCATGAACCCCTACACCTCCATCTGGTCCGGTGTGACGGAGAATGATGGCCCGCAGGACTTCCACATCGTGCTGGTGGACAACGGCCGTACCGCTGCCCTGTCCAATGAGATTGGCCGCGAGGCACTCAAGTGCATCCGCTGCTCCGCCTGCCTGAACGTCTGCCCGGTCTACGAGCGCGCCGGCGGCCACGCCTACGGTTCTGTCTATCCGGGCCCGATCGGTGCGATCCTCACCCCGCAGCTCGCCGGCATGGACTCCGCTGATGACGTCACCGCGTCCCTCCCCTACGCCTCCTCACTGTGTGGCCGGTGCGATGAAGTCTGCCCCGTCAAGATTCCTATTACAAACGTCCTGTTAGAGATGCGCCACCAGAAGGTGGAAAACCACCGCCCACTGGTGGAGGGCGCCATGTTTGCCACCATTGCCCAGGTGTGGGGACACAGCGCGCTGTGGGACAAGGCTGTGCGCATGGTCGCCCTCGGCCGCATCCTCGGCGGGTTCAACGGTGTCATCGACAAGATGCCACCACCAGTCTCCGCCTGGACGAATTACCGCGACGTTGCCGTGCCACCCAAGAAGTCCTTCCGCCAATGGTTCGCATCGGACGAAGCACAGCAGTTGCTCGCCAACGCCCGCGCTGAAGGCATCCCGACTCACCAGGAGGAGGAAAACTAATGGCTACCGCTAAAGAGGACATCCTCTCCCGCATCCGCAATGCCCACCAGCTGTCCCATTCCCCGGCCAGCGTGGAACCGGTTCGCGAGTACCGCACCGAGTCCCCGCTTACCCGCGATGAGCTGCGCGAGATGCTCGTGGACCGCCTCGTGGATTACAAGGCCACCGTCAAAGAAGTCAGCTCCGCCGAGCTGCCGGAGGCAATCGCTTCTGTCCTCAGCGAGCACAACGCTAAAGAGGTCCGCTACGCCCAAGGCTTGGACAGTGACCTTTTCGCTTCCTTCAGTGGCAACGCCCAACCCGACGACGTCACCGTCGATCCGCGAACGCTGAATGATGTGGACGCCGTTGTGACCAGCTCCGTCGTCTCGTCTGCCCAAACCGGCACCATCTGCCTCCAATCCGAGGCCGGTGCCGGTAAGTGTGGCCGCCGCGCCCTGAGCCTGGTCCCCGACCGCCACCTGTGCATCGTTCCCATGGATTCCGTGGTCTACGGCGTGCCAGAGATGTTTGCCAAACTGGACCCGGAACTGCCCACCACGCTCATCTCCGGGCCATCGGCCACCTCCGACATCGAGCTCGTCCGCGTCGAGGGTGTGCATGGTCCGCGTGATCTGATCGTGTTCGTGGTGGACTAAACGCTGTGGACTGACGCGGCAAAGCCTCCGGCCCTTAAGCCCCCGCACGCTCGCCCCTGTGTAAAAAATTACATTGCGACGGTAACTACCCAACGGCAGAAATCCTCTACCTGGCACTTCGGCTTGTCAGATGCGGGTTTTTGGTACCGGTGTTCCGGAGACCCGGTACTGCCGTGTTCCGGGTAGTTGGTACCGGGGCCG
>NZ_JASPJJ010000080.1:0-283 GCF_030232825.1 Corynebacterium sp. MSK044
TACGAAGCATTCATGACCATCCTGGGTCTTCGCCCCGACACTGTGGGCGAGACTCCAGCTCGGATTGCTCCTGCTGTGCCCCGCCCCTTGATCCTGATCCCACTAGAAGAACACATCAAAATCATCCGTGGTGTAGGCGATGACATCATCCTGGGGCTAACCGATGGCACCACCATGACCGGTGCGAAATACTTGGCCCAGAATTTGGTTGCGTCCCTTAGTGTGGTGTAACGCTTGCTGATGGTGGACCCTGGGAAATACAGGGGCGGCCACCGCCAGTAAC
>NZ_JASPJJ010000081.1:0-280 GCF_030232825.1 Corynebacterium sp. MSK044
AACCCACCCTGTGACCAGGCTTTGATGTGGTGGACCTGACAGTTATCCGCCGCATGCCGACAATCCGGTACCGGACACATTGGTGATAGTGCTCTGGCTAGGTCACGTTGCTTCTGGTTAGCAAACCGTTGCGTGTCATACAGGTTGACCGCACCTTGTTGTGGATGGAATACCGCTACTTCGAGTACGTCCCCAAAATTCTGGGGTCAAGTCCCGTGTAGTGGTGTAGCGGTTTGTGCTTTCGGCTCGGTATGAAGTTTGGGGTTGTGGTTAGGCGGTT
>NZ_JASPJJ010000082.1:0-276 GCF_030232825.1 Corynebacterium sp. MSK044
CCACGATGGTTTCCTGCTAGGTCTTTGAGCTGTTTGTTGATGCCACCTTCCAGCAGGTTCGTGGTGGCTTTTAAATCCTGTGTGACACCTTCAGGCGGGTCAAGGAAGGTAAATAATTGTCCGGCGTGGATGAGCTTTTCTAGCCGTTTTAGAGCCCTGCGGGCGTTGCGGTGGGTGTACCACCATTTCTGGTTGGGGCTGACCCATTTCGGTACTTGGCCTGCTGGTATAGCACTGCGGTAGGTTCGCTCTTTAAGCCAATCGGCAAAGGTAATG
>NZ_JASPJJ010000083.1:0-263 GCF_030232825.1 Corynebacterium sp. MSK044
CTTGCACGCTGCTGGCGGACTACCCGGCCAAGCTCGTGGTCTCCCGCACGATGAGCAAGGCCTTCGACTTTGCTGGTGGTCGCCTGGGCTACTTCGTGGCCGACCCGGCGTTCATCGAGGCAGTCATGCTGGTGCGCCTGCCATACCACCTCTCGACGCTGAGCCAGGCCGCCGCGCGCGTGGCGCTGCGCCACCGGGAGGATACGTTGGCCACCGTCGCCACCCTCAGCGAGCAGCGGGATCGCGTTGCCGCTGAGCTGAAG
>NZ_JASPJJ010000084.1:0-262 GCF_030232825.1 Corynebacterium sp. MSK044
TCAGTGGTGTCCACCTCTGTGACATCAAGGGGATAATCCAACTCTTCAGGCACAAACCCCGGCAAACCCGGGCGGTACTTATCAGGACCCACTGCGGTGTGCTCGATGTTAAAACCAGGCCAGTCCTCAGATAGTTTACCATCACGAATAAACGGCCCACCTTTAGCAAAAGCAGTGTTCAACAACGGAAACGGCGGGATAATCCAACGACTCGTTGTGGTGTGTGCCTCCGGGTTAAGGCCAAGTACACGCACATTGTCAT
>NZ_JASPJJ010000085.1:0-244 GCF_030232825.1 Corynebacterium sp. MSK044
ATGACAATGTGCGTGTACTTGGCCTTAACCCGGAGGCACACACCACAACGAGTCGTTGGATTATCCCGCCGTTTCCGCTGTTGAACACTGCTTTTACTAAAGGTGGGCCGTTTATTCGTGACGGTAAACTATCTGAGGACTGGCCTGGTTTTAACATCGAGCACACCGCAGTCATTCACGGTGACTACCGCCCGGGTTTGCCGGGGTTTGTGCCTGAAGAGTTGGATTATCCCCTTGATGTCAC
>NZ_JASPJJ010000086.1:0-233 GCF_030232825.1 Corynebacterium sp. MSK044
GACCTGCGCATCATCGGCATCACCGGAACCTCGGGTAAGACCACCACGACGTACCTCATCGAGCGCGCCCTGATGGCCAAGCACAGCGTCGGCATCATCGGTACCACCGGCACCCGGATCAATGGCGAGCAGATCCCCACGAAGCTCACCACCCCCGAGGCGCCGACCATGCAGGCCCTGCTGGCGCAGATGCGCGACCGCGGGGTCACCCACGTGGTCATGGAGGTCAGTTC
>NZ_JASPJJ010000087.1:0-232 GCF_030232825.1 Corynebacterium sp. MSK044
AAACTGCATAAAATACGTCATACGTTCAAGACTCTTTCCGTGCGGCACCTACCGCAATCATCCCGCCGGCGCGCAGTATCCTATGTGGTCTTCGGACGCTCAGGCACCCAGGTGTCAACGGAATTCGTGTTGCTTTTCAGGTTCTTGTACTGCAAAGCTTCAAGCATAGCGACGTCTTGTACTGTCGTCGCAGACTCCGCAATCGCATCCCAGTGACGCTGATGACCTTTAG
>NZ_JASPJJ010000088.1:0-232 GCF_030232825.1 Corynebacterium sp. MSK044
AAACTGCATAAAATACGTCATACGTTCAAGACTCTTTCCGTGCGGCACCTACCGCAATCATCCCGCCGGCGCGCAGTTTTCTATGTGGTCTTCGGACGCTCAGGCACCCAGGTGTCAACGGAATTCGTGTTGCTTTTCAGGTTCTTGTACTGCAGAGCTTCAAGCATAGCGACGTCTTGTACTGTCGTCGCAGACTCCGCAATCGCATCCCAGTGACGCTGATGACCTTTAG
>NZ_JASPJJ010000089.1:0-231 GCF_030232825.1 Corynebacterium sp. MSK044
TCAAGTCCCGTGTAGTGGTGTAGCGGTTTGTGCTTTCGGCTCGGTATGAAGTTTGGGGTTGTGGTTAGGCGGTTAGTCGATGCTGATACCAGCAGATTCAACATCCGCGATCAACACACCCAGCTGCGCCGCATCAGCCGGCAGACCGTTGAGTTTCTCACGTACCACAGCAACCTCATCAGGCTGGCCAGTAACACCAACACCGTCGCCTTCAGGATCCAACTCAACACC
>NZ_JASPJJ010000008.1:0-95664 GCF_030232825.1 Corynebacterium sp. MSK044
CTGCTCACCATGAACCGAATCAACACCCTCAGAACCAACAGCAGCCGGCTCAACCTCAGAAACCAACTGCTCAATCGACTGCAAACTCGAAGAAATCTCCCGAAGATCTGCAACCGGAACCCGCCAAAAATCACTAGACATCTACGTCAACACTTCCTTGACTATCCACCCACACCCGCGAACTCTCAGCATCCACAGGCGCAGCAGTTTCATCAACTACGTTTCCTACAGGTAACTGCTCAACTTCACGCAGCTGCTCAGTGATCTCCGGCCACGCAACCACACTTGCCGCCACACGACCAACAATCGCCTTCACATCTTCACCAGTGTCCGCATCCGGTGCAGTAGCAGACACCGCCAACGTCCATGTCGTTGACGGCACAGGAACAAACGCCTGATGGGTATACACCGTGCGACGATCAGTCACAGGACCCGCCAACGAAGAAGAACTGTGCAAAACGTAGCTTTCCCCATTCAATGTTGGCTCAACACTGGTGACATCGGCTCCCAATTGCCGCTGGATCTCCAACACACTCGCCGACCGCGGAGCAGAATCAGACCACCGCAACAACAACGTCACAGCAGAAACATAATCCTCCTGCACACCAGGAAGAACCAACACCCACACAGCCCCAGCCTTACGCGCCTCGGTCGCCATGGATGCCATAGCCTCTTTCAACTGACGCTTCTGCGCACTTTTAAGCCGCACACCAGGCACAACATCATCATCACGCATAATATTTGCAATCGAAGCATCCGTACACCGCGGATCAAGATCAATAACACGCCACCCAAGCGGCAAAGACACCGTCCACACAAACCGCGGCCGCGGCGCATCAGGCGGCAAACCAACACCATAAACCGGCGCATCAACACCCCGCACAGGCACGCTACCCCCTCAACTCGGTTAGTCACGAGCGGTACCAACCACCCGCGAAATCGGGTCAGCCACAAACATGACTCAATGGACTAGGACCCACAGCTTAGAAACGATTAAGAACACACGCAACAGGAACTGCCGAATTAACAGAAAACCCTCAGAATCACGCGTCTGGCTATTACTGTCCCGAAGCGTTGGTGCGTGTTGTGTGATCCGCTGAAACAGCCACTGGAGTTGACACAGCCACAGGAGTGCTGCAGCGGGCAATGGCGTGATTTCCCGGGCGTTGAATGGTCGTCAACGAGTCTTAAGCGACAACGAATCATGCTATCGATCCACAGTGCGGAAAACACCTTCCACGAATTCGGTGTGAGGCCTAAACGCATCAGGCTTTACCGCCCGCAAGTCAACGGGAAGATCGAACGATTACACTGCACCATGGCCTATATATGGGCCTACTCAAAGCCTGACATGTGCGAAAACGAACGCCGCACTGCGCTACCGGCATGACTCCAGGAATACATTGACTGTCGACCTCTTTCCGCAGCCGGAAGCCAACCACTCATCACCACGTGCACCAATCTGCCGGGTCAGTACAACAGTTCTCTGCACTAGATCTCGTGGGGATGCTCCGGATTCCCCGCTTCGCATACCCCCGTGTGGCGGACCGACCAAGAGCCTGTTACATTTGTTGCTGTTGTGGTTGCAGTGACTAGTGTGAAATAGCCGAGTCGGAACTGTGGCGGAAGAACTGCAACTTAAACTTTCAGTCCCGTTGACCAACCCGGTCAGCGGGACTTTTGTCTTCCCGGATTGCAGACCACGTTGCTCTCAACTCCGGAGAGCTGAGTGCAGTCCTGGTCTTTTACAAGGGGTTGTGCACGATTTCCGGGAGTTCGGGACCCACACGCCCGGAAGCACACCCCCAAACCGCCCTCACTCTCCCTTCCTAACGGGACTTTCCTAGAGTTAACCGCATGACTGATTTGAACTCTCTCCTTGAAGGCCCCGCCCGCGCGCAGGCCGTGAACGATCTTGTTGCCCTGGTGGATAAGACCACCGCTAACCTGTCTGGGCTCACCGGTATGGCTGTGAAGTCGGCGTTGGGCGCCGCGAAGAAGGCTGACGCAGATGCAGTCTCGAAAGGGGTCGATCGGGTGTTGCCCAGCATCCTGAAGGAACTCAACCCGCACTGGGCTGCCTACAAGGGCGATGCCAGCCAGAACAGTTTCGGCGCCTACCTCGCAGCGCATGAGGATGAAGTGGCTGATTCTGTGCTAAAGGTGGGCGATGCTTTTGCAGACAAGGCGCCTGCGGCCGTGAGCAAGGTGTACTCCTCCATGCGCGGAAAGATCTCCGGCATCGTGGCACCAGCCTTGCCGGAGTTCGGGGAGATCCTGGAGAAGCACGCGCAGTAGCACCACAACACCACCCAAAACCAACTCAGCACCGCCAGGAACTTTGCTACCCTGAACCGGTGTAAGACACGGGGTGCCGCCCGCAGGCGGCTGAGATCACACCCGTTGAACCTGATCGAATTAGTATTCGCGGAGGAATTGTCTATGAGTGATATTCCCGTACCCAACAAACCCGATAATCGCATACCTAATGTGCTCACCATTGCTGGCACGGACCCATCGGGCGGGGCTGGCATCCAAGCTGATCTGAAGGCGTTTTCAGCCGCTGGCGCTTATGGCATGAGCGTGATCACCGCTGTGGTTGCGCAAAACACCCAGGGGGTGCGGGCGTTTCAGGCATTAGACCCAGACTTCGTCTTCGACCAGGCGGCGGCGGTATTTGAGGACGTACAGGTTGATGCGGTGAAGATTGGCATGGTGGCCAACGCCGGCATCATCGAGGCGATCACAAAAGCCCTGGACCAGTACACAGATAAGGCAACGTGCCCGGTGGTGCTTGATCCGGTGATGGTAGCTAAAAGTGGGGATAGCCTCCTCGACGCGGATACGGAGGGCGCGTTGCGCGACCACCTAGTGCCCCGATCCACGCTGATCACACCGAACCTGCCTGAAGCGTCTGTGCTCCTCGGCTTAGACGAGGAGATGGATGGACTAGAGCAGATGAAGGGGAACGTCGATAAGCTTCTCGCCCTCGGCTGCGACTGGGCGCTGCTCAAGGGTGGTCACCTGGAGGACCACACGAGTGAGTTGAGCACAGATATCCTCATCGGCCCGGATACGCGCATTGAGCTGACCGCTCCGCGCATTGCCACGACGAACGATCACGGTACAGGCTGCACGCTGTCCGCCGCTATCGCTGCGCGTTTGCCGCGCATGGACATGGAGTCCGCGGTGCGTGAGGCGAAGGAGTACCTCACGGCGGCGCTCAAGCACGCGGACCAGCTGAATGTGGGCCACGGCCATGGCCCGGTCCACCACTTCCACAATCTTTGGGGGAACAATGCCTAGGTTTACCGAGGAATTGCGCGACGCCCACCGCGAAACGTGGGACGCCGCCGTCAATCACAGGTTCGTAAAGGAGCTTTTCGAAGGCTCAATTCCCAACAACGTCATGGCCGGATACCTCGTGCAGGACTACCGCTTCCTGGACAGTTTCCTGCAGTTGCTCGGTGCAGCGATGTCCACGGCGGATGATCTGGAACCGCGTCTGCGCCTGTCCCAGTTCATCGGCGAGGTCGCCGGGGATGAGAACACGTACTTCCTGCGTTCCTTCGAGGAACTCGGTGTGACCGAGGAGCTGCGCGCCAACACCCCGGACTCCCCCGCCTGCACGGGCTTTACCGGCCTGATGCGTGAGGCAGCGCAGACTCGCTCCTACGCCGCAGCCCTCGGCGTGCTTGTCGTCGCCGAGTGGCTCTACCTCGACTGGGCTATCAAGGCACCAGAGAAGCGCCCAGCAAGCTTCGTCCACAACGAGTGGATTGAGCTGCACGATTACCCAGAGTTCCACGACTTGGTGGCGTTCCTGCGCAGTGAGGTGGACCGCCTAGGTGAGCGCAGTGAGGAAGACCGCCGCATTATCACCGAGTACTTCGGCCGTGCCGTGGCACTTGAGCTGGACTTCTTCAACAATTCCTACGAGCAACCACTAGAGGTGTAGAACATGAATCTTCTGGAGCTTCTCAAGCAGGACGCCCCCGAGTGGGATGCGTACATTCACCACAAGTTCGTGGAGGATCTCGGCCAGGGCACGCTGCCGTTGCCGATCTTCCAGGATTACCTGGTGCAGGATTATCTCTTCCTCGTGCAGTACGCCCGCGCCAACGCGCTGGCCGCCTACAAAGCGCGCACCCTTGGTGAGGTGGAAGCGGCCGCGCAGGGCCTGTCCGCCACCATCCATGAGACGAATCTGCACCGCCGCCTGACGGAGCGCTGGGGCATCACCAGCGAGGAACTCGACACCGCCCCGGAGAAGCAGGCCACCGTTGCTTACACCCGCTACGTGCTGGACACCGGGATGGCTGGGGATTTGCTGGAGCTGCAGATCGCCCTGGCCCCTTGCCAGATCGGGTACGCCGAAATTGGCGCCTACCTGGAGCCACAGCTCACGGCCAACCCGGATCACCCATACGCCGAGTGGATCCAGGAGTACTCCGGCGAGGCCTTTCAGAATCAGGCTAAGTACATGACAAAGCTTCTCGACGATCTCTTGGCCGTCCCCGCCACCGACATCGTGGGCACGAAGCGTTACGAGCGCCTCCTGGACATCTTCCGCACCGCTACCCGCCTGGAAGCGGACTTCTGGCAGCAGGCCCTCGACTCCCAGTAAAGCCTCTACAGAGCCTCCACGAAGCGGTCTAGCCGGTCCGCAACCCGCTCCGGTTTGCGGGCCCACCGCGTGTGGCCAAGACCGCCGTTGATCTGTTCAACGTGCACAAGGTCCGGGTTGAACTTTTCGGCCAGCCATGCGGCGGAGGCTAGGGTGCAGTCCTCATCATCCGTGAACCGGGTGAGCAGGATGGGCACGGTGACTTCTTTCATCCGTGCCTCATAATCCATGTCCTGGCCCCGCAGGTTAGCCAACGAGTTCCGGTGGCAGAACCTTTTCCACTCCCGCACGTGAACATCGGACTGGCGACCATAGCCGGGCAAATCCACCCGGCCGGCTGGCCAGAACCCAAAGATCCTGGATACCGCCGACATGAACAAGCTGCCGTAGGCCACACGGCGTCGATCCGCCCCCACGAAGCCTTCCACGTATGGGCTGCCGGAACCCACGCCCATCATGCCCACCACGTTGAGTTCCTTCGCCTCCGGGCGGGCCAGGAACAGCGAGCCCACCTGGCCGCCCATGGAGTGAACCAGCAGCAACGTCGGATAGTCCTCCGGCAGGTTCAGTGCTTCCTTCGCTGCCCTGATGGTTATCGGGTAATCCTCCGACGCGGTGTCGTGGTAACCCCAACGCGACCGCCGCGTCGCCTTGGCATTACTCCTCCCCTGCCCGCGGAGCTCCCCAATCGCCACCGGGTAACCCCGATTAGCCAACTCCTGTGCCGTCGGCCGGAAGTACCGCGCCCCCATGCCAAAGCCCGGCCAAATAGCCACCAACGGCTTGGGCCCCTGCCCCACCGCACGTTGTGGTGGGAAGACATACACCGGTGACATCGTTCCATCGGGTAGTACTACAGGGGCATCAACGAAGATATAGTCCTTCGACTGACTGGTTTCGCTCATGCGGATAGTGTGCCAGATCACATTCGTCGATAAGGCAAAAGGCCCGTGCGAAACCGCCTCACTGGTCAGGGCTTAGAAGGGCTCGACGTTCCCTTCAGGGTTGCGCGGCGGAACCTCTTCAGAAGAACTACCGCTGGACGATCCTTCAATCTTGATGGAGCTGTTCGCATCACCCGACGGGGTGCTGCACCAGTCGTACAAGATGAACCCTGCAGCAACCAAAGCCAGAATCGCGCCAGCGACCTCACCCGCCTGCTTCACGTTCGGGTCATTCAGGAAGCCCTGCAGCTGCCCATTCACCTCATCCAGGCGAGCCCCGATTCCACCAAACTGCTCACCATGCTGCTCAAACACCCAGTTGTGCTTGTTTCCGGTACGGCCGAACGGCACATCGTCGTCAGAGCTTTGCGCTTGACCGCGGCTCGCCTCTTGAACACGCGCACCAATCTGAGCATTCAGACCATCCAACTGACCCTGCAACTGACCCAAGTACGGCTCGATCAACTTGCCACCAGTCTGCGCCAACAGAACAACCGGCAACAACCACAGAATCGGCGAACGCACAGCATTACCAAAACAACGCTCTGCAACAGCACCACTGGCAGCCGACAATCCCGACTGTGCCGGACCCGATGACGCCGGATCCTCAGGCTCGGGTTTTGGCTGCCCTGCCTCATTGTTGGCACCACAGGCACCACATTCCTCATTAGTCAGTGGCGTGGCCGTGGCCTCCAATGTGAGCGGCCCAGGGCCGACAACAGCAGCCGCCCCCAAAGCCAAAGAAACAGCAGATACAGCTGCGAACCCTGCACGGGACGTGCGACGCGCACGCCAGTTTGTGGTGATCATAATTACTCCTTATAACTGTTATGCACTGAAAATGGAATCCCCCATTGCAAATACCCATTAATTACTGTGCCAAATAAGAGCAAGATAAGCCAGAATTAAATGTTTCACAGGTTCAAACAAACCCATTGCTGCAGCGCCCGCGGCACCCCACCACCCAATGACAAGCTCCCCGTTGGTCAGCGTCTGACTTCTCAGACCAACCAGCGGGGAGCAACACAGTGCCGCGAGGCGGGAACAACCCCGCCTCACCTAGTGCCTAGAGAGGCTCGATACTATCCTGCGGCGACGGCGATGGCGACGGTGCCGGGGACGGCTCCTTGCCACCAGGGGTAGACGAACCACCACCCTTAATAGAGGTCTTCGCCTCACCGACCGGACTACCACACCAGTCGTACAGAACAGCACCAGCAGCAACCAACGCCAGAATCAGACCAGCAGCCTGACCCAACTTCTGCACCATCGGATCATTCACAAAACCCTGCAACTGCGCATTGGCCTCACTGACACGACGACCAATCTCACCAAACTGATCGCCATACTGCTCATTCAACCGGTCATGCTGCTGACCAACACGACCACCAAAACCATGATCATCAAAATCATGTCCATGACGACGCATCTCTTCTTGAACACGAGCATTAATCTGCGCATTCAAACCATCCAACTGACCCTGCACCTGACCCAAGTACGGCTGAATCAACTTGCCACCAAGCGATGCCAGCAAACCAATCGGCAGCAACCACAGAATCGGCGAACGCACAGCATTACCAAAACAACGCTCCGCAACAGCACCACTGGAACCAGAACCAGAACCAGACGGGTCTGAAGAACCAGACGAACCACCAGGCGTTGTCGGCGGAACCGGAGTCGGCTGGCTTGGCTTAGTCGGCTCTGTAGGTGAAGTCGGATCAGACGGCTTAGTGGGCTCAGTCGGCTTCGTCGGGGTTGTCGATGAATCACCAGGTTCACCCGGCTCACCCGGCACAGACGGCTCAGACGGATCGGAAGGATCAGACGGCTCACCAGGCTCCGTCGGCTTCGTCGTCGACGTCACAGTAGACGTCTCCGTCGAACCTTCACACTTGCACTTGGTGCCCACGCGAATCTTGCGCGGCGTCGGCTCCTTGATGGTCTGCTCGGTGGTTTCCGGTTCGCCGACAGGCTGGCCGTTCACGAGCTTCCAGGTCTTGGTGGTTTCCTTCTCACCGAAGGCACCGGCTTGGTCCTCAATGACCTGGCCTACTTCGAGGTTCGGGTCGTATTCAACCATGGTTTCAAACGGAATCTGCTGTGTGCTCTTATCCGTCAGTTCGGTTTCCTGGTCCTTGGCAGGACCAACCTCGATGATGTGTGTCACCGGGTCGCTGATCTTCTCAACGGAATCCTCGGTGGTGGCCTCACCGTTTTCAGCATTCACCGTGACGGTGTGCTTGACCTCACCAGGCTTGCCCTCCTGGGCAACCTTGGTTTCACCAGGCTTCAGCTCAGGATTCGGGCGAATTTCAACCTCATACGGAGTGGTCTCCGTCCACTCAATCTTCGTGGACGCAGGTTTGCCCTTGGTGCCCACCTTGATGATCTTGTTCACTGGCTCAGCCACACGCTCAGTCTCGGTGTTCGTACCCGTGACCTGCGAGTTCACGATGGTCTGGGTCGTAGTCACCTTGTCCTTGCCCGGCTTACCTTCCTGAACAGTTTCCTGCTTGCCGGCCTCAAGGGCGTCATCGAAGATGATCTCGGTCTCAAACGGCACGTCCACCTCAGACTCAGTGGT
Source organism: Corynebacterium sp. MSK044 (assembly GCF_030232825.1). NCBI lineage: Bacteria > Bacillati > Actinomycetota > Actinomycetes > Mycobacteriales > Corynebacteriaceae > Corynebacterium > Corynebacterium sp. MSK044. The sequence continues at coordinate 8,156 of NZ_JASPJJ010000008.1, forward strand.
GTAAGTGCCTTCAGTCTTCGTGCCCACACGAATCTCAGCCGCAACCGGCTCCTTCGTGCGCTCCGTCGTCACGGTCGGCTCCCCGTCAGGCTTACCGCCCTTGATCTTCTGAGTCGACGTCACAACCTCTGTGCCAAGCTCGCCTTGCTTATCGACGACCTGCTTGCCGGCCTCAAGGGTGTCATCAAAGATGATCTTCGTCTCGAACGGAACCGGCTTCTCGGTCTTGGTCACAACCTCGGTGTCCTCAACCTCAGCCTTCGGGCCGTACTCGATGATGCGGTCCTCCGGTTCGAGGCGAGAGACAACACCCGTCACCTTCGCTTCACCATTGACTCCGGTGAAGGTGGCCTCGTAGGTCGCCTGGCCATCGGCGCCCTCTTGGACAACCTTTGTCTCGCCCGGCGCGAGCTCCGAGTTCGGGCGCAAGACGGTGCTAAACGGAATTGGCACCGACCACGTCACCTTGTCCATCGCAGTCGCCTGCTTGGTACCCACCTTGATCACCTGATCAACAGGCTGCTCAATGATCTCCTCAGAGATCTGCGGATCACCCGGCTGCGAGTTGGTGATATCGCGCGTAATGGTCACCTTCTTCTTGCCCGGCTTACCTTCCTGGGTCACCTTGGACTCACCAGCAGGCATCTCCGGATCAAGCTCGATCTTCACACCGAATGGAACCTCAGTCTCAACAGTCTCGGTGTTCGTACCGGTGGTCTTGGTGCCCACGCGGATGATCTGCTTGACCGGTTCCTTGGTGCGCTCGGTAGTCACCTCAGGATCACCAGACGGCTTACCGTCGACGATCTTCTGGGTCGACGTCACAACCTCAGTACCGTTCTCGCCCTGCTGATCAACCTTCTGCTCACCAGCGGCAAGCGTGTCATCAAAGACAATCTCCGTCTCAAACGGAACCGGCTTCTCAGTCTTTGTCACCACAGAGGTGTCATCAGCCTTCGGGCCATACTCAATGATCTCGTTGACCGGATCCTTCGTCTGCTTCTCCTCAGGGGTCACCGTTGCCTGGTCACCGGTGGCGGTGAAATCAGCGGTGTAGGTCTTCTCACCCGGAACACCCTTCTGAACAACCTTGATCTCACCAGGCTTGAGTTCCGGATTCGGGCGGGTCTCCACCTCAAACGGAACCTGAGCAGTCCACGTGACCTTCGAGGAAGCCTCAGACGGCTTCGTACCCACCTTGATCACCTGATCAACAGGCTGTTTGGTGATCTCCTCGGTGATCTGCGGGTCACCCGGCTGGGAGTTGGTGATGTCGCGCTTGATCGTCACCGTCTTCTCACCCGGAACACCCGGCGTGGTCACCTCGGAGGTGCCAGCCGCCATATTCGGATCGAACTCGATCTTCACACCGAACGGGACCTCAGACTTAACGGTCTCAGTGTTCGTACCCGTGGTCTTGGTACCCACGCGGATGACAGCGTCCTGCTTCTCGGTCACCGTTGTCGTCTGAACGACGGGGTCGCCGGAGGGTTTGCCGTCGACAAGCTTCTGCGTGCTTGTCACCTTCTCCTCGCCGACGACACCTTGCTTATCGACGACCTGCTCACCCGCGGCCAACGTGTCATCGAAGACGATCGTGGTCTCAAACGGGATCTTGCGCGTGGTCTCCGTGACCAGCTCCTGATCCTTTAGGCGCGGACCGTGCTCAACAATGCGATCTGTCGGTTCGGTGCGAGCCTTAGTCTCCGTGACCGTTGCTTCACCGTTGACACCATTGAAGACGGCGGCGTAGGAAGCCTCACCGTTCGAGCCTTCCTGAACAACCTTCACTTCACCCGGCGCGAGATTCGGGTTCTCGCGGATGACCGTGGAGTACGGAATCGGCTCTGTCCACTCCACCTTCTCACTCATCGGCTTCGTGCCAATGACCACAACTTCATCGACCGGGTCCTCCACACGCTTCCACGTGCGGTCTTTGTTCAAAGTCTCCTTACCTGGCTTACCTTCGGTCTCCACCTTGTAGGTGCCCTGGTTCACCGTCGGGTCGTACTTGTACACAGTGTTGAACGGAATCTCCCGCTCCAGGACGTCAATGACCGTCACCTTTGCCTTCGTGGTGTCCGTGGAGCCATCCTCGTAGGTCACCGTGACAGGAATGTCGATCGCGTCACCATTCTTCGCACCCTTGGGTGCGGTTGCGGTGATCGTGCCCTTGTCATCAATGCTGACATCCCAACCAGCAGGAATATCGCCGAGCTTGAAGGGGTTTTCCTTGGCCAGTTTGGCGTTGTCTGGGTTATCAAAGTCCACCGGCAAGGTCGCCGTCTCACCCGGGTACACCGTTTCAGCCTGGTACGTTGGCTCAGCTTCCCAGCTGTTGCTCAACTTCACCACGGTGGTGACAGGCACCTCCGGGGTCGATCCATCCGGCGTTGCCACCTTGACGGTGATCGTCTTCTTATCACCCGGCTTAGAATCGGCCGGCGGAGTGGCCGTGACAACACCGGTCTTCGGGTCGATGGAGTACGTCCAGCCGTCTTCTTCCTTGGTCAGGAGCGGTTGGCCATCCAGGTCGCCGAAGGAGAACGTAGAGCCCCTCGGGGCATCCTTCACCTTGTGCTCCACCGGCTCATTCGGGCCGGTGGATTCCACAGGATAAACAGGAACAATGTAGCTGCGCAGAACCGTGATGGTGGCCGTGACCGGCACCATTTTCGTTTCCCCGACCCGATAGAACGTATGGACAGGAACGTCCAGGATGTAACCCTCAGGTGCGGTGCGCGGGATAGTGGTGGTGATTTCACCAGTATCCTCATCGATCGTGAGGTGCCACGTGCCACTGTCATCCTCAACCGTGTACTCGAGCTCTCCATTGGCGAAGCTGTAACGGTAAGGCGGCTGGTCCGTCTCACTACCGCTCAAACCCTTCTCCGGAAGGGTTGGTGTGAGAGTCACAGCCTTGCCCGGCCTATCCGTCACCCTGTCATAGTCAGGAATCTTAATTTCAGCGATGACCTGGAAGCGGACTTCCACCTCATCTGTCGTCTGGTCCGGGTAGGTGGCCTTCACCGTCGGGGAGATGGTCGTGCCCAAGGGAACGTCGTTATAAGCCGCCACTGCAGTGACCTTGCCAGTCGGATCAACCGTGACAGTCCAGCCCTCTGGAACGGTAGATTGATCGACCTCAAACTTCTCTGGGAAAACGGGCTTACGGCCCCTCATGATGGGCTTGGTGCCAATCTGGGAGGTGATCTCCTCATTCGGCAGACCCTTTGCCACAGCCGGGCGCACCAGATCGGTGACCTGCGTGTTATTCGGGTCCACGAGCACGAAAAGCTGAATCTCATCGGTGGAACCGTTTGAGTACTCCACCGTGATCTTCGGGCGTGCAAATGTATTCGGCATCGGATTCTCCGGGGATGTGACGGTGACGTTGTAGTCCTCGTCCATCTCTACGTCCCAGCCCTCCAGGACGTACGTGTCATCCAGTTCGACTGTGGCCTCAAAGCCACCGTCAGCCTTCTTCTTAGCCAGTTCCTTGAGCAGGTCCGGCACCTGGGTGAAAGTCACTGTCTGGCGCCCAGTGTTCACCGGACCCCTCGGCCCATCCACACCCGAGATGATCTTCTTCTCATTCTGGTCATACCGCGGAGTGTGGTCCTCCGTGTCATCCAGCCTGAAGCCCTTCGAATCGATGACATTCGGCTTGTTGTAGCGCGTCAGTGAGTTAGAGCTGTCAAACGCATCGCCGTACCCATTGTTGTTCTCCACTGCGGCCTTAAGCTGATCCACACTACGCGGCAACGCAATCACGGAAAAGTTCACATTTTTGTTTGCCGCCAGATCCGTGCCACGGTATTTGGGCCACGTGAAGTAAATATCACCCTTCTCATCCACGCGCAGACGCTGCGAACCACCAGACTCCTTGGCATTTGAAGTGCCGATGAACTTGCCGTTGTCGTCATAGGCCTCAACCACCATGCGCGACAACGAGTCGTCTTGGCCTTGGCTATCTTCATCCAACGCCGGAATATTAATGTGACCGACCTTGGTCTCTTCTCCCTCAACGATCACGTGCTTGTCAAAGCTCTCCCAGTTCACCGTGATGGGATTGCACTCCATGTTCTCACTGGGCCACGGGTTCACAACCGCGGTGAAAGCAGCGTTGTCTCCCCGCGTAGCGAAAGGACTGAGAATGTTGTCCTTCGTGTAGTTGCCCTGCCACGCATAACGCACTGGGTTATCAGCACCAGCCTGCGCGAACTGCTTGACCTCATCTTCAGTCAGGTCAGCAGCAAGATTCAGGTTCCTTTGTGTGCGGCTCGCGGTGATGTCGATGGACTCATCAGCTTTGGCCGTAACAGGCCCATTGTCAGACGGAAGAGTCTGGCCGGGAGCCATCGCCGGAACCGTACCGATATTGAGGGAGGCGCCGAAGTTTCCCGAGTTGGAAAAGCTCCAATCCGCAAACGTACGGTCCTTTGAGTTGTCAAAAGCGACACTCAAGCCCCACTGCGTCTTGTCCTTACTTTGCTGGGTCGGCTCCAGCGTGTGCCATGTAAAACCAGCCTGGCTGCCACCACCAGGCTTGGGGGAAGAAACAAAAACAGTACACTTATTCCCACCCGTATCCAGGTCCGAGGCCTTCTGGTCCTGTTTCTCCACCGCACCTTGGCCATCATCGCCGCGGAGGCCGCCGGTGAACTCTGCTGCCGTGGCCTGAGTATTCACAGCGCCAGGACCGACAACAGCAACCGCACCCAACGCCAGTGAAACGACCGATGCAATAGCTATCCCTGTACGGGTAGACGTTCGCTGACGCCGAGTTGATGTAGCCACAATTACTCCTTCAGACTTTTGTGCACTATGAATGGGAAGCCCAGACAGGTCTCCATAGTTACTGTGCCAAATATCTGCTCGTTTAGCCAACAAAAAATGTTATAAAACACCAGATAGACCTATATAGGGGCAGCTTCGCTCCCAGATCACAGTGTCTGGATCCCAGCCCGACCAATAACTGCTGGTACACGCCATATCTCCTGAGACACGCATCAAACGAAACTTATGTATGAGGTCCACCACATCTGACTAATACGGCGTCAATGAACTACGGTGCGCGAAAAAGCTTCCCCCCCGTCCAGTGCCCCGGACACGGTTAATTGGTGGTTTCTGCCACGAATTGTTCAAAACGGTCCGCTATGATCTGTGGCTCCCGCGCCCAACGGTTATGCCCCAAGCCGCCAGAGAGTTCCTCGGCTTTGCGCGGTGCCTTGGTCAGGTGCGTAAGGAGATACTCGCAGGAGGCGAGGGTGCATTCATCGTCATTGGTGAACCGTGTGAGCAGGACCGGTACGTCGACCTTCTTAATCGCCGCCGCATAATCAATGTCCTGCCCCGCTAGGTTCGCAATCGAGTTAGTCCGGTTGAACAACGACCACTCATACACATGCCGGCCGGACTGGCGGCCGTAGCCGGCAATATCTAATGCGCCACCCGGCCAAAAACCACGCAACTTAGCTACCTGCCCCATGAGCTGCCCGCCCAACAAAGCGCGAACAAACGCGCGACCCTGGAACCCGCGGTAATAGGGACTGCCCGTGCCCACGCCCATCAAACCTTTCAGGTTGAGCTCCTTGGCCTCCGGGCGGGCAAGGAACATCGAGCCCACCTGGCCGCCCATTGAGTGCGTCAACATAAACGTGGGGTGATCCCGCGGCAAACCCAGCTCCTGCTTGGCTGCCTCAATCGCCCGCGGATAATCCTCCGACGCAAGATTGTGGTAGCCCCACTGATTATCCGGCAGCGCCTTCGTGGAATTCGTGCCCTGCCCGCGCAGCTCCCCAATAGCCACGTAGTAGCCACGCGCCGCCAACTCACGCGCCAACGGCCGGTAATAACGCGCCCCCATGCCAAACCCCGGCCACATCATCACCAAAGGAGCACCATCGGCCGGTTCCTCCGGATCAAAGCAATACACAGTGCTCACCGAATGATCCGGCAAGTACGACAAGGTATAACGCTCAGTCACAGACATGAGGAATATTGTGCCAAGAAAAGGCAACCGGGGTGCGTCGATAAGCTAAATTATCCGCGACCCCGGGCAACCTTACCGCGCACTACACGTCGAGGAAGCGCACATCCTTCGCCTTGCGGGTGATGAAGGAACGGCGCGCCGCCACATCATCGCCCATGAGGATGGAGAAGAGCTCATCCGCACGCTGCGCATCCTCCAGCTCAACGCGGCGCAGCACACGGTGCTCCTTATCCAGCGTGGTCTCCCACAACTCGCCCGGATTCATCTCACCCAGACCCTTGTAGCGCTGAATGCCGTCATCAGTGTTGATCTTGCGGCCCTCAGCCAAGCCGGCCTCCAGCTCCGCGTCACGCTCCGCATCTGAATACGCGTAACCCGGCTCACCCTTCTGCCACTTCAACTTGTACAACGGCGGATTAGCCAGATACACGTGACCGTTAGCAATCAGCTCCGGCATCAGGCGGTACAGCAGCGTGAGCAGCAGCGTTGCAATGTGCTGACCATCCACATCCGCATCGGCCATGAGCACGATCTTGTGGTAGCGCAGCTTCGAAATATCAAACTCATCATTGATGCCCGTGCCCAGCGCCGTGATGATCGCCTGAACCTCATTGTTATTCAGCACACGATCAAGACGAGCCTTTTCCACGTTCAGGATCTTGCCGCGCAACGGCAGAATCGCCTGGTACATCGAGTCACGTCCCTGCTTCGCCGAACCACCAGCGGAGTCACCCTCCACGATGAACAGCTCGGACACAACCGGGTCCTTCGAACGGCAATCCGCCAGCTTGCCCGGCAGACCACCCAGGTCCGTCGCGGACTTGCGGCGCACAGACTCACGCGCCTTACGCGCCGCCTCACGCGCCTGTGAGGAAGACACTGCCTTCTTGATGATTACCTTGGCCTCAGCCGGGTTCGCATCAAACCAGTCATTCAAGTGCTCATTGACAGAACGCTGCACAAAACCCTTGATCTCGGAGTTGCCCAGCTTCGTCTTCGTCTGACCCTCAAACTGCGGGTCCGCCACGCGCACAGAGATCACCGCGGCAAGACCCTCACGGCAGTCATCGCCCGTCAGATTCGGATCCTTATCCTTAATCAGCTTGTGCTCACGCGCATACCGGTTCATCAGCGAGGTCAGCGCCGCACGGAAACCTTCCTCGTGCGTACCGCCCTCATGCGTATTAATCGTGTTGGCAAAGGTGTGCACCGACTCCTTAAAGCCGCTGTTCCACTGCATGGCGATCTCAAGCTCATGCTCCTCGCCCTTCGCCTCAAACCCAACGATCGACGGGTGAATCGCCGTCTTCGTACGGTTGAGGTAATTGACGTAATCCACCAGGCCGTCCGGGTAGAAGTACGTGACCTTCTTCTCACGCTTCTTCTTCGTGGCCGGGGCGACACCCGTCTCATCATTGCTGTCCTCGGTCTTCTCCGTGTCAGCATCGGCATCTGCTTCTGCGTCATCGAAGGAGTCGCCATCGAGAGCCTGTGCCGTATCGCCTTCCTCGGCGATCGCCTCAAGCTCCAGCTCCTCATCGGAGACACGCTCATCCTTCAGTGTGATAGTCAGGCCCTTGTTCAGGAAGGCCATCTCCTGCAGGCGGCGCGCAATCGTGTCGTAATCAAAACCGACCGTCTCAAAAATCTCGGCGTCCGGCCAGAACCGAATCGTCGTACCCGTGCCACGCGCGTTATCGCCCTCAATGAGCTCATCCGGCACCGCATTCTTGAAATTTTGCAGCCAGTGCTTACCGTCGCGCTTAATATCCGCCTCTACACGAGTGGACAAAGCATTAACGACGGAAATACCCACACCATGCAGACCACCCGAAACCGCATAGGACTCCGAGTCAAACTTGCCACCCGCGTGCAGCTGCGTCATCACAACCTGCACCGTCGGCGCACCCGACGGGTGCATCTCCACCGGAATACCACGGCCGTTGTCCACCACCTGGACACCACCATCCGCGAGCAGGGTCACCTCGACCTTGTCCGCGTAACCAGCCATCGCCTCATCGACGGAGTTATCCACGACCTCCCACACCAAGTGGTGCAGGCCGCGCACACCGGTCGAACCGATGTACATGCCGGGGCGCTTACGCACCGCCTCCAACCCCTCAAGGATGGTGATCGATGACGCATCATAATGCGGTTGTTGCTCAGCCACTTTCCCGAAACTCTCCTGTCACGGCGTTCATTACGTCTCTAACCCGTGCCATCTTACACGCTTGTGGTTCCCCACAGCCGCAGCGCCAGCGCCAGCGAGAGCGCGTTTCTCGCGCGATTTACCCGCACTTACCAAATCCACCAAAGTATTTGAACAGGATTCCACTGTTTCAAGCTCAGTATCCAAGCACACCTAAGGGCACCACGTGGACCCCGCTCGGAAGCGTGTAGGCATACTCAGTTCCTGTAATGACGGCCAAAAATGCTGGCTTTCCTACTTTGTCTAAATCAACTCGATCATTTGCAAGTTTCAGCAGATTTTTTTCCGCTTCATTAATCCTGCTTGAACCTAGCTTTACCTCGCAGGCAGCCCACTTTGAATCCTCGGGATATTCAATGATCGCGTCTACTTCTAGGCCTGTGTTATCGCGGTAGTGATAAACCCTGCCAAACTCAGCACTGGCAAGAGTTCTCAAATCTCTTATCACCATCGACTCGAAGACTTGACCGAAATACTCCGGGTCGCTAGCCAGCCGATCGACCCCGACCCCAAGAGCTGCACACGCAAGACTCGGATCAGCCAAATGAAGTTTTGACGAGGTTCGCAGACGCGATCGCGATCGGAGCGACACACTCCAAGCTGGGAGCTCCTCTAACGCAAAGACCTGGTTCAAAGCATCGATGTAGCCTGCGACAGTTTTCGGTTCCACTGAGCTACCCGCTGGAGCGATATCTTTAGCGATATTTTGGAGCGTTGCCTCGCTCGAGATATTTCGAGCGACGGATGACATCAATCTTCGTACGGCATCTGGGTTATGCCTCACGCCTACCGCTGCTTCAAGTTCAGACTCGTAGATATTCTCACAGTAAGAACGGTTGAAAGCTATCGCTTGTCGTGTCCCGATTTCCAACAGTCCGGGCCATCCCCCACGAACAGCTTGTTCCGCTAAATCCTTGTAACCCAATTCTGAGGTCGCACTAACACTCTCCTCCGTCCCCAGTTGATTCAAAGAAATTGAACCCGAGGAAGCACCGCTTTCGACTAAAGCCATGGGACGCATACGTAGCCGAGCAATACGCCCTGCACCCGAATGTCGGCTTTGATCCATGGTTGGTGATGATGACCCGGACAATATGAATTGTCCTCGTTGTTGCCGGTTATCGATCTCATGCCTAATGGCATTCCAGATTGACGGAGCTAATTGCCATTCGTCGATCAGCCGCGGAGTATCGCCTTTCAAAATTTCTGAGGGATTCAATTCCGCTAGCTGCACCATGCTCGGAGATTTATCCAGCCGGACATGACTAGCAGCCTTGGCAAGAGCTGTGGATGTTTTTCCGCAGCCGCGAGGCCCCTCAATCAAAACTGCGCCCATGGCCTCTAGAAGCTCGGTGAGAACGGAGTCTATAGCCCGACCTTTATACTGCATAGGACCATCATAACCTGAATTGCAACGATTTCATGACCTGATGTGCAATGTTTTTATAACCCTTTTTGCAACAATTTCATGACCCGATTTGCAATTACCCATACGTATCCCGCGGCCCCCGGCCCTTGACGTGCAGGGGCCCATACCGCCAGTTCTTCGTCTTCGGCGGGTAAACGTGCAGCTTCGTAATCACGCCGGGGCCGATTTTCTCCGCGATCTTGGACAACACCGTTGACTGCATGTACTTCAAGTTTGTAGCCCATGCCGTCTGGTCGCAGGAGATAAAAACCTCCCCGTTTTTGATCATGGTCACCTCAGTGTGCTGAGCGATCTTCTCCCCCACCAGGGACTCCCAGTTCCCCATGACCCAGCCGTGCGCGATGGACTCTGTCCAGTCTCGCTGTGCAATCTCGTTTTTCACCAAGGAGCCAAAACCCTTCACGTCATAGCCACGACGCACCGCCCGACCATCCGCACCCGTCGGCAGGCCAAAAAGTGGCCGAGCTTTTGTCGCCTCCGGAGTGAGGTCCAAGCCCGGAACCTTCAGTCCTTCCGCTGCTGTGTTGCCCTTGCCCGTGTTACGCCGCGGGATGATGTTGGCGCCCTGCCGGTTCAGGTTGGGTAGTTTGCCGCCACGGCGCTTCGCGGTGGCGCGCAGGTTCTCAAACGTGGACGCGACTAAGTCTTGTGGTGGGGTTGGCTCGGTCATTCGGTGGCCTCCGCGATGCGGGAGATCCCATCGACCATCTCCACGGAGTAGCGCGCGGACACATGGTCGTCGAGGTTTTCCGGCAGGTCATCGCCGACAGCAGCGGTAATGAGCACTTGCTCGGCTTCTTCGGCGACGGCGACGAGCCTTTGGCGTCGTTTAGCATCAAGCTCCGCAAAGACATCGTCGAGAATAAGCACCGGCGCCGAACCATCCGCCGACAGCAACGCATACTCCGCGAGGTGCAGAGACAGTGCGAAAGACCAGGTCTCGCCGTGGCTAGCGTAGCCCTTCGCCGGCTGATCGCCGAGCATGAGCACGAGGTCATCGCGGTGCGGGCCCACGAGCGTAGTACCACGATCAATCTCCTCACGGCGCCGACGGGACAGTTCCGTGAGGAAAGCGGCTTCGAGGATCTCCGCCGTGATCTCTTCATTGCCAGCCAGTTCCGTCACCGCGCGGTCCAGCGTGGAGGAATAGCTTATCTGCGCTGGACGCGATTCCGGCGCGACCGACGCATACGCTACGTGCACATTCGGAGCCAACTCACTGGTCAGCTTCATCCGGCCGGCTACTACCTGGGCACCGAGGCGGGCTAGCTGCAAGTCCCATGCGTCGAGAGTGCTCAGCGCACTGGCACCCGAATCATCGCTGTATCCCCTGCGTAGCGCCATGTTGGAATTGCGCAACAGGGCGTTGCGCTGACGCAACACCTTGTCATAATCCGCCTTCGCCCCACCGAAACGCGGCGCGCGAATAGCGGCCAACCCATCCAAGAACCGCCGGCGTTCTGCTGGCTCTCCCGCCACGAGAGCGAGGTCCTCCGGCGCAAACACCACGGTGCGCAACACCCCAAGGATTTCGCGTGGGGATTTCAACCGTGTCCGGTTGATCTGCGCCTGATTCGCCTCCCGTGGGCTGATGAGCAGATGCGTGGTTAGCTCCCGGCCCTCATTGACCGTGGTGGCGGAGATCCTCGCATTCGCGGCACCGGCCCGCACGAGTGGAACATCCGACGACACCCGGTGACTGGCCAACGTGGCTGAGTAAATCACCGATTCCACGATGTTGGTTTTGCCGTGACCATTGCGACCCGAAAACACCGTGACCCCCGGCTCGAGCGACAACGACAGCTCAGGCCATGAGCGGAAGTCACGCAGATCGAGTTCGCGGAGATACACAAAAACCCCGGGGTTTTTTAATTACAGCTATTTACCTGGCGTTTTAGCCCGGCAGACGCACCGGCATGAGCAGGTAGGTGAAGTTGGTGGCAGGAGTGTCAAAGCTTCCGTCCGCATTTGCCTCCGGCATCTCCTCCGGTTCCGGGATCATGATCGCCGGGCGGGAAGATTCCGTGAAACCAAAGACCACACGGTCCGTAGGAATCACCGACAAACCATCGCGCAGGTAGCCAGAGTTGAAGGCAATGAGCAGCTCATCATCACCCGTAAACGCACACTGCAGGGACTCGCTCGCCTCACCGGAATCCGCACCGGAGGCAAAGAGAGTGACCTCGCCTGGCTTGAAGTGCATGCGCAGTTGCGCATTACGGTCAGCGACCAAGCTCACGCGACGAATAGCTTCCACCAGCGGAGCAATTTCAACACTTGCCATCGACGTATGCGTCTTCGGCAGCAGCGGCTGAATATTCGGGAAATCCGCATCCAGCAGGCGGGTTGTGGTTTCGCGGTTAGCGGAGTGCAGACCAAACAGGCCTTCCCCACCCACGTTGTCACCAGTGCCAACAGCGATTTCCACCGGCTCTTCCAGGTGCGTATCCAGCGTGCGCGCGTTATCCAACAGCGTCTTAGCCGGGATGAGCAGCTTCGCCTCCACGTCCGGGGTCACCGGCTGCCATTCCAGGGAACGCAGTGCCAAACGGAAACGGTCCGTCGCCGCGAGCTGAACGCGGTTACCGGAGACTTCCATGTGCACACCCGTGAGCATCGGCAACGTGTCGTCGCGGCCAGCAGCGGAAGCAACCTGGGTGATAGCATCCACGAAAGTCGAGGTAGACAGCGTGCCGGTGACCTCCGGGAGCGTGGGCAGCTGCGGGTAATCATCCAGCGGCATGAGCGGCAGCTCAAAACGAGCAGACCCGCCCTGCAGCAGCAGACGCTTCCCATCAACCACGGAAACCTCAACCGGTTTTGCCGGCATGTTGGACACAATGTCCGCCATGAGCTTGCCCGCCACAGCAACGCGACCGGGCTCATCCACCTCAGCGCCGATGCGCACTCGCGTGGACACTTCGTAGTCAAAGCCCGCGAATTCCAAACCGTTGTCATCCGCAGTGATGACAACCGCGCGCAGCACCGGCTGCGTGTTCTTCGTAGGCAGGTTGCGGGCGACCCACGCGACAGCGTCAGTCAGGTCATCCTTATGCACGCGGAATGACACGTTGATGTCGTCCATGATCGGCTCCTTGATGGTCGGAAGAGGCGGGAGCCCATGACTGCTCAACGGCATTGGCCCCACATCTGCCCAAGATTACAAGTTCTGCGCTCCACCCTAGGCAGTGGGTGCGACACGCACCACTTGTGGTTCCCCCGTCGTGGCACACGGGCCGCCGAGGTTCTCCCCACGCTCTATTTCTCTTGAGATTAATACTAGAAAAAGAACCGGTAAGAACAGTAAGTCCTGTGCACTCTGTGGAGATCGCGGTTCCGGTGCACGGTAATCGTGTTTTTCGGTTGTGAGCCGTGGGTGTGGACAACCTGTGGATAACCCAGATCCTCTGTGGAATTTCAGATTCCTATTCCCATTCCTCACAGCCGAAGGTGAGTTATCCACCCCTCATTCACAGCCTTGGGCACACCATGTGGAATCAGGGACGATGCAGCCGAGGGGCTGTGGATAACCAAAACTGTGACTAATCTCATTTAATTACAATAGTGGAATTACACAGGTGTGAATAACTCTGTGGATAACTCGGCGGGAGGGGTGAGAGGGAGACGTGGGTTAAGTGCCAAGGCCTGCTGAACAACAGATCTCGGTGTAAAACTTTACATTGCATTGGTAACTATCAAATAGTAGAAATTGTTTACCAGGGGTTTCATCCGGGCCGGTTTTTTGCGTTGTAAGTTTTTACACACGGAGGGAGACGTCGAAAAGCAAAAAAGACCGCCCCACGCGCGAGCGGTCCTTAATGTGAATCGAGTTAGCGTGCGCGGACGCGGTTTTTGATGATCTGGGTGAGTTCCTGGATCTCGTCGTAAGTCTCCCGGTTCTCCGTCATTTCCTTGCGGATCTTGCGGTTGGCGTACATGACCGTGGTGTGGTCCTTGCCGCCGAACTCCTGGCCGATCTTGGGCAGGGAGAGATCCGTCAGTTCGCGACACAGGTACATGGCCAGCTGACGGGCGTGCGCAACCGTACGTGTCTTGCCGGAACCGGTGAGGCGATCCATGGAGATACGGAAGTACTCCGCGGCCACCTCCTTGATGGTGGCGGCAGTGATGGTGACATCGCCTTCATCCGGAAGGATGTCGCGCAGGGCAACTTGGGCGACATCGAGCGTGATCGGCTCATTGATCAAGGAGGAGTACGCCGAGACTCTGATCAGGGCGCCTTCGAGCTCACGGATGGAGGACTCGAACTGGGACGCGATGAGGGTCAGCACATCATCACTGACCTGGGTGCCATCGGCGGCCGCCTTCTTCATCAGAATGGCAATGCGCGTTTCCAAATCCGGCGGCTGAATATCCGTGATCAGCCCGCCCTCAAAGCGGGTGCGCAGGCGATCTTCCAGCGTGGTCAGCTGACGCGGTGGCCTGTCAGAGGACAAAATGATCTGCTTGTTCGCCTGGTGCAGCGCGTTGAAGGTGTGGAAGAACTCCTCCTGAGTACCTTCCTTACCCTCCAAGAACTGGATGTCATCCACCATGAGGATGTCCAAGTCGCGGTAACGGCGCTTGAAGGATTCCTGCCGGTCATCGCGCACTGAGTTGATGTAGTCATTGGTGAACTCTTCCGAGGACACATACCTAATGCGCAGATCCGGCTGCAGCACCCGGGCGTAATTGCCGGCGGCGTGAAGCAGGTGCGTCTTGCCCAGGCCGGAACCACCCCAAATGAACAAAGGGTTGTAAGCACGGGCGGGGTTTTCCGCCACGGCGACGGCCGCACCGTTGGCAAAACGGTTGGAAGAACCAATAACAAAATTCTCAAACGTGTACTTCGGATTCAGAGAGGTCTCACGGTTCGGATCCACCGCCGGCTTCTCACGTGGAATACGTTGAGGCGCCGGCACGATCGGATGCGCTGACTGCTGCCGCGAAGACTCTTCCACCAGGTTCTCCTGCTGCTGGGAGTGAATCCGCGCGAGCTCATCAAGCCCCATGGGCAGCTGCTCACCGATAAGCGGCGTGGCTGGTGCCGTTGGCGCTGTTGACTCTGTGGCCGCAGCTTCCTCCTCCGCGGACTGCGAGTAGGTGGAGTACCACTGGCGGGCGGGCTGACTCGGGGCTGGAGTTGGAATGGGAGATGGTGCTGGGGCAGGTGCCGGCGGTTCGGGAGCTTGCTCATGTTGTGGAGCTTGCTCGTGGGAAGAAATTGTCACAGCGAGGGTGCACGGCATGCCCATGCGCTGGCTGAGCAACTCACTGATGTGGGAGGCAAGACGTGTTTCCACCACATTCTTGGCTGCCTCATGCGGGGCGGACAGAATGCAGTAGCCCTCCCCCAGCACGGCGGGGCGACACAGCTGCAAGTAGGCGCGGTCGCCGGGGGTGAAAGTAGGAACACTGGAATTCGGGCGCTCAGAAAGAACCAGGAGTTCGGCAACGATCTCGTGCCACAGGGCGTCAAGCCCCTGCTCTTCGTTTGCCATGCTTCTCCTACTAATTTTTCAGGAACCCAGTCTCGCGGTTGTCCACGGGGCTATCCACATCTTCGACGGGATGTAATTTCCGCTCTCACCTTGTAGTCCACAACTTTATCCACAGGTGTGAGTTTTTGAGTCGCAGAGTTTATCCACAAGATAGGCCTCTATCTGTGGAAAAACAATTAACACTCAAAAACCCGCTGTGAACTGTGCTTTTGTACTAGATCGCACATAAACCTCAAGTGATAGTTGAGGTTTATCCACAACGGGGATAGTTGATTCCTTGTGAAGTTGTGGTGATAGAAACTTTCTACTCTGGAAATGGTCGGACTGTCTAGAAATCGGTGTTTTCTGCGGTACGTTTTCATGGCGTCGGGGGGATGGTGAACTCGGCGGTGATTCGCAGTGGCGCGTTGATTGACAGGTCTCTCGCAGGTTGCCTCGGCGTGTCGCCTATGACCTGCGGAAAAACACACGCTTGTAATTTCGGGGGTAGTGGGATGAGCAGCGTGGCTCCCCCGCGCGTCGATTTGTCAGCTGGGCCAACGCTGCCGTATTCTGTCATGGTCTGTCACACCTGTCACAGGGTGTGCGTGAGAGCGTTATCTGCGCCGAGCACCGGGCCGCCACCCACCAATACCCCAGGTCGTGGGGTGGATGGGAAGCGAGTCAGCTCGGATAACGCATGCCACTGGCTTGAGCGTCGCGTGAGGCCTCAAGCCACTTAGAGCAATCTCACCGAAAATGTTTTCCGGCTGCCTTAACCCCGGAAGGCGCGTGCACCACCGCACCAACGATGGAGCAGTGGAGTACCGCCGCAGGCCGCCATGACGTCAAGGAGTCACCGTGCCTAAGCGGACTTTTCAGCCCAATAACCGTCGTCGTGCCCGCAAGCACGGCTTCCGTACCCGTATGAGCACCCGCGCTGGCCGCGCTATCGTTTCCGCGCGCCGCAAGAAGGGCCGCAAGAGCCTCACCGCGTAAGTGCTTTGTAGTGCTACCACGCCCCCATAAGCTCACATCCTCGGCGGACTTCCGCCGCGCGATGCGTCAAGGTGGACGTGCTGGCACCCGCACCATCGTGGTGCACTACTACACCCGAACCGAACCCATCATCACCGGTGGCCCACGGTTCGGGTTAGTTGTGTCTAAGCAGGTGGGTAACGCTGTTGTCCGGCACCGGGTGAGTAGGCAGTTGCGGCATGTGTGCCTGGGATTCGTCGATAAGCTTCCGCGCGAAACTGACATTGTCCTGCGCGCACTGCCCGCGAGCGCGCACACCTCTTCGGAGGATTTGCGCAAGGATCTGGCCAATGCCCTGAAACGAGCATCAGCGAAACACAACCATGAGTAACGCTAAACCCGCCCAGCGCGCCATCCTGGCGCTCGTGCACCTTTACCAAAAATATCTTTCACCCCTTAAAATGGGACCAACATGTCGCTTCGAGCCCACATGTAGCGCCTACGCTCTCACAGCTGTGTCAGAGCATGGCGCATGGAAAGGTAGTTGGCTCACCGCCGCCCGCCTCTGCAAATGTGGGCCTTGGCATCCCGGCGGATACGACCCCGTACCACAAGTCAGGAGTTAGACCCCAGTGCTGAATTTCATCTACTGGCCGATCTCTGCCATCCTCTGGTTCTGGCACAAGGTCTTCGGCTACATCTTCTCCCCCGATTCGGGTGCCTCCTGGATCCTGGCCATCATCTTCCTTACGTTCACCATCCGCGTGTTCCTGGTCAAGCCGATGGTCAACCAGCTGCGCGCCGGCCGGAAGATGCAGGAGCTGCAGCCCCAGCTGGCTGAGCTTCGCGCCAAGTACGGCAAGGACCAGGCCAAGATGGCCGCGGAAACCCAGAAGCTGTACAAAGAAGCCAACATGAACCCGCTGGCCAGCTGCATCGTGCCGCTGGCTCAGCTGCCGGTATTCCTTGGTCTGTTCCACGTGCTGCGCTCCTTCAACCGCACCGGTACTGGTGCCGGTGGCCTGGGCCTGAGCGTGGAGCAGAACCGCAATACTGCGAACTACATCTTCTCCCCCGAAGATGTGCAGTCCTTCCTGGACGCCCGTGTGTTCGGCGTGCCGCTGTCCTCCTACATCTCCATGCCGCAGGAGCAGTACGCAGCGTTCGCTCCCGTCGACTTCACCAAGATGAACATCATCATGGTCGCCGTCCCGCTGATCCTCATCAGCGTGGTCATGACCCACTTCAACGCCCGCCTATCCATGAAGCGTCAGCGCGAGCGCATGGCTAAGCGCAAGGCCGATGAGGCAGCAAAGGGCAAGAAGCCGGCTAACAATGGTCCGATGTCTGCGGAGATGATGGAAACGCAGATGAAGACCATGAACGGCATGATGCTGTGGTTCCTCCCGGCAACACTGCTGATCACCGGTGTGTTCTGGCACATCGGTCTGCTCACCTACATGGTGACCAATAACGTGTGGACCTTCATCCAGTCCATGATCGTCTTTGACAAGATGGACCGCGAAGAAGCCGCTGAAGAAGAGGCCCGCCGCGAAGCAAAGCGCGCCTCCGCTCCGCTGCCGGGTGCCCGCAAGGTGGATAACCGCACTAAGAAGCAGCGTCAGGCTGACGCGAAGAAGCAGAAGTAGATCCCCCATGACGGACAACCTTTCCCACTGCGAGCCCGCGCCCGCCGCCGCCAGCACCGTCTTCGGCGACCGGCTGGAGCTCGCTCAGGCCTACCACGATTCTCTGGCCACAACGGCCGCGGAACGTGGATTCATCGGCCCGAAAGAGGTCTCCCGCCTGTGGAGCCGCCACATTCTCAACTGCGCCGTGATTTCAGAGGCGTTCACGGAAGGCCAGTCCGTCGCTGACATTGGCTCCGGCGCGGGGCTGCCCGGAATCCCGCTGGCCATTGCACGCCCGGACCTCTCGGTGACGCTCATCGAGCCTCTGCTGAAGCGCTCCACCTATCTCGGCGAAGTCAAAGCAGAACTCGGCCTAGACAACGTCACCGTCATTCGTGGCCGTGCGGAGGAGCAAAAGAAGATGCTTTTCGACGTCGTCACCTCCCGCGCCGTCGCCCCCCTTGGAAAACTCGCCGTCTGGTCATTGCCATTGGTGCGGCCGGGTGGGGCGATGGTGGCGATGAAGGGGGTGTCCGTAAGCGAAGAGCTTGAACGCGACGCGAAAGTCATCGCGAAAGCCGGCGGTGTGGATGCCGAAATATTCGCGGTTGGTGCGGATGTACTGGAACAACCCACCACCTTGATCCGCATCACACGGGCGGGCTAAACGGATGTCGCGGGTGTTTATTAGAGTCTGTCTGTAACAGTTCATTTATTCAACGGGAGGCAACGTGGGTCAGGACACCGTGCCCAAACCTGAAGAGCCCCGCGTGATCACCGTGGCTAACCAAAAAGGCGGGGTGGGCAAAACCACCACCTCCGTCAACCTGGCTGCATCTTTGGCCAAACTCGGGTGCAAGGTGCTGGTGATTGACCTTGATCCCCAGGGCAACGCCTCCACCGCACTCGGTGCTGCACACCGCGACGGGGAGACTTCCTCCTATGAGGTCCTCATCGGTGCTGCCACTGCGGAGGAAGCCCTCCAACAATCCGGCCCCAACTTGTACTGCATTCCCGCCACCATCGACCTGGCTGGGGCGGAAATTGAACTAGTCAGCTTGGTGCGCCGCGAGTATCGTCTGGCCGATGCGCTGCGCCGCGGCTTTTTAAAGCACCACGAGTTCGACTACGTCTTCGTGGACTGCCCGCCTTCGCTGGGTTTGCTGACCATTAACGCGATGAACGCGGTGGATGAAGTTCTCATTCCCATTCAGTGCGAGTACTACGCGCTCGAAGGCGTGGGCCAACTGTTGAACAACATCAGCATGATCCGGCAGGCCCTCAACCCGAATCTGCACATCTCCGCCGTGCTGCTGACCATGTACGATGGCCGCACCAAACTCTCCGAACAAGTGGCCACTGAAGTCCGCGGCCAGTTCGGCGACGTGGTGCTGCGCAACGTTATCCCACGCTCCATCAAAGTGTCCGAAGCCCCCGGATACGGCCAAACCGTCATCGACTATGACCCCGTCTCCACCGGCGCCATGGCCTACTTCGATGCAGCCAGAGAACTAGCAACCCGCGGTGACTACCAGCCGCACCCAACAACAGGGCCCATCGGCGTGAGCCCCGAGATCGCCGCCCAACTTGGTCAGGAGGACAACTAACATGGCGCAACAGCGTAAAGGCGGACTAGGCCGTGGCCTCGCCGCCCTCATCCCGTCCAACCCGGACCACCACCAGAAAACCGGCCCGCTGGGTGACAGCGCCGCCGACGTCATCATCGGTGGGGCCAAGGGCGCACGGGAGTCTTCTGGGTCTTCTCGTGATTCGGGTTCTTCGGCGCCGTCGATTCCTGGCGCACCAGTGATCGGTGGTTCTACTGGTGCTGGCTCTCGTGCTGGTACCGTGCCTGCCGCAATGGCGAGTGCGGATTCCTTTGGTGCCACCTACCAGGAGATTCCCATCGGGGACATCTTCCCCAATGCCAAGCAGCCGCGTACGGAATTTGATGAGGATGAGCTCGCTGAACTGGTTCACTCCGTCAAGGAATTTGGTCTGCTGCAGCCCATCGTTGTGCGCCCCGCCAAGGATGGCTATGAGCTCATCATGGGTGAGCGCCGTTGGCGTGCATCCTCCAAGGCAGGCCTGAAACACATCCCCGCCATCGTGCGGGACACCTCTGATGAGGACATGCTGCGCGACGCACTGTTGGAGAACATCCACCGCGTCCAGCTCAATCCCCTCGAAGAAGGCGCTGCCTACCAGCAGCTGCTTGAGGAGTTCGGTGTCACCCAAGAAGAACTCGCCGACCGCCTTGGCCGGTCCCGCCCCACGATTACGAACACGATTCGCCTGCTCAACTTGCCTGTCCCTGTGCAGCGCCGCGTCGCCGCTGGTGTGTTGAGCGCCGGGCACGCCCGCGCATTGCTGGCCGTCAAGGCAGGTGCGGAGGCCCAGGAGCAGCTGGCGGATCGCATCGTGGCCGAGGGCTTAAGTGTTCGCGCCACCGAGGAAGCCGTGACTCTGCTCAACCGCTCGGGCGCGCTGCCGGAGAAACCCAAGCGCCAGCCCACCCCGCAGCCAGAGTTCCTCACCCAAGCCGCTGACCGTCTTGCCGATGAATGGGACACCAAAGTCTCCGTCACCATGGGCAAGCGCAAAGGCAAGATTGTCGTGGAGTTCGGGGACCGCGAGGACTTTGAGCGCATCCTGGCCTTGATTGAGGGCAGAGAATAGACGCGACTAAACGCGACTAACTTGGACCGTGAAGAACTGAGCGTCACCGCCAGCCCAAAAACACCAAAACCTCCTGACCAGGGGGTTTAGAAAATGGGTGTGCGGTGCGGACTCTTTCACCGGCCACGAGGTTAGTCCCGTTCCTCCTGCAGGAGCTCCTTGAAGGAGTAGGTGCCCGTCGGCTGGTTGTCCTGGTCTAGGAGGTACAGGCGCTTCACGGCGACAACGATGGCCTCGGCGATTGCATCGCGCTGGGTGGGGTCCGTGACAATGGACACGTCATGCGGGTTGGTTAGATAGCCCAGCACCACTTCAACGGACGGCATCTCCGTCATGCGGAGCAGCTCCCACGTGCGGCCGTGGGTGTAGCAGTTGCCCAGGTTGGTGCGCGCAACAATTTCACGCTGGATGAAACCGGAGAGGGTCTCCCCCGTCATGGAGGACGCACCCTGTTCCGAACCGAAGTAGAACGTGGCTACGCCGTTGGCCTTGTCATTGTGGTAGCGGTCTAGCTGCAAAGAAATGAGCAGATCCGCATCAAAACCATTGGCCATATCGGCACGCGCCTTCGGCGAGGGGTGATCACCGCGCGGGCGGGACATGATCGTCTCCATACCAGCGGCGATCATGCGGGCCTCCACGCGGGAAGCCAGATCCCACAGGATTTCCTCCTCGGAAATCTGCCCATGCCGGCCGGTGACATCCATGGTGTTGGACATGTCAATGTTCGGGTCAATCACCACGCGCTTACCCGTCAGGCGCGGGCCGGCTAGGCGGACCACCTCGCGCTCACGGATCGCCTGGGTAGAGCCACCTGTGATCCGGCGGCCAAGCAGGCTCAAGGCGTGGAGCGTTTCCGGCCCACACATCCCGTCATCCTGGATGCCGTAATTCAGCTGGTAATTGGACAGTGCCTCATGCGTATCCGGGCCAAAGTGACCATCAATACGGCCCGAGTAAAAGCCCAGCTCTTGGAGCTGCTTCTGCAGCTGGCTCACGTCATCGCCCACCATGATCTGGTTTGGCTGGTAGCTCAGCACACGCGCGCCAAGGGTGTAAGAAGCCTGACGCAGTTCACGCAACGTCAAATCATCAATCTCACCGGAAGGCAAGATTCCGCGGGACTGTTGGAAGGCTTTGAGGGTGTTGGCCAAGGCGTCGTCGAAAAGCATTTCTTCTGGCGAGAACTTACGGCGATTCCACTCCCCCACATCCCCTTCAAAACCGGTGAGCAGGCCGAGCCGCGCAAGCGTCGAGCGGACCTCAGCGACGCGCGGGCTTGAATCCCCGACCGCAAGACGTCCTATCACTGCTCACCTTTCTTCATGGACACGTACCGCAACAATCTTACTGACCATGCGGAAGAAACCGGCGATGGTCCGCCTCTATTTAGATATGTGCCTCAAGGCGAGCGATAATGCTCTCCTTCGGCTCCACGCCGACGAAGTTCTCCACCACTTCCCCATCTTTAAAAACGAGCAGGTTCGGGATGGACATCACCTGGTACGTCGCGGCGAGCATGCGCTCCTGGTCCACGTTGACCTTGACCACCTTCGCGCGGCCCGCCAGCTCCTCGGCCACCTCTTCGAGTGCAGGTGCCAGCCTGTGGCAGGGACCGCACCACTCAGCCCAGAAATCCACGAGCACCGGCACATCGGCGTCAATGACTTCCTGCTTGAACGTGGCCTGTGTAGCTTCGATAGAACCTGACATTGAGTGCTCCTTACTTCCTTAGTTAAGGGTGGTTGTGGTTGAGCTTGTGGTTAAAAGTCGCGGTTTTTAGAGCGACTCCAAGTAGTGCTCCGCATCAATGGCTGCCCGGCAACCAGATCCCGCTGCGGTAATTGCCTGGCGGTAGTAGTTGTCTACCAGATCACCAGCAGCGAAGACACCCGGGATGGAGGTCTTCGTGCTTGGGTGCTCCACGGTGACATAGCCCTCCGCATCCGTGGCTACCTGGCCGTCGAGGAAGCCGGAACGCGGATCGTGGCCGATAGCCACGAACATGGCGGTAGCGTCCAGCTCGGACTGCTCGCCCGTCACCGTGTTTTTCAGACGCAGGCCAGCAACCTTGCCGCCGTCTTCGAGGACTTCCTCCACCACGGTGTTGGTGAGGATCTCAATCTTCTCATTCGCCCGCGCACGGTCCAGCATGATCTGGGAGGCGCGGAACTCCTCACGGCGGTGAATAAGCGTGATCTTGGAACCGAAACGGCTGAGGAAGGTGGCTTCCTCCATCGCCGAATCGCCACCGCCAACAACGGCAATGTGCTGGTCCTTGAAGAAGAAGCCGTCACAGGTCGCACACGTGGACACACCACGACCGGTCATCTCCTGCTCGCCCGGGATACCCAGGTGGCGCGGTGCCGCACCGGTGGCCAGGATGACAGCGCGGGCAGTGAACATCTCATCGCCGACGTGCACCTTCTTAATATCGCCATCCAGCTCAACGCTGTCCACCATCTCCGCGCGCAGGTCCGCGCCGAAACGCTCCGCCTGCGCACGCATCTCCATCATGAGGTCCGGGCCCATAATGCCCTTCTCAAAACCGGGGTAGTTTTCCACCTCGGTGGTATTCATCAACTCACCACCAAATTCAAAACCTTCAAACACCAGCGGTTTCAGGTTTGCGCGCGCGGTGTACAGCGCCGCTGTGTAACCAGCGGGGCCGGAGCCAATGACGATGACATCGTGAGTTTCATTCGGTTCGGTCATGCGTGCCAGTCTAACGCGCCACCTCCTCCGTGAAGTAGTCCACGATCATCTCGCGCGCCCGATGGCGCCGGGACTTCACGGTTCCGGGTGCCACGCCGAGTTCGCGGGCGGCGGTGGTGACGGTGAGCCCTTGGACGTCGATAAGCATGAGTGCCCTGCGGTTCGCCGAGGGCATCTTGGCCAGGATCTGCCGCAGTGTCATGATCCGATCGAAATTCTGCAACGGCGCGTACGCCGCGGCGGTGATCATGGCGGGCACCATCGTGTCCTCATCGTCCAAACTCAGGTGGCGGCGCTTGTTGTCCGCGCGTTTCGCGTGGTCATACCCTGCGTTGCGCACCAGACGGTACAGCCACGTGGCCAGAGCGGCCTCCGAGCGGAAGGTGTGCATGTTCAGCGACGCCTTCAACAGCGCTTCCTGCACAATGTCCTGCGCATCATCGAGGTTGCGCGCATTCTTGCGGGCCACAGCAATCAGCCGCGGAGTATGCCTATCGACGATCGCCTCAAACGCCTTCACATCCCCCTTCAAATACTCCGCCGCCAACGCCTCATCCGACCATGCGCGCTGTAATTGCTGAGTTCGCTGTGTGCGCTGTGTTCTCCGCGCTTTTCTGCGCTCTAACTTGTTCATGGTTGTCCCCCCAGACAATCCCCATTCCCCGAATATGTGCCTTTATGTTCCTTGATGTGCCTTCATTGTGGCATGCGAATTGGGGCTGTGCCAGCAAAAAGTGTCCACTTAAGTGGACATTGGGGAAAATCAGGGGAACGGCAAAAAGTCGGGGACTTTTTAGTCAACCAACTCACGCATGCGGGTGCCCACGATGGTGATCTCCCGGATCACCGCTGGTTCCCCGGACCAGTTGGCGTTATCAGCAGGGGCACTAATAGCAATGACAATGCCTCCAAGCGCGGCGAGTTCCGGCTGCTGCGGGACCTTGATGGAAAAACGCTCGCCCGTCAATGTGCCGGTAGTGAGGACGGGCAAGTCGGTGTCTGCAGTATCTCGAGCCTCGCGCGGGAGGGCATAGATGGTGTAGTCGAGCCCACCGGTCTCACTGTTGAGGATGATGTTGCGCGCGGTGAACGTCGTGCTGCCGGCGCGCTCCTGTGGGGTGAGCACAATCCGGTCGCCGGGTGACACGGTTGCGGTGGTGGCGGTATCCCCATCCGTCAGCGCATCAAAGGCAGGATCGGCGGCGCGGGAAGAAATGATCACGGCGGGCGAGGGTGAATCGGTGGAGTCCTTCTCAGCCTGTTCCACCTGTTCCACCGAGTCCTTGGTCACCGGAGCATCGGGGTTCTTGCTGAACTGGCTGATGATGAAGACGGTCAGCGCAGCAATCGCGACAACAGCCACGATGGCCACCGACACCAGCGCGGTTGCGCCAATGGTGCCCACACCACGTGCACCAAAACCAGCGACGCGTGCCGGCTGCGGTTCAGTTTCCGGGGCGGGCTGGGGTGTCGGCTGGGGTGCTTCCAGGGTGTTATCCAGCGTGGCGTCCGGCTGCGTTGCTGCCATGAGGACCTCACGTGCGGAATCGCAGGCAGCTTCATCGGCCTCAGCGCTCGCGGTGGCCAGCACCGTGGGGAAGGCGAGGACAACAATGCCGTCCTGGGTCACGCGCATGCGGTTGCGGTTATCCAGACCCAGCGCCAGGCCACGCTCATGGGCGGCGTGGATGGACTCGGTCAGTGGCACCATTGCGGCATGGACGGCGTCTTCCACCAGCGGTGTGGTGGATTCGGCCACGGCCTGCAGGGAGGACCCGCTGATCCACTCCGCCACAACGAGGCAGCCGGTGCGGTAGGAAATGACATCCAGGATCGGGGCGACTGCGGGCAGGTGTAGTGCTGCGATCTCCCGGGTGCGGTGCGCCACCCCAGCAGCATCAAGCGCAGCCTGGCGCGGTGGCACGGGAGCCAGTGGCGCGGCACCACACGTATCCACGAAGGTCAGCGCCACCGTCCGGCCGGTACGCAACTCCGTGGCTTGCCAGAAGCGCGCACTCCCGGCGGAACCGTGGTCGCGCAGGAGACGGAAACGCCCGTCGGAGACTGCCGCGCCGGGCACCAGCCGTGGTCCGCGCACAACACCAGCGGACATGGGGGGTGGGACGGGGGAGGTGTTGAAGTTGTCGTCGACAAGAAATTGAACCGGAACATCCTCGGCCGCAACGCTGGCGGCGGGCGTGGTCCGAATGATCTTGTTCAGGCCTGGGATCTTGGCCAGCGCGGCGCCGAGGCTGCGCACTTCGGTGAGGTCAGAGAAGGATAGGACGATGCCGGTGACAATGACGAAGATGATGCCCAGCACCGCGACTTCCACCAGGAGGCCCACCGAACCCGGAATCAGCGGGGGCAGGATGTCGAGGAAGAAGCGGGTCATTACCGCTGCGGCGATGCCAACCAGGCCAGCTGCTGCCGCCCACACTGCGGTGTGCAATACGTCCTTGAAGCCCAGGTTGCCCAACTTGCGGTGCAGCAAAAACGCACCAACGATCGCGCCGGCCACGAAACCGAAACCGTTGGCCGCGCCGAGCAGCACCACCACTTGGTCGGGGCTTGCCGCCACGGATGGGGCGAGCATGGCCAGCACCACCTTGGTCACCGTGATGCCGGCGATGATGAACGTGGGTGTCCAGGCTTCTTCCCGCGCGTAGAACACGCGCAGGTGCAGCATCACCAGAGCGTACGGGATAAGCGTGAACGCGGAGAAACTCAGCGTCATACCCAGTGTGCGCGCATCCGTTTCGGTGAACTGGCCGTAGTGGAACAGGGCGACACCGATGTCGGGGCCCAGCGCCGTCATGAAGATGATGATGGGAATGAGCGCGATGAACGTGAGCTTCGTGCCCAAGGTCAGATCGCGCACCACCGCGGCATCATCACCATCCGCCGCATTGCGGGACAGGCGCGGCATGATCGCGGTGAGCAGAGTAACGCCGATGATGCCGTACGGCACCTGTAACAGCAGCCAGTGCTGCATGTAAATCGCCGGGGCGGAACTGTAGGCCTCTGACGCGATGCGGTTGTTAATGATGTAGCCGAGCTGCGAAATAGCCACGTACGTGACAATGGCCACGGCCATGCCACCAAACTGCTTCAGCCGGTCATCCAACCCCCATAGTGGCCGCAGATCAATGTTGAGGCGCCGCAGCGCCGGCACCATGATCAGGCACTGCACCACCACACCAAGCGTGGTGCCCAAACCCAGCAACAGCACGTGCGGGTCCATCACACCGGTGAGGTCGTCCTTTTCAATACTGCCCGGCAGCAGCATGTACAAGGCCAGCACCGCGATGGACACCAAGTTGTTCACCACCGGCGCCCACGCGCCGGGCCGGAACACTTCCTTCGTGTTCAGCACCGCCATGAATAGGGAGAACAGCCCGTAGAACATGATCTGCGGCAAGAGCAGATAGGCAAAGGAGGTGGATTGCACCACATTGACTTCACCGTCCGCGTCCAACATCACGCGCGTGAGTAGCGGTGCCGCTATCACCGTGAGCACCGTGACTACGGTGACCAACGTCAATGTCAGTGTGAACAGCCGCCGGATAAACGCAGCACCCTGATCCGGGTCCTCCTTCTCCGCGCGCACGAGCACCGGCACCACCAAGGCGGTGAGAACCGAGCCGAGCACGATCTCCGTGATCATGTTCGGCAGAGTGTTCGCGGTATTGAAAGCGGAGGCCACCGCACCGCCAAGCGCGGAGGTGATCATCACCGTGCGGATGAACCCGGTGATGCGCGACATCAACGTCGCCACAGCCATCGAGCCGGTTGAGCGCACGACAGAACTGTCGCTCGCGGGCTTCCGTTCAAGCTGCGTCACAGGTTCTCCAAAGGGGTCAAAGATAGATATGGCAGAGCTGCCATAGGACTATGGGTATGTTAGCCCTCCTGCGCCACACGTTTCACGCCGCGAGACTCACGCTGATCACCCCGCCGCTTCCCACGCTGGAACATCAACGCGAAAACAAACAGGGCGCTGGCACCCGCAATGATGATCCAATTCTGCACCGCACCACCTGCGGTTTGAACAGCAATGTCTACCGGCTGGGAGATCGGCTGGCCCTCCGGTGTGGCCAGGTAGAGCTGTAGTTTCGTCTGCTCGTCGCTTTCTTCCAAGTCCGCCGTCATCTGCAGGGTCAGCGAGCCGCGCGCGGGGATGCGGAACTCAGAAGGTGTGTTCAGGTGCGCGCCTTCGGGGCCCTTGTACAGGATCGATGCATCCACCGGCAGGGGCAGCCCGTTCTGCGCCACGATGAGCAGCGGGGAGGACTCCGAAGCACGGGTGTACACATTGCCCGGTGGGATCAAAGTGATGGCGGCGCGCAGGCCAGCCAGCGCATCGCGGTTGCCGTTGAGCCGCTGCCGGGTGCGTTCCTGCGCCTCCATGTAGCCGGTGTAGGACCGTCGGCCTGTCACTGTCAGGGCGGTGAGCAGATCCTGGCGCAGGGGCAAGGTGTAGCCGTAGCGGGTCAGTGCGATGGCGGGTTCGCTGCCGAGGAGGGACGTGAGATCGTCGATAAACGCCCCCTGCTGCGACGCATTGAGCACTTCCGTGTCGGAGTAGACCGTCGGATCAGCCTCCCACAGGCTTGGCTCGCCGGGGATGAGCTGTGCCGGGTCATCCGGCATGCGGGTGTAGTCCGCCAGGCTCATGGGCACGCTCGTGTGCTCGCGGAAGAGCTCGCTGACCGTTTCCATCACTGCCCGCGCGGTCTTCGGTTCCCACGCGGCTGGCGGTGCTACGAGGACAGGCTCCGGCGCTTTGGTGCTCTCCCCCACCACCACGTGCGAGGTCGCTGCGGTGCGCACCGCCGTGGCCGCGGTGTTATCCCGCGCCACCTGCGAGTCCCGCGTGTAATCAAAGCGCAAGTGATCATCGGAAAAACCTGTGGTCTCCGGGTTCGGCCCGGTGGCTGCCAGGATCGACGCGAGCTCATAATCAAAGCCCACACCCACCACGCCGGGGCGTAAGTCCGTGAAACGACTGGGCGTAACGCTTATCGACGTCGTATTGTCCGCCACCAACACCCTCACCGGTTGCGCGGGCTGCGGTGCAGCAATCCCCGCGGCATTGGGCATTGCCGGATCATCGAGCGTGGTCTGCTGCTCACCTTCCACGCGCCCATCCGGCTCACGGTCTGCGGTTTCCGTGGTGGTGCTCGTCTGCTCCTCCCACGCCCCCTGCATTCCTACTTCCGTCACGCGGGACCGGCTGTGATCAGCCCAACCCATGCCCGGCAGAGTCGTATCGGTGAGGTAGCCCGACCCCGGCAGAACCACGTTGCGCATGACCGGAGTGTCCAGGACGCGCTCCGCGGTGAACGGCCCTCGTTCCAGTGCCTCACGCATGAGCCAGCGGTTACCCGTGCGTGCGACGGCCTCTAAGTCCGTGTTGGCCCAGGGCATAGCAAGCACGCACTTGTTCTTTGCCACTGCCCGGATCTTGTCCAGCCACGCCGCGGCATCATCAGCCCCGGTGCCCTCGGTGGAATCCTTACCGGTGTCCGAGTTGCCCCAGGAATCACGCAGGCGCTGGCGTTTTTCGGCCGGGGCTGGCCTGTCATCATTCACGGTGTAGCCGCCCGCCATCCGGTCCACGGTGTCAAGCAGCGCCGGGTCCACCGCCAGGCAGGTTTCATCCCCGGCACCCAACTCGCCATAAATATCCACCAGTTGATCCAGCCGGCCACCCGGCGCGATCTGCCCCGCTAGCTGCTCTGAGGACAGAATCAGTGGTGGCCGGTTGGGTGCCTCGCCCGTCTCCCCTGGGACGATGTCCACCGGCGCGGTAATGGGGTACAGCACGGACATGCCGGCGGGTGTGCGCTCAATTTCTGTGTTCGCCGCAGTTTCTGGCGCCGAACCCCGCACCGTCATGTGCCAGCGCTCCGTGTCTACGACGGCACCGGCATTCTCCAGCACCATCATCACTGGCTGCGTCACCGTGACAGGGTGGTCTTCCGCATCAAAGGTCACCTCAACGTCCACGTGCCCATCCGGCGGCACCGTGGGTACTGTCACCTGTGCACCAGCCACTGTGTACTCCCCCACCTGCGCCACGGTTGCTGCTCGCGCATCCGTCAAGGATCCGGACACCGGTCCCCGGCGCGGGGTCAGCATCAGACCATCAGCGGGTTCTGCACCATCGTTGTGCACCCGTACTGTCGCACGAATGGTGTCTCGGCTGGGGGTGGTGGCGGGGGCGTCGATAAGCGAAATGCTCAACCCC
Organism: Corynebacterium sp. MSK044; assembly: GCF_030232825.1. NCBI lineage: Bacteria > Bacillati > Actinomycetota > Actinomycetes > Mycobacteriales > Corynebacteriaceae > Corynebacterium > Corynebacterium sp. MSK044. The sequence continues at coordinate 37,525 of NZ_JASPJJ010000008.1, forward strand.
TGCGTACCTTCACCTAGTCTGATCTGCGAATTCACCCACTGTTCCGCCACCGCAGGATTATCCGGCGCGAGCGGCACCGGAATCGACTGCGCCGCGGCGAACGGCATCCCAGCAGCACACGCCACAGCAGCAACCGCCGCACTGCGCTTGCCCTGCTTGTCCCGCTTGCCCCGCGACATCACCGCGGAGTCACCCGCCCCGCATCACGCTCCGCGCGCGCCAAATCCGGCATCCGATCAATCGCAATACGCGCCAACTTCCGCTCATCCGCATACGCCAAATGCTCAATCAGCTCGCTGATGGGCACCCATGCGACTTCGGTGACCTCCGGGTCGTCGTTATTCAGCACCCCATCGACATAGCGCAACAAATTGTGGTGCACCGTCTTATGTATCCGCACGCCATCAGAGACAAACCAGTAGTCAATGACACCGAGCTCCTCAAACGGCTCCCCGTAAATCCCGGTTTCTTCCCACACCTCACGGCGCGAGGTATCCCACTGATCCTCCCCCGGCTCTACATGCCCCTTCGGCATGGACCACAGCAGTCGCCCACGCCGATCAATACGGCCAATCAGCGCCACATAAATCCGCGCCAGATTCACCGACCCGTCCTTACGCACTGCCTCCGCCATGCCGGATACAACGAGCCCACCCGCGCTCGTCTCATCCCGCGTCTCCATCGTGTGCGACGGCGTGTACGTGCGCTTCGCACCGCTTGTCGACGAATTCGGCCGCCTATAGTAATTCTTCCCGCCACGCTTATTGTTGCGCTGGTTACCCCGCTGATTCCCGCGCTTGCTGTGCTTGCTGTGCTGGCCACCCCGTTGGTTGCCTCGCTTGCGGTGCTTGTTAGGGTTCTGCTTCTCTGAACTCTTTTCCCCTGAGCCCTGCTTGTCTGGGCTCTGTTTATTTTGTGCATGGCCAGATCCGCGGCGGCGCCGGCGACGCCTCCGCTGTCCTTGGCCCTGCGGCGGGGTGTTCTCAGTCATTGTGTCCGATCGTATCCGGCGGGCTCATATATAGGGAACTTGAGGCCTGTAAGGTAAGGCGGGTGAATACTCCGACCAATACTTCGGCGAATACTCCGACTAATCCGGTTGATCCCGCCGGACTGTTTAATCTGCCGGAGAAGGGGGACTCGACTGCGTTTATTGGGTTGTTGGCGCGGGCGGAGGGGGCCGTCGGAAAGCTTGATGGCCTGCTGGCCCCGCTGGCGCGTGCTTTTCATGCGCGCGGTGAGTCGTTGTACCTGGTGGGCGGGCCTGTGCGTGATGCGATGTTGGGGCGACTGGGCAATGACCTGGACTTCACCACTTCCGCGCGGCCGGAGGTCATCCACGAAATTCTCGACGAGTGGGGCGAGGCCGTCTGGGACACCGGCATTGAGTTTGGCACGGTGTCCGCGACGAAGGATGGCCAGCAGGTGGAAATCACCACATTCCGCGCTGACCTGTATGACGGCGTGACGCGCAACCCGGAAGTCACCTTCGGCGACACCGTCGAAGGCGACCTCGTGCGCCGTGATTTCCGCGTGAATGCGATGGCGATTGAGCTGGCGTCTGAGTCTTCTGGTTCTTCGAGCTCTGGGCTCGAATTAGACTTCCACGACCCCTGCGACGGCCTGAAAGACCTGCTCAACCATGTTCTGGACACCCCGCAGGAGCCGGAGGTGAGCTTCCGCGACGACCCGCTGCGGATGCTGCGCGCGGCACGGTTTGTGTCGCAGCTTGGCTTCACGGTGAGCCCGCGCGTGAAGCAGGCGATGACGGATATGGCGGATGAGATTAACCGCATCACTGTTGAGCGCGTGCAGGCTGAGCTGGACAAACTCATGCTGGGCATCCAGCCGTGGGCGGGCATTGACCTGCTCGTGGAAACCGGCCTGGCGGACCACGTTCTGCCGGAGATTCCCGCGCTGAAACTGGAGCGCGATGAGCACATGCAGCACAAGGACGTTTACGCCCATTCACTGACCGTGCTGCGCCAGGCGACGGAGCTCGAGGACCCGGAAGAGGGCCCTGACCTGGTGCTGCGGTGGGCGGCGCTGCTCCACGACATTGGTAAGCCGGACACGCGTGAACTCCATGACGGTGGTCGTGTGTCTTTCCACCACCACGAGGTCGTGGGCGCGAAGCTGGCCCGCAAGCGTATGCGCAAGTTGAAGTACCCCAAGCACGTCATCGCTGATGTCAGCCAGCTGGTGTACCTGCACATGCGCTTCTACGGTTTCGGCGAAGGCCAGTGGACCGATTCCGCTGTCCGCCGCTATGTCACCGATGCCAGTGAACTGCTCCCGCGCCTGAACAAACTCGTGCGCGCCGACTGCACCACGCGCAACCCCAAGAAGGCCGCTCGCCTGCGCCGCACCTATGACCACCTGGAAAAACGCATCGCGGACCTCTCCGCCAAGGAGGACCTCGCCCGTGTCCGCCCGGACTTGGACGGCAACGAGATCATGCAGATCCTTGGCCTTAAGCCCGGCCCCGAGGTGGGTAAGGCCTGGAAGTACATGAAGGAACTCCGTTTGGAGCGCGGCGAGCTGGACCACGACGAGGCCGTCGCTGAGCTCAAGGCCTGGTGGGAGGCCAACCATGGCTGAGTTCTTCTACGCTGACCGCCTCTTCACCGCGCTTGAGCGCGAGGAGCCTGCCCCGGGCATGCTCATACTCGCCGCGCCGGGCATGCTGAGCGACGAATTCGCGCGCACCGTCGTCCTCATCATCGAACACAACCTGGAGCACACCCTCGGCGTTGTGCTCAACCGCCGCAGTGAGATCGCCGTGGCCAATGTTCTCACCGAATGGCTCGACTACGTTGCCAAACCTCAGGCGCTCTACCTTGGCGGGCCGCTTGGCCCCCAGGCCGCTATCGGTGTTGGCGTGACCACCGCCGGCACTGTGCTCGAGGAGCATCCGGAGTTCACCCGTCTGGCCAACCGCCTCGTCCACGTGGACCTACGCACCGATCCCACCACCCTCGACGGCCTGCTCGAAGGCGTGCGCATCTTCGCCGGTTACGCCGAATGGGAGCCCGGCCAGCTCGACGAGGAGATTGAGCGCGGCGACTGGTACGTCGCCCCCGCCCTGCCCTCCGACGTCATCGCCCCGGCCGGCACCGACCTGTACAGCGACATCATGCGTCGCCAGCCCATGCCCCTGCCACTGTTCTCGACGTTCCCGGCGGATATTGATGACAACTAGATCCGAAATCCGCGGCGGCATCCGCGACACCTGGCTCGTCGGCCTTGGCCTCATCCCACTCGGCCTCGCCTTCGGCTTGGTCATGGTCCAAGCTGGCTTCGCGTGGTGGTGGACACCGATCTTCTCCATCATCATCTACGCCGGCTCGATGGAATTCCTCGCCGTCCAACTCGTCTCCACCGGCGTCGGCCCACTGTCTGCCGCCATCACCGGCTTCATGGTCAACTTTCGCCACATTTTCTACGGCCTCACGTTCCCCCGCCACCTCATTTCTTCACCGCTCGGCCGCGCGTACAGCACCTATGCACTTACCGACGAGTCCTACGCCATCTCCTCCTCCCGCCCCCCAACCGCCCCCAACTCTGGTGCCCGTGTCCTGACCATTCAGATCCTGTGCCAGTTGATGTGGGTACTGCCCGGCATCGTGGGGGCGTTGTTGGGGGCGGCGATTCCGTCCTCAGTCATTGGCGTCGATTACGCACTGACCGCACTCTTCATCGTCCTGGCCTACGAGGCTTTCCGTGCCAACCCGGATTTCTCCCTGCCGCTGACCGCCACTGCGATCGCCGCGCTTCTCGCCGTGCTTGCTCCCAGCTGGCTCCTCATGGCCGGGTTGAGCGCCTACTTCCTCGTGCTCATCTTCCGTTATGCCCGGCCTGGCGTCGACAGGTCTCTTGAGCTCCGCGTCGGCCGTGATTCTTCGGGTGGTGAAAAGTAGTGGGGGTTTTTGGTCTGCCTGAGGGCGTCACCTTATCTATGGTCGCCGCGGTACTCATCCCCGTGGCCATCGTCACCGTTTTACTGCGCGCCCTCCCCTTCTCTTTCCTCCGCCTCCTCAAAGGCAGCCCGTTCATTGACTTCCTCGGCGCCACCATGCCCGTCGGTGTGATGACCGTCCTGGTCGTCTACACCTTCTCCACCATCGCCCACGACGCTGCCGTCCCCCATGGCCTGCCCGCTGCCCTCATGGCCGGCGCTGTCACTCTCGCTCTTCACGCGTGGAAGCGCCGCGCCGGGCTTTCCATCCTCGCCGGCACCGCCGCCTACATGGTGTTGGTGAATCTGGTGTTTTAAAAACCCCGGGACTTTTTGCCCTGGGCGCTATCATCATCACTTGAACCCTCACTCAAAGGAGATACCCATGAAGCGTCGTTTCATCGCTGCCGGCCTTGCAGCCGCCACCGCCCTGTCCCTGTCCGTCGCCCCCGCCTACGCTATTGAACTCCCAATGACCTCCTCCTACGAGTCCAGCAGCGAACGGATCGAAAAGCGCCTGAAAGACGCTGATAAGTCCGGCAACAAGAAGGAGCTTCGTCGTGCTATGAGCAGCGCCGCAGCCTTTGAAAAGCTCATGGAGCCTTTTAAAGAAAACGACTTCAACAACTCGTACAAGATCGGCACCACCTTTGACATTCTGCTTGGCACCGGCGTTGCCGCCGCGCTCCTGGCTCTCCTTGGCGGCGCTGCCTTCCAGCAGGGCCTGATCTAGCTCCCGTTCTAAAAACCCCGGCACCTTTTGGCCTGAACTTACCCCGACCATTTCTCCATGCTCGAACTGAGTGCGGAGGGGGTGGTTGGGGTTTTGGGCTTTCTGGGGGCGTCGATAAGCAAATGGCGCCTTGAGCTGCGATGAACTTTTCATGAATGCGCTGCTTGATTGGCTGATCGGCCATAAGCTGTTCCCGCCTGAAACTGCTGAAAGGAACGCCGATGAAGCGGCGTATTCTTGGCATCGCCTTGTCTGCCTGCGCCCTGGGTGGCGTGGCTGTGCCGGCGCACGCGGGGGTTACTCGTCCGGTTGATCAGCGCAGTTCCGTGAAGCCGCTGTTTGAGCTCAGCTCACCTGCGCACAGCTTGCAGTACTGGTCTTTTGCCACGGATGAGCAGCTGAAAGAAAAGTGGGATGCGGCGGTGCGCATGGGTTTCTTCTTCCCCGTGATTGAGCAGATTTATGGCCTTAAGATCGGCGACGTCACCTGGTAGGAACGTCAGGCGGCGAATGAGGCCAAGTTTGAGGCGAAGCCGACTGCGAATGAGGTGCTTGGCAGCTCGCTGAAGTGGGACGTCGCGCGCGGGAACCAGTTGGGTACGGCGTTGAACTGGTGGATCGCCCTCAGCGTGATTGGCATTGTGCTGACTGTTGGTGTTGCGGCGGTTCTTGGTGGTGCTTTTGATCAAGTGCAGGGGCTTTAACGCTGCTTTAGGCCCCGTTTTCCACAGAATTTCACCTGCGTTGACTTCGGTGTTGTGGATAAGTGTTCGAGAATAGGGTCTATTTGAGGCTTTGTGGCAAGGGGCGTGTCGCACCCATGTGAAAGTATGTTCGCATGTGCTCAAGGTGAGCGCATAGCAACGACTTCACGTGGGAAAGGGGGCGACATGAGTGCACCGGTAAAAACGCCGAGTTTTGCCACGGAGAACCCGTCCGATCCGGTCGCGCAAGCGCATTGGGCACTCCGTAAAGCCGAGTATGAGCTGTTCAAAGAGTATGCCGAGGGCGACCGTGAGTTGGTGGACAGCCGCGACTTCGACCAGGAGTACGCGCGGTTATCCAAGTCCACTGGCATGCCAAAGTGGCAGGTAGACCATGCTGTCATGGCCTACCTGGCCCTGCGAGAGCTACCGCGCTTGCGGGAGTTGCAGCGGGAGTTTCAGCGCTTGGACCTGCCGCGATTGAAGGCTTTGAGCGACGCGATGGACAGCTTCGGGGAGAATGCCACGTCGGAGGTCTACGCCGCGGTAGATGAAGTGATGGTGGAGATCTTCACCCCGCACCGCCAGAACGCCGCGCTGCCTACGGTGAGCACCATCAAAAGGAGAATTAACAAGCTCATCGCGGACTTCGACAACGCGGCGGCGTTCTGCCCCGAGAACCGCAAGGAGCGCGAGGAGCGCCCCAAAGAGATCCCGCCGGGCTCATGTGAAGTCACCTTCCACAACGGCCGCGTGGGCGCTCATGCCAGCGGGATGACCGTGATGGGCGACATTGCCACGATGGCGATGACGAGAGCGATTATCGACGGTACTGCGCGCACCCACGGTCTCACCCTCGAAGAGACGGTGCTCAAGCTCCTCACAGGGGAGATCACCCCGACGGGCAACGCCACCGTGAGCGTGTACGCGCCCAAAGGACCTGACGGTTCGGTGGATCTGACCAAGTCCGTGTTCTTCCCCGGCTTCGGCTGGACCAACGCGGTGGGCACGGAGAAGTTCCACTCGCTGGCTGGGCTGAACGGGTTTGAGACCAAAAACCCCGCCACTTTTGTGGACCTCGACTCCACCGCCACGCACACCGTCAACGGGCACGCCGCACCGGAGAAGGTCAAGGAATTCGTGCGGATGCGCGACGGCCACTGCATCTTCCCCGGCTGCACGGTCCCTGCCCGACGATGCCAGCTCGACCACCGCATCCCCTTCGAAGAAGGCGGCCCCACCACCGCCTCAAACCTCTACTGCCTGTGCCAAAAGCACCACAACGTAAAAACCGATAAAAGGGCCTTCTACCTGCCCGATCCCTTCACTGGCGACATCGTGTGGCTCTTCGCAGACGGCACCTACGCCATCACCAAACCTGCGGGCTTCGTCGGCGACCAGGTCACACCAACAGCACCGCGCTGGGTCTCTACGCTCAGCCAAGTCCGCCGCCACAAGCAAAAAGTCGCCCACTTTTACGCAAAAGCACACAAGCTTATCGACGCCTACGAGGCCGGCACCCCCTACCCCACCACCATCGAAGCGCTGGAGAAACTCGAACAAGAATACGGCCTCAAGTTCCCCTTCGCCCCTGAACCGCCAGTTCAGGAGCCTGATCCGGACTACGAGCCACCGCCGGAGGACGACGAGGTTGAGGAGGAGGAGGAGGGTGCCTAGGTGCCTAAAGCTCCGGGAACTTCGCGCGGGCCTCCGCCCAGAGTCCCTCAAAGTGGTCCGCGGTGACGTGTTCAGCCTCGATGCCTTCGAACTGGTCGTAGGTGTCCGGGTGCGGGACGGTGTCGAGGGGGCGGTTGGCATTGCCGATGACGCGGCCCGCGATAAACGCCCCCGTAATGGCGTGGTCCGGGGTGAGCTCAATCATGCGCACCATGCGACACTCGTGGGGGTTGAGCTCAACGAGTTCGGCGATGTTGACTACGGAGCCAGCGCCCGGGATCGTCAGTGTCGTGCGGACAAAAAGTGGCGGGGTTTTTGGTTCAGGCTGTGGGTCAGACACCGCTTCCCTACTCCTGCTCGCCGGCGATGACATTCCCGCCGTCCTGGATGACGGGGGCGGGTGTCATGCCGGACTGGGAGGGGCCGTCCACAACCTCGCCGGTGGCAATGTCGAAGACGGAGCCGTGGGACGGGCAACGCACTGTGTTGCCCTTGACCTGGGTGATTGGGCTGCCCTGGTGCGGGCATGTGGTGGAATACGCCACAAAGTTGCCCTCAGTTGGCTGGGCGATGATGAATTTCCCCACGATGACGGCACTGCCCACCGGCACCTGGGTTGCAGCGACCTCAGCTGGAGCGGGCTTGCCACAGGCGGCGAGGAAAGCGCCGGCAAAAGTGGTGGCGGTGCCGAGGATGAACATGCGACGGGAGCAGACGGGGCCGGAAGGGTTCTGGGCTGCTGGGTTTGCTGCTGGGTTCTGGGCTGTCATGGTTTCAGGGTAGCGCGCTTCATGACGGTGACGTAGTCGGTGAGTTCGGATTTTAAGGTGTCCATGTCGCGGATGGTGCCCGGGTTGGGGTGGGCGTAGTCCACGTGGGCGTCGATGATCTTCGCGATCGCGGAGCCGGTGATGGCGCCAGAAGCACTGGCGGCGATGGCGTCGGCGACGTGCTGCGGGGTGGAGATGCCGAATCCGAGGAGGACGCGGGCGCCGCCGTAGGAGGTGATGTTGGCGACGACGTCCGAAAGCCCTGTCGTCTGCGACTCGTGCTCGGTGCCTGTCACGCCGTCGCGGGAGATGGCGTAGATGTAGCCGCGAGAATGAGTGGCAACACCTTCGAGGACCTCAGGACGGGCCTGAGCAGGGGCGATGAAGACTGGGTCGATGCCAGCGGTGGTGGCGGCCTCAACGAAGGGGGCACCTTCGCGTACTGGGGCGTCGGGGACGAGGACTGCGTCGGCACCGGCTTCGTGGAGTTCCGCGTAGAACTTCTCCAGGCCACGGACATACGGCACGTTGGCGTAGACCAGCATGCCGATCGGGGTGTCCGGGTGGCGGCGGCGGATCTCACGGATCTGCTCCAGGCAGGAATCTACGGTGGCGCCGCCGTCGAGGGCGCGGAGGTGGGCCTTCTGGATGGTGGGGCCGTCAGCGACGGGATCGGAGAAGGGGACGCCGAGTTCGAGGGCGTCGGCCCCGGCGCTAATAAGCGTAGAGATGATCTCCACCGCATCGTCGGCTGATGGGTCGCCGAGCATGACGAATGGGACAAAAGCTCCCTCATTTTTTGCTTCGAGGGCTTCGAACAGCGCGGTGAAACGGGACATTAGTTGGTTCCCTTCTCTTCGTCAGTGACTACGTATTCCGGATGCTCTTCCAGGGTCTTGCGGATGTGGGCGATGTCCTTGTCACCGCGGCCGGATAGGGACACGAGGATGGTGGTCGGGGTCTGGGACTCGCGGGCCTCCTCCGCGCGCTGGAGTGCGTAAGCAAGAGCGTGGGAGGATTCGAGGGCGGGGATGATGCCCTCGTGGCGCGACAGGTTTTGGAAAGCGCGCAGGGCCTCGGCGTCGGTGACGGGCACATACTTCGCGCGGCCTGTCTTAGCCAGGTGGGCATGTTGGGGGCCGACCGCCGGGTAGTCCAGGCCGGCGGAAATGGAATAAGACTCTTCCACCTGGCCGTCTGGATCACGCATGAGGTAGGACTTCGTGCCGTGCAGAATACCCATCGTGCCCGCGTAAATAGCGGCGCCGTGCTGGCCGGAGTTCACTCCGTGGCCGCCGGGCTCAGCGCCGACGAGCTCGACGGATTCGTCGTCGATGAAGTCCGCGAACATGCCAATGGCGTTGGAGCCACCGCCGATACAAGCAACAACGACGTCCGGCAGCGAACCCGTCTGTTCCAGCATCTGGGCCTTCGCCTCAACGGAGATGGCTTTGTGGAACTCGCGCACGATCGTGGGGAACGGGTGCGGGCCAGCGGCGGTGCCAAGGAGGTAGTGGGAATTGTGGAAGGTGGCGGTCCAATCGCGCAGCGCTTCATTGACTGCATCCTTGAGGGTGCCGGAACCGGAATCCACGCCGACGACCTCAGCGCCCATGAGGCGCATTCGGTACACGTTCGGGGCTTGGCGCTCCATATCCTTGGCGCCCATGTAGATCACGCAGTCAAGGTCCATGAGGGCACACGCCAGGGCGGTGGCGGTGCCGTGCTGGCCGGCGCCGGTCTCCGCAATGATGCGGGTCTTGCCCATCTTCTTGGCCAGAAGTGCTTGGCCAATCACCTGGTTGGTTTTGTGGGCGCCGCCATGCACGAGGTCCTCGCGCTTGAGGAAGATCCGGGTGTAATCATTGCCGCGCGTGAGGTTCTTTGCCTCCCACAGGGGGGTCGGGCGGCCGAGGTAATCACGGAGAAGACGGCGGTATTCGGACATGAACTCTTCGTCGTTCCAAGCGTCGACAAAAGCCTGTTCAAGCTGGTCAAGCGCGGGAAGCAGTGACTCCGCGACGAACTGCCCGCCGAACTCTCCGAAGTATGCGGGAAGGATGGTCCGGCCGCCGTCGCGTGAATGGGTGGAGTCAGTCATGTGGATTCCTCCGTGAAAATGATGAGTTCAATTTAGTAGTGAAAGTTTCGGATCCGCTCAAACACGGCACGCAGCGCGCCCGCGTCCTTCTGGCCGGCCCACTCCCCTGCTTCGGCGGGGTATTCCACGCCGGAGTTGAGGTCAACGCCGAGGCAACCGACAGACAGCGCGGCGTCGAGGTTGTCAGCGCCGATGCCACCGGCGAGGAGGCTGTGCGCGCGGACCTCGTCGGGGATGGTGCTCCAGTCGAATTCAGATCCGGAACCACCGTCCTTCGCATCAAGCACAAGCTTATCGACGTCTCCCGCCAGCCCCCGCGCAACCTCCGCCCCTTCGGGGTGCGACATGGAGACGGCGCGCCAGATCTCAGGTGCCGGGATGGTGTCGGGAAGAGTTGCAAGGTCGGCGCGAATGGCGCGAATAAGCTCTTGCTCGGCGGCGAGACTCCCCTGGTAGGGGGCGTGGATCTGTATAGCGTGGATGGGGCCGTCGATACTTGTGATGAGGTCGGCCCAACCTTCGGTGCGACGACTGACGGCAACGTAGTGAAGGCCGGGCTCGTGTGCCATGATGTTTTTCGATGTTTCACGTGAAACATTGCGTGGGCTGGAGTCCTCGAAGATGAGGCCACCGTAGACGGCGCCGGCGGCGCGGGCGGCTTGGGCGGCGGACCAGGAGGTGAGGCCGCAGACTTTGTTGGGGCCGTAGACCAGCATGCGGGCGGCCCAGTCGATGTCCGGAGTGCCGGTGAGTTGGGAGCCGACGAGGAAGCCGTCGGAGTGGCCGCCGAGGCGGCGGACGGTCTCCACATCGCTGATGCCGGACTCGGAGACGATGAGGGCGCCTTCGGGAGCAAGCGGTGCAAGGCGTGCGGATCGCTCCAGGTCAATCGACAAATCATGAAGGTTACGGTGGTTAACGCCGAAGATCTTGGCGCCGAGTTTGGTGGCGCGGGCGGCCTCCTCCTCATCGATGACTTCGGTGAGGACGTCGAGGCCGAGGCGGTCGGCTTCGGAGTGGAGGCGGGTATAGGTGGCGTCGTCAAGCACACTCAGCATGAGCAAGATGGCGTCGGCGCCGAAGTAACGCGCGGCGTGGATCTGGCACTCGTCGATAATGAAGTCCTTGCACAGCACTGGGAGGTGGGTGGTGGAGGCGACGGTGGCCAAGTGGTCGTAGTCTCCCCCGAAGCGGTCGGGCTCGCAGAGGACGGAGATGCCGGCGGCGTAGCGGGAGTAGATGGATGCGATGGCGCTGGGCTCGTAGTGCTCGCGGATCATGCCGAGTGATGGCGAGGAGGACTTGCACTCCATGATGAAGCGCGTGCCGGGGCGAGCGAGCGAATCGTAGAGGGAACGCTCGGAGCGTGGCAGGGTCAGCGGGTCCACGTGGGAGATGCGGGCGCGAATTTCGTCAAGGTGACGAAAACGAGACTGGACAATACCCTCCAAAACTGTTGGCAGACCCTCAGACGGGCGTACAGAGGATTTGCCCTGGTCAGAGGGGGTAAAATCAGAGGGGGTAAGATTATGCGCCATAATTCGCTCCCTCGTGCTTGGCCAACCATTCGCGGACGGTACCGTTAGCCAGGAGCTCGGTGGCCTTGGTTACGCCCTCAGCCATGGTGTCCGCCATGTCGTAGAGGTAGAACATCACACCGGCGGTGGCGGCGACGGCATCGCGGTGGGCGTCGGGGCCGGTGCCCTCGAAGGTGGCGCGGATCGCGGCGGCGTTCTCCTCGCCGTTGCCACCGGTGAGCTCCTCGAGCGTGTAGGTGGGTAGGCCGAGGTCCTCCGGGGTGATGGTGTAGTGCTCGATGTTGCCTTCGCGGTCCAGCTCCCAGACTTCGGTGGGGCCGTGGACGGCGATCTCGTCGGTGCCAGCGCCGTGAACGATAAGGGCGCGACCACGGCCAAGTTCACGCATGGTCTCAGCGATGGTCTGGCCAAGAGCAGGGTTGGCAATGCCCATGATCTGGTACTCGGGGCGCCCCGGGGCGAGCAGCGGGCCAAGGGTGTTGAACAGGGTGGATACGCCCAGGGACTTACGCACCGGTTGCACGTGGGCGATCGCTGGGTTGTAGGCGGGGGCGAAAAGGAAGGTGAAGTTGGAGGCCTCGAACTGTCGGACGGCACGCTCTGGGTCCAGGTCGAGTGGGATGTTCAGGGCTTCCAACACGTCAGCGGAGCCGGACTTGGAAGAGACGGAACGGTTACCGCACTTGATCATCTTCACTCCCCCAGCGGCAGCAACGAGGGAGGCGGCGGTGGTGATGTTGATGGTGTTCTTGCCGTCACCACCCGTGCCGGCGGTGTCCATGAGGCCCTCACCAGTGATGGGGAACGGACGGCCAGCGGCCAGGAAGGCCTTGGCGGCACCGGCGATATCGGCGAAGGTTTCACCGCGGGTACGCACGGTGGCAAGGAGGGCGGCGATGTGCACATCGTCGTAATCACCCACGGTGAGCGGGGTGAATGCCTCGATGGCCTCCTCTAGCGAGGGGTTCTTGTTATCCAGGAAACGACGGAGGATTTCGAGGGATTTTTCACTAGCCATTGTTGCTCACCTTAACTTTCACGGAGTCTTTCTTCTCTAATAATTCCTTCACGCAGCGCTCCAGCAGCACGGGCCCAGCCGGGGTCAGGATGGACTCGGGGTGGAACTGGAGGCCGATGGACATGCCATCGGTGGTCTGCGCGGCCATGACCACATCGCCGACTTTGGTCTCGGTGCGGGCAAGCACCTCGATGCCAGCGGGGACATCGACGGTGCCCAAGGAGTGGTAGCGCGCCACGGGAACGAGGCGTCCCGGGGTGTCACCGTGTTCGGGGCCACTGTCGATGGTCAGGCCGGTGAAGAGGGGGCTGGCCACGCCAACGTCGCTAAGCGTCATTGCTTCACTGACACCATGGACCGGGCCGCAGGGGCTGACCTTGCCACCGAAGTGCTCGATGAGCGCCTGGTAGCCAAGGCAAATGCCGAGGATGGGGATGCTGCCTTGAGCTGTGCGGATGAGGTCCATCATGCAGCCGGCGTCCGCGGGATAGCCGGGGCCGGGTGAGAGGATGATCACGTCGGGCTCGGCGGCAAGCACTTGGTCGACGGAGACGGTGTTGCGGAACACGGTGAACTCGATCGCAGGCTCGGTGATGGTGGCCAGAGCGTCCACGAGGTTGTACACAAAGGAATCTTGGTTATCCAGCAGGACAACACGGGCGGGCGAGTTCATCGGATGACCTCCACGGTCTTGGCCTGCGCCATCGCAATGGCATTAAGAACAGCGTAGGCCTTGTGCAGGGTCTCATCAGCTTCGGCCTGAGGGTTAGAGTCACGGACAACACCGGCGCCGGCCTGCACGGTGGCCATCCCGGCGCGGACGAAGGCGGAGCGGATGACAATGCATGTATCGAATTCGCCGTTGCCACGCAGGTACCCTACTGCCCCACCGTAGGAGCCACGGCGGGTGCCTTCGAGTTCGCGGATGAGTTCGGTGGCGCGCAGCTTCGGGGCGCCGGTCAGGGTGCCCATGTTCATAGAGGCGCGGTAGGCGTCGAGGGCATCCAGGTCGTCCGCAAGCGTTGCGGTCACCCGGGAGACTAGGTGCATGACGCGGGAGTAGCGGTCCACCTGCAGTAGCTCACGCACCTGGCGGGTGCCGGGGCGAGCCACACGGGCCATGTCATTGCGTGCCAAGTCCACGAGCATGGTGTGCTCGGCGATCTCCTTGGCATCCGTGCGCAGTTCCAGCTCCATGCGCGTGTCCAACTCATGGGTCGCACCACGCGGGCGGGTGCCAGCGATGGGATAGAGCTGCACCTCGCGGGTGGCGGCGGAGAACTTCAAGTTAGATTCCGGTGAGGCACCGAAAAGCTCGTACGGCTCCCCCGCCCGATCGAGCCCTCGCACATAAAACATGTATGGCGACGGATTAGAATCGCGCAGCTGCTGGTACGCCGCAAAAGCATCCGGGCACTCGGTCGTGAACGCACGCGCCGGGACGACCTGATAAATATCGCCGTTATAAATATTGTCTTTCAGCTTGTCTACATCGCGGCGGAACTCATCATCCGCCAAGCTCGCCTCCACGCGCAACGTGCCCTCGCCCTGCGGGGTTGCGGGCGTGGGGGTGTGTGCGGTGCGGATCAGCTCAGCAAGCTCAAGCATTCGCTTATCGACGTCCCCCGCCCCCCAATCAACCCCCGACAACCGCGCCGTCGACGCGCGGTGATCAATGGTGAGCACGATCTCGGCGAGGATGAACTGGAAATCCGGGTACGTGTTCGTGCTTTCGGCGACATCGGGGAGATTCTCGAACGTGGCCAGGTAATCAAACGCGAAACCGCCAACGACCATGGGGAGGATGTCCTCGGAGTCGGTGTAACCCGCATCGCGGGTGAGAGCGCGCAGCACCTCGACGGTGCTTGGGGCGGTGAGGCGCTCACGCTCATCCGCGGCCGTGGACGGCGGGAAGCTGAACGTGACCGGCTCGCGTGAGGTGAGGTAGGAAGCGAGCTGCTCCGTCAGACGCGCAATGATCTGCTCCCCCGCCGGGCTCAGTGGCTCCGCCACAACCTCGTGGCCACTACACGTCAAACGCACGGACGCGCCGAGCACGGCCACGGACTGCAAACCAGACTTCGTGGTGATGTCCGCCGATTCCAACAGGACCGTATCCGTGAGCGAGGTCCCGCCAAGGTGCGCGAACAATGCGGAGGCATCAGCGTGATACGCCACGTCCATGTGTTGAACACGGGGTGCAGGATTGGTCATGCCGTCAAGCTTAGGCCGGTGGGTAGCCATTTAATTCTGATCCGCCTCACGCGCTGCATTGCGGAGCGCATCCAGGTTCACCGCGGGAGCCGGGGCCTCGTCGGCGGTGGTGGAGTTGGCGTTCCGGGCGTCGTCGATAAGCCGTGCAGCACGCGCGCCCATGTTCCCGCCGAGCGCACATGCGACTACCGCAAGCACCGCGAGCAGGACGGGCGCAACCCACAGCCACCCGGACGCGATGAATGAAAACGCGCCACCGAATGCCAGCGCGGCACCCCCGAAGATCAAGTACGGGCCCACAACGCGGTGAGCCTGCACCCAAATACCTTCATCCTTACGCACCTCCGGCACGCGCAAACCCACGATGCTGTTACCCGGCAGGCGACCCGCAGTAGCGAGCGCGCCGGGAACCAGCAAAGCAAGAGCACAAACGATGAAAATAGTTCCGATGATGGCGCCAGCAGTCATGCCTGGAAGTCTACCGATAGGGCGACAGTTTCGTATTGCGGGGTTCCGTGTTGGACAATGCAGGAGTACATGTCAATTCCCCTGCAAAGGTTTCAACTATGAACTCTAAGCCGATCACTCGGTCGCTGCTGTTCTGGATCGTCGTGGCCATTGTCCTCGGCATCGCCTGCAGCTTCTTCTTCCCCACGTGGCTCGCCCGCATCTTCATCACCTTCAACGGTCTGTTCTCTAACTTCCTGGGCTTCTTCGTCCCGGTGCTCATCTTCGCGTTGATCACCCCGGCCATCGCCGGTCTGGGCAAGGGCGCCGGCAAGTGGCTCGGCCTCACCGCTGGCATCGCCTACGGCTCCACCATCATCTCCGGACTTATCGCCTGGGGTCTGTCCGTGGCGCTGTACCCGTGGCTGCTGGGTGATCAGAAGCTCATCACGGCTGTGGATGACGTGGAGGAAGGCGCCCTGTCCCCCTTCTTCTCCGTGGAGATTGATCCGCCGTTCGCTGTCATGACAGCCCTGGTGCTCGCTTTCTGCGCGGGCATTGCCATGACCGCCGTGAAGTCCGACACGATGTACAAGTTGGCCACGGAATTTGAGGGCGTGATCATGAAGGTGGTTACCGCCTTTGTTATCCCGCTGCTGCCGTTGTTCATCTTCGGCATGTTCCTCAACCTGGGCATGAACGACAACATGGGCGCCACCCTCACGGCGTTTGGCAAGGTGCTGGCCCTCGCTGTCATCATGACCATCCTGCTGCTCATCCTCCAGTACCTCATCGCTGGCGCCATCGCTGGCGTCAACCCGGTGACCGCGCTGCGCAACATGCTGCCGGCCTACTTCACCGCGCTGGGTACCTCGTCGTCTGCAGCGACCATCCCTGTCACCCTCAAGTCCACGCTGAATAACAAGGTGGATGAAAACGTTGCCGGCTTCGTCGTTCCGCTGTGCGCAACGATCCACCTGTCCGGCTCCATGATGAAGATCGGCCTGTACGCCTTCGCCGTCATCTACATGGCGGGCATGGACATCTCCTGGGGTCTCTCCCTCGGTTTCATCCTCCTGCTCGGCATCATGATGATCGCCGCGCCAGGCGTCCCGGGTGGCGCCATCATGGCTGCAACCGGTCTGCTCGCTTCCATGCTCGGCTTTAACGACGACATGGTGGCCCTCATGATCGCCGCCTACATCGTCATCGACTCCTTCGGCACCGCCGCTAACGTCACTGGCGACGGCGCGATTGCGCTTGTGGTCAACCGTTTCGCCGCTGGCAAGATGGAGCGCACCTCAACAGAGGATGCTGAGAAGCCGGAGCTTATCGACGAAAGCGCGTAGCTTCCCTGATCCCCTTGGGCTTTAGCCAAAACCGATGTTTCACGTGAAACATCGGTTTTTCTTTGTGCGCCTAGGATGGAGCGCATGGCTATGGGATCAACAACGAAGTTCACCCTCAGCGCACTCAGCGTCGTCGCCCTCGTCGGGGCTGGTGGTGCCGGACTGACCTACGCTTTGACGGACGCGCCCGACCCTGCGCAGTTCGTTGTTAAGGTTGGCCAGGCACCCACCGTGACTATCGATGATCCCCACGACGTCCTCTCCCCAGAGGACGAAGCCCGTATGCTTCGCGACGCGGAGCGTCTAGACCACCCCGCCGTGGTGAAGGAACTCCACTACCTCGTCTTCGCCACGAACCACGAGAATGTTCTCGACTCTGTGGAGGAGTACGTGCGTGACACCTACCCGGAGCTCATTGGCAATGCGTCTAACGACGATGCCCGTTTCGCCGATGGCACCGCCATCATCGGCGTTGGCCTTGATCCCCGCCAAGCCTTCGCCTACTACGGTGATGACGTAGCCGCGCAGCTCCAGGTCGATTACGGCCAGCGCGATGAAGAGGTGCTCGACGCCATGAAGCCCGGCGTCCGTGACGGCAACATCCCGGCCGGCCTCTTCGCAGCTGCCAAGACCGCTTTCGACGTTGAAGCCGCCGAGGAATATGGCTTCGACCAAGCAAAGGGTGACCGGGACGGCCTTGCTATTGGTGGCGACATGGGTGCTGTTGGTGTTGGCACTTTCATCGCTGTTGGCACCGGCGTCTCCCGGTGGAGCCGCCGCCGGAAACTAGAGCAAGCACATGAGGACTACAAGGCCGTGACAGGTGAGTACGCGGCGCTCTCTGGCCGCCTCGACGAAGTGGACATTCGCGCCAACTCCCTGTCTTCCGCCTTCGCCGATGCGGAGATGCGCAAACAGTGGGCTGAGGTCCGTGATCGCTTCCTTGGCTACCACGAGACCGTCAGCGGTGCCGGCGGGATCGGGGACATTGACATGACCAATGACAAGCAGGTGCTGAAGAACAGCAAGAAGCTACGCCAGGCCGCTGAGTCCGTCGAGCATGTCTCCAACGCCGAGAACAACATCAACCGGATGTTCAACATCGACAATGGCGACGCCGCCACCCGCCGCACCAGCCTCACGGACTTGCGCGAGGATGTCATGGCCGCCCGCGTCGGCGTGAAGAATAACCAGCTGAACTACGAGCTCGGCCAGCTGCTAGAGAGCATCAACTGGCTCGATGCCAACCCGACGGCCCCGAACTTCATGGACGAATTCGTCCGTGTGCTTGGGGATTACCGGCTGCTCCTCGAGCAGGTTAAGAAGGAAGAGTTCTCCGACGTGAAGGAATACGAGCCACTCCGTCGCCCTGCCGTCTACGACCGCGATTACTACTACTTCCCCGGCTACGTCACCTACGCATCCATGAGCAGCTGGCACGACAGCAACGTTCGCGCCCACGAACAGGCCCAGTCCTCCAGTACCAGCCCCGGCGTTTCCTCCTCCGGCTTCAGCGCCTCGGGTAGCTCCTCATCGTTCTAGGGAGAGACATCTTGACCGCCGCTATCTACTACGCCAGCTTCTATGGCTCCACCAAGCAATACGCTGAGGAACTCGCCACGCGCCTCGGTACCACTGCCGAGGAGATCACCGAGGGCAGCGCGTCTACTATCCGCGCATCTGATGAACCCCTGATCATCCTCTCCCCTATTCACGGGCCATCCCATCCCGGCGTGAAGGTGGTGAAGGAGGTGGGTCAGGAGGGCGTCGAGAAGCGAAAAGTAGCCCTCGTGACAGTCGGCATGACTCTCGACCACGTGGTGGAGGCGCAGGACCCGGCTCGTGCGCTGCTCGGCGACCTGGCTGGGGATGTCGAGCGCTTCTACCTGCCCGGCCGGCTCAACTACTCCGAGCTGAGCCCCAAACATCGCAACATCATGAAAGGCCTGATCACGATGTTGAAGCTCAAGCCCGGCAAAACCGAGAACGAGCGCATGATGATTGATACCTACGGCACAAACACTGATCGCGTCGACCTGGGTAGGCTCGACGCGATCGTGGAGTGGGCGAAAAAGTAGAGGTTTGGTCATTCGCACCCCGATGTTTCACGTGAAACATCGCTAGAGGCGTCCGGGCGCTGTGCTGGTGGGGGTGACCTATTACACTGGCTAACCATGACTAACGCGACTGGACCGGCGTACCGCTACACGGCGGGTATTGCTAATGAGATTGAGCAGAAGTGGCAGAAGTACTGGATCGACAACGGGACGTTTAATGCCCCGAACCCGGTGGGCGATCTAGCTACGGGTGAGGGCGAGCTGCCGGCTGACAAGCTCAATGTCCAGGACATGTTCCCCTACCCCTCCGGCGCGGGCCTGCACGTGGGGCACCCGCTGGGTTACATCGCGACGGATGTCTTCGCACGCTACAATCGCATGCTGGGCAAGAACGTGTTGCACACGCTCGGCTACGACGCATTTGGTCTGCCAGCGGAGCAGTACGCCATCCAGACGGGTACGCACCCGCGCACGACCACGATGGCGAATATTGAGAACATGACGCGTCAGCTGGACGCGCTGGGTCTGGGCCACGACCGGCGCCGTTCGGTGGCCACCACGGACCCGGAGTTTTACAAGTGGACGCAGTGGATCTTCCTGCAGATCTTCAATTCCTGGTTCGATGAGGATCAGCAGAAGGCGCGCCCAATTAAGGAGCTTGTTAGCGAGCTTGAGGCAGGCACCCGCACCACCAAGGATGGTCGCGTGTACGCCGAGCTCGACGCGGTGGAGAAGCAGAAGGCTATCGACGAATTCCGCCTCGTTTACCTGTCTGACTCCATGGTCAACTGGTGCCCGGGCCTGGGCACGGTGCTGGCAAACGAGGAGGTCACCGCTGATGGTCGCTCGGAGCGTGGCAACTTCCCGGTCTTCCGTAAGCGTCTACGCCAGTGGATGATGCGCATCACTGCCTACTCGGACAGGCTTCTAGACGACTTGGAGCTGCTCGACTGGCCCGACAAGGTCAAGGCAATGCAGCGCAACTGGATCGGTCGTTCCCGTGGTGCGGAAGTGACCTTCCGTGCCCAGGGCCCGGCAGGTCAGGAATTCGGCATCGACGTCTTCACCACCCGCCCCGACACCCTCTTTGGTGCCACCTACATGGTTCTCGCGCCGGAGCATGAGCTCGTGGATGAGTTGGCGGCTGGGGAGTATGCGGGGGACGTCGATAAGCGATGGACCTTTGGCGAAGCGACGCCGAAGGACGCTGTGGCCGCATATAAGCGCGCGATCGCTGCGAAGTCTGACGTGGAGCGACAGGAGAATAAGGAAAAGACCGGTGTTTTCTTGGGCTCGTATGCCGTGAACCCGGTGAGCGGCGAGAAGGTGCCGGTGTTCATTGCGGACTACGTGCTCATGGGCTACGGCACGGGCGCGATCATGGCGGTGCCGGCGCACGATGAGCGTGACTACGAGTTCGCTTCCGTTTTTGGTCTGCCGATCGTGCCGGTGCTCGACGGCGGGAACATCGAGGAAGAGGCCTTTACTGAGGACGGCCCGCACATCAACTCCGCGAATGACCGTGGCCTGGACATCAATGGTCTGGGCAAGGACGAGGGCATTGAGAAGGCCATCGCCTGGCTAGTCAGCGAAGGGGCTGGTGAAGAGCGTATTCAGTACAAGCTGCGCGATTGGCTGTTTGCGCGTCAGCGCTACTGGGGTGAGCCTTTCCCGATCGTGTACGACGAGAACGGTGTGGCGCACGCGCTGCCTGAGTCCATGCTGCCGGTCGAGCTGCCGGATGTGGAGGATTACAACCCGGTCTCCTTCGATCCGGAGGATGCTGACTCCGAGCCCGCTCCCCCTCTGGCGAAGACCACCGATTGGGTGAACGTGACGCTGGATCTTGGCGATGGTGAGAAGCAGTACACCCGCGACACCAACGTCATGCCACAGTGGGCAGGTTCGTCCTGGTACCAGCTGCGCTACATCGATCCGACGAATGCGGACAAGTTCTGTGACTTGGAGAATGAGCGCTACTGGACCGGCCCGCAGCCGGAGAAACACGGCGCGAATGATCCGGGTGGTGTGGACCTCTACGTCGGTGGTGTGGAGCACGCGGTGCTGCACCTGCTGTACGCACGGTTCTGGCACAAGGTGCTCTTCGACCTCGGTCACGTCAGCTCCAAGGAGCCGTACCGTCGCCTGTACAACCAGGGTTACATCCAGGCGTACGCCTACACCGATTCCCGTGGTGTGTACGTGCCGGCCGCTGAGGTTGAGGAGAAGGACGGCAAGTTCTACTACAACGGCGAAGAGGTCAACCAGGAATACGGCAAGATGGGTAAGTCCCTGAAGAATGCTGTTGCTCCGGACGACATCGCACGCGACTTTGGTGCCGATACGCTGCGTGTTTATGAGATGTCCATGGGTCCCCTGGACACCTCTCGCCCGTGGGCAACCAAGGACGTTGTGGGTGCTCACCGTTTCCTCCAGCGCCTGTGGCGCCTGGTCGTCGATGAGGAGACCGGTGAGGTCACCGTCAGCGACCAGCCGATGAGCGAAGAGGACGCGAAGCACCTCCACCGCACCATCGCGGGTGTGCGCGAGGACTACGAGCACCTCCGCGACAACACGGTTGTGGCCAAGCTCATCGAGTTCGTGAACTACCTGACCAAGTCCCGCGAGGCGACCGGCAATGTTTCACGTGAAACAGTGGAACCGCTCGTGCAGATGGTCTCCCCCGTCGCGCCGCACATCGCCGAAGAGCTGTGGACGCGCCTCGGCCATGAAGGCACGATCACGTTCGAGCCGTTCCCGACCTTCGACGAGAGCTTGCTTGTCGACGACACCGTGGAAATCCCCGTCCAGATCAACGGCAAGGTTCGCGCGCGTGTGGACGTCCCGACCGAGGCGTCCAAGGACGAGATCGAGAAGATCGCGCTTGCCGACGACCGCGTAATCTCCCTCATCGAAGGCAAGAACGTGGTGAAGACCATCGTGGTGCCGGGCCGCATGGTGAACCTGGTGGTCAAGTAGCCGGAAAGGGCGCCGATGTTGAAGCAGCGCACTGCCACGATTGGCGCCCTCGTTGGCTATTCGGGCGTGGTCATCGCCCTGACCATGCTCAAAGCCTTTTATCGCATCGGCTACCTGTGGGACCCCGCCAACCAAATGCGGCGGGGACTCTCCCTCGCCCCGTTCGATGACCTGATCAATGCCAGCTCATGGTTCGGGCCCGTCTTTGAGTACGGCGGGAATATCGCATTCTTCGTGCCCGTGGGCATGCTGGCCTACATTCTTTTTCAGCGCACAACGCGCCCACTTCTTGCAACGACCCTGCTCGGAGCTGGTTTCAGCCTGGCTATCGAGACATCTCAATACATCTTCGCGCTTGGCTACAGCGACATCGATGACCTGATGATGAACACCCTCGGTGCTTTCATCGGTGCCGTATTGGCCAAACTATTCGGCCCGAAATTCCACTGGCTCTGGATCGGACTTGCTTCCCTAGCGACAATCACCTTCGTCGGGCTGGTTATCGGCGGGGAGAGCCTCGGGGATCCCAGCAAGGTGAAGCAGGTCTAGCAATGACACACTAAAAGCGACCACCCCGCCTATCGCGCGAGGCGAAAAGCCTTCTGGGGCTCTTGTCAGCGGGGTGGAACCTTTGAGCAAATTATAGCTCAACGACGGTGCGACCGTGGCGCGCGTTGCCGGCAAGCAGGTCGGCGCCGGCCTGGATGGCGCCTTCGAGGTCGACGGTGTCGGTGTAGGAGCGGAGCTTGTCCACGTCGAGGGATTCGGCGAGGATGGCCCAGGCTTCATCACGGAAGGCGGCGGGGGCATCGACGGAATTGATGCCGGCGAGGTTGACGCCGCGGAGGATGAACGGGATCACGGTGGTGTCCAGGTCCGGGCCGGCGGCCAAGCCACAGGAGGTGACGGTCCCGCCCCACTGGACCTGGGCGAGCAGGTTGGCCAGCGGGGTGGAGCCGACGGTGTCGATGGCGCCACCGAAGCGGGCCTTCTGCAGTGGCTTGCCCTTGTTGGCCAGTTCGGCGCGGTCGATGACGTCGATGGCGCCGAGTTCGCGCAGGTAATCGTTATGTTCCTCGACGCGGCCGGTGATGGCAGCGACCTCATGACCACGGGCGGCAAGCAGTTGGATGGCAATAGAACCAACACCACCTGTGGCGCCGGTGACGGCAACGGGACCGCGGACGGCACCGTCCTCATGGTCGGGGCGGGAGTTGGTGAAGCGCTCGTAGGAGGCCACGGACATGGCGGCGGTGTAGCCAGCGGTGCCGATGGCGGCGGCGGTCCAGGCGTCGAAGGTGGCGGGGACGCGGGTGATGTGGGAGGCGTCGATACGCAATTCGGGCGTGTAACCGCCATTGCGGCGCTCCCCGATGCCCCAGCCGTTGACGGTGACGAGTGTGCCGTCTTCGAGCGTGCCCACGGCGTCGATGCCGGGGACGATGGGTAGGGTGCGCACAACACCCTTGTTGCCGGCGAGAGCCATGCCGTCCTTGTAATTGACGGAGGAGTGGCTGACGTGAATGAGGGTGTCGCCTTCGCCGGCGTGCTCCGGGGTGGTGTCGACGATCTGCGGGCCGTTATCAGTAACAAGGAGAGTCTTCGTAGCGGTCATAGTCCCCCAGCGTAGGCATATTTCCATAGACTGTGCAGATATGAGCTCGAAGACCCACGATGAACGCGACGTGTTCACCCGCACCGTTTTCCCGGACGGTGAAGAGCCGGACCCACGCTTCACGCTGGCCAATGAGCGCACGTTCCTCGCGTGGACGCGCACTGCGCTGGCGTTTCTGGCCGGCGGTATCGCGCTTGAAGCATTCGGGATCGGAGGGTTGAGCCCCGACGTCCGCCAAATCGCGGCGGTGGCGCTCATCCTGGTGGGTGCCGCCATTGCGACGGGCGCGGCAGTGCGGTGGGTACGCATTGAGCGGGCGCTGCGGCATAAGAAACCACTGCCTGCACCGGGCATCGTGCCGGTGCTGGGGGTTGGTGTGGCGCTGGCCAGCGTCATCGTCCTGGTTGGGCTGTTTTAGGAGCCTGGTGTGTCGCGCATGAACCACTCCCCCATCCCCGTTGTGGACTTGGGCTTGCAGCCAGAGCGCACCGCGCTGTCCTGGACGCGCACCGCGTTGGCCATGTTCGTGGCATCCTTGACGCTGCTGCGCTGGTCAGTGCCTTATTCGGCCCTGGTGTTCGGGGCGATTGGCCTGCTGTGTTGCATCGCGCTGGTGATCATCGCGCGCAACCGGGCTCAGTACCGCGTCGGGGCAGAGGGCATCAAGCAGGAACAGGTGCGGGCCAATGTTTTCGGGGTGTTTGCCATCACCATCGGCATGGCCATGTTCGCGGCCATTGGGTTGTTCCTGGTGTTGGATGCGGGCTGAGTGCGCACTGTGGTGCTTGGTGGCACTTTGTGACGCTAGTACTCCGGGAAGGTCAGCATGATCGCCAGGACCTCCCGGCCGGGGGTGGTGTGCACGATGTTGCCCGGGGTGGAGTTCTGTTCAAGGACACCGAGGGCGATGAACAAGTCGACCACAAACTCCGGGTTCTTCGGTCGCTGTGTGTCACCGGTTGGGTCGGCCACCCAGCTCAGTACTTCCTCGGCGTCCTCGGCGTAGACAGCGCTGAAGTAGAGGTACAGGTCCTCCTCGAAGCAGGTCAGAAGAACGTCAGCCTCTTCAGCAACGGCTGTTCCGCCGGGTAGGGAGAAGAGGTAGTTATCCTCGACTTCCAAATAGTCCCTGACCTGCAGGAAAGAGCGAAGCGCGTTGACGGGTGGCACAGCCTCAGCAGCGTGGTTGCCGGGCTCGAGGGCAAGACCGAAGTTCTCTGCCAGGGTGCGCACATCACCGGGGCGAAGGGTCCCCTTGTTAGTCAGTTTCACGCCTTCCATGCAGTGGTCCAAGAAGGCGCGAATATTGGACACGATGCGGGTGAAGGGATACAGATCAACATCATCACCGTCCGGCAGGTGATCGGCGAAGAATTCTGACATCGCGGCGATCACGGCTGGGTTGCGCTCCGGGTTCGGGTCGAGGGAGATGATCTGCTGCAGGTCAGGGCGGGAATTGATGAAGGAATCAAAGTCCTCCGCAATACCTGGCGTGCGGGGATCCTCGGTGAAATCCTCCGGCTCAGGCATGAAGAAATCCTCGGAGGAATACGCCATGCGCTCTGCCACGGTGCAGTGATCAGTGGTGGACAAACGCTCGATGAGGCGTTCCGGGGACATCACGGGCATGAAGCTGAGCAGTAGCGGGGAGATCCGCATGTCCGGTTCCAGGCCAGCAGCAAGGCGCATCGCCTCGCGGTGGAACGCCGTCATCATCTCCGGGCCACCGCAGGCTTCGATGACGTCGGGCCCCTGCGCGTTCACCAGCATGGGTGCCGGCGAATCAATGTCGGAGATCCCCAGTACCTCAAGGTGAATAGTCCAATTCGCCGCCGGGTCATACACGTAGGTCATCTCACCGATATCACCGATGGCCAGCGTGGTTTCATCCTTCTCATCGGCGCCGGGGGATGCGGTGTAGAGGGTGCGTTGGCCATCTTCCTCAGCGATGTAGATGTGGTTGGGGGTGCCGGAGAAGCCAAAAGCTGCGTCGATAAGCAAGGCAAACGAGCCCAGGTGCATGTGGTCTGAAACATTGACCAACCTGGTCACTTGCGGGCTGGAACCTTCCAAAGTCAGGAGCAGCGTGATGATCATGTTGCCCACATTACGGCCCAGAACTCCTCCGTGGGGGCCGATATTGTCCACTTAAGTGGACATCGGGAGAATTTAACGCCCGCCGAGCAGAATCGCGGACACCGCGCGATCGGAGGCGTTGACCACATTCAGGGTCTTCGCGCCGGGCTGAGTGATGGCAATCGTGGCGGGATCCAGGCTCTCATTCTCCAGAAACAGGCCCTTGTCCAGCGCAATCACGCCGTGCGTGAAGGTCTCATCCACCACGAACACGAACTCCGCGCCGGGCTCCACGCGCAACTGCGCGCCGAGCATCGGACGTGCGGTTTCCACGGGGCTTGTCTGCCCAAAAAGCTTGCCGACGAACACCAGGCCCTCCCCCGCCACCCCCGAATCAAACCCAGTGAGGGAAAACGGCTGAGGCTTGTACTCCGCGAAGTCCATGGTGGTAGGCGTGCACGCGCTATCAGCGATGCCGAGCTGGAAGCTGGTGGCACCGGTGCGCGCGCCGGGCAGGAGTGTTTCCGTGCCACTGACCCAGGTGAGCACCTGCTTGTTCGGATTGCCAGCGCGAGCAGAGGTCCACCCGCCAAAGGTCTCACCGTCCGCCAGTGGCAGGCGACGGAAGGTCACCTCCGCAGCACCTGGGCGCGGTTCGGGAGGCGTGAAAGCGGAATCGGTGCCAGTCATGCGGACAGATTACATCAGCGCAAAAGGGGCCGGGCGCGGAAACTTAGCTCGGCCGCAGCGAGCAGCGCAAGAGCAGCGGTGATCAGTAGCGTGCCAGGCAGGTAACCAGCATCCACCGGCAACGCACCCACGGCGGAACCACTGGCAATGCCCACCTGGAATGTCACCACATAAATGGAGGATGCGCGGTTTTGGTTCGCCTCCCCAGCATGGAGGAACAACGTGG
Organism: Corynebacterium sp. MSK044; assembly: GCF_030232825.1. Classification (NCBI taxonomy): domain Bacteria; kingdom Bacillati; phylum Actinomycetota; class Actinomycetes; order Mycobacteriales; family Corynebacteriaceae; genus Corynebacterium; species Corynebacterium sp. MSK044. Next base: position 63,677 of record NZ_JASPJJ010000008.1, read on the forward strand.
TGGCGGCGGTGGGCAGGCCACCACCGGCAACACCGAGCAGCATGATCACAGCCACGGCGAAGACCAACGCCAGTGCCGGTGTCGTGCCTTTGAGAACCAGCGCGCAGAAACCAGCGAGGCCAGCACACAAGATGAGGCCTGTGCCCAGGGCATTCATGCGCAGCATCCGGCGGTCTGAGCGTTTGCCCGCGGACAGCACGCCGACGATGCCGAACAGGCCATAAGCAAACAGACCCAGGGCGACGTAGGAGTGGCCGAGGGTGTGCTCCACAAACAGGCCCAAGTAGGTGTAAGTGCAAAACAGCGCCGTAATCACCAGCGCCAGGTACACCACCAGCGCTGGAAGCGCGGAGCGCAGCTCGACGCCCTCTTCTTTCCCCCGCGGTGGCACGGCAGGCAGGGAGGGCAAGAAGAACATGAGCAGCACAAACGCCACGGCCACGAGCGCACCAAGGATCCACGTGGCACCACGCCAGCCCACGGCATTACCCATGAGTGTGGTCAGCGGGGAGCCCGCCACCAACGCCATGGTGGAACCCAAAGACACCACGCCCACCGCCTTCGCCGTTGTTCCACGTGGGGCCATGCGCGCGGCCATGGGGTTGACCAAGGACCAGAACAAACCGTGGGTCAAAGCTGCGCAGACGCGACCCGCCACCAACATCCAGTAATTCGCGGCTAAGCCCTGAAGCACGATGCCCGCCAACAGGAAGCCAAGAGTGGCCATGAATACCGGTTTGCGGTCAAAGCGGGAGGTCAGCTCCATGAGTGGGATGGTGATGATGGCAACGATGCCGGCATACACCGTCATCAACAACCCCACCTGGCCTTCCGTCACACCCAGGTCCGCCGCCATTGGGCTGATCAAGCCGATGGAGAACATCTCAAAGGTCACGTACACAAACGCGGCAAAACCCATCGCGTTCAATGGCACGTAGGGGAAACCCTGGGAGGGTGAAGACAGCTTTGAAGACACACTGCAACGCTAGACCTGAGTGGCAAGAATTGCATGTTGCCGAGACCACGCATAAGCAGAAAAAGTGCTAGAACGTGAATATGCCCAATCAACCGCCACCATGGACGTCGCGCCACACGGGCAAGACGTATCCCACGATCCGGCAATTCGACGGCAAACACCTCGCTGCAGTTGTGCTGTTCATCATGCTGTGTGGTGTGCTCGTGGTCGCTGTGAAGCGGCTCCCGCGCGGCACAGTCAAGGCTGCACGCCGGGTCGCTGGCGCGATCATGGGGATCATCACCACCGTGTACTTCATCTGGGTGCTCAACCCGAAGCGCCTGGTGTGGGATGAAACCGCGCCATTTCATGTCACTGACCTGCTGCGATACATCACGCCACTGGCCCTTGGCACCGGCAATCCAACGGCGACGGCGTTGTCCTACTACTGGGGGCTCTTCCTCAACCCCATGGCCATTTTCTTCCCGGACATGGCGTATGTGCAGGACAAGAAGTGGCTGCAAGAGCTCGCCTACTGGTACTTCCACATCACCGCCACCGTGGTGCCCGTCGTGCTCACCTTCGGCCTGGGCTACCGGCCGAGCTGGAAAGACTGGCGCGTGGTCGCCGGCATCACCATGGTCTGGGCCGCGGTGTCCGGCGTGGCTAACAAGGTCACGGGTGGCAACTACTTCTTCTCCAACGGGCATCCGCGCGGCTGGTCCCCGCTGAAGTTCTTCGGCCCGTGGCCCTGGTATTTGCTCATCTGCGTGCCGGGTCTGCCCTTCGTGTTTGCGCTGATGACAGGTGTGTGGCGGCAGAACCGCTAAAAACCCCGGGACTTTTTAGCCCGATTTGCCGCGGGCTCTGGCGGCAGAATTCGCAACTTCGCCGTGGCGGCGGGGATGGCCTCCGCGATCTTGGAAGCGCTCGTCGGCCCCGGCCCGAACTCCGTCTGTGCGGAGAGCCACGCCGCGGTGGCGTGAATGATCACGGATTGCGCCACGCCCAATGTGGCCCTGCCCCACCGCGCCTGCTCACGCGCCATCCGTGCGCCCATGATCCCGGCAAGCACATCACCGGAACCAGGCGTGGCCGCCCACGACGTGCCGGTGTCCACCACGATCGTGTGGTCCCGCGCCGGGTCGGCCACGATGGTCGCCCGTCCCTTGCGCACAACAGTGCAGTTCAACGCCTGGGACAGAGCCTGTGTTTCCTCCCAGCGGCTCGCCGGCTCAATGCCCAGGGCATCACGCAGCCGTTCACACTCGCCATCGTGTGGGGTCAGCACCGTCTCTCCGGGCCGCCCGCGCACTAACTCGCGCAGTTCGGGGTCGGTGGAAAGGAGGGTGAGGCCGTCGGCGTCGATAAGCAGTGGCTCCTCGCGCCCCAACAACAACGCCAACTCGCCGCGCGCCTGCGAATCCGTGCCCACGCCCGGCCCGAAGACCCACGCCTGCACGCGCCCTGCATCCTCAAGCCTTTGCTTCACGACGACCTCCGGCAGCCCCTGCACCACCTCCCCCGCCTGCGGCCCCGCATACCGCACCATCGCCGGCGTGGCGCGCACCGCACCCGTTGTGGCCAGTACCGCCGCACCCGGGTATGTGGCACTACCAGCGCGAATGCCCACGACGCCGCCGGTGTACTTGTCGTCGTAGAATCCCGGCTCCATGAGCGGTTCGTTGTCGGCGGGCAGTGGGTCGAGGCTGTCCGGCCACCGTTGGGGTGTTTCGCCGGGGACGGCGCGGAAGAGCACCGTGTCGCTGGTACTCACGTCTAGCTCATCCGCGATGGTGCGGCCATCGGCGATGGACGGCTGCGCCAACAACTGAATCCCGCACTCCGGCGCCAACCCGTGCGCCCGGCGCCATCCGCCAAACGTCACCGTTGCATCCGCAGTGACGTGGATGTCCCCGCATTCCCCCGTATCCGCATCGACCCCGGACGGCACATCCACCGCCAACACGTGCGCGTACCAGTCCGCCAGGCTGTCGAGTACCTGTCCGACCTGCTCATCCAGACCACCCGCGCCGCCGATGCCTGTCAGTCCATCGATGGCGAGGCGGTAATCACGGAAATCCTCGGGTGCGTCTTCGAGCACCGTGCCCCCAGCGTCTGTGAACGCCTTTAGTGCCGGCTCATGCGCACTCCCCCACGCCAACCACGCATCTACCGCATGCCCCGCCAACGCGAGCTCCGCCCCGGCATACAACGCGTCACCCCCATTGCCGCCCTTGCCCACGAGCAGCAAACACTTCGGCGACTCCCGAAAATCCCCCACAGGATCCGGCCACCCAAGCATCGCCTCTGCCGCTTTAAACACGGCGTGAGCTGCCGATTTCATCAGCTCATCGGGCGCAGTCTGGGCCTCAAGCAGTGGCTCTTCGGCCGCACGGATCTGTTCAGCTGTGTAGGCGTGAAGCATGGCTCCCACCCTAGGCGCGTTAACGCTAGCGGTCGAGGGGATTAGTTAGCCAGCAAGGACCTCGCTCACGTTTGTGCAATCCACCTTCATGCCCATGTTGAAGGGCTTCTGGCGGAAAGGTTCCTGATCAGGCACCACTTTCAAGCCATCGGGGGCAAGATCATTGATGACGTGACCGATACTCGAGTTCTGCTGCGCGGCCGTGATTTTGGCGGCCATGTACACGTCATCGTCCAACCTGATAGTGAGCCTCATGAGGTCAACCTATCACCATTGGTGACGCAGGTAAAAGGCCTTTTGGCCTACTGGCAGCCCGGACACCAGTACAGTTTGCGGCCCTCCACCACCTTCATCTCAATGGGCGTGCCACACACGTAGCAGGGGTCGCCGGCGCGGCGGTAGACGTACACCTCGCCGCCGTGGTCATCCTTGCGTGGGGGCCGGCCCATCGCCTCCGGGGTGTGCTCGGGGCGGACGGTATCAATCCGGCCATGGTCGACGCCGTAGTCCATGAGCTCGGCCAGGTCCGTCCACACGGCATCGAACTCGCTGCGACTCAACTGATTGCCGGGCAGAGCCGGGTGAATCCCCTGCCGGAACAGAACCTCAGCACGGTAAATATTGCCCACACCAGCGAAAAGCTTCTGGTCCATCAGCTGCGACCCAATCGTGCGCCGGGAGCGCGACACCCGCTCAAACAAGGCGTCAGGCGGCTCCTTCTCCACGATCGGGTCAAAGCCAGACTTATCCGCGATTGCGTCCGCCTCCCCCTGCCCCATCAAAAGGCATGCTTGAGGTCCACGTAGGTTCGCGGCCACAGTGCCATTGGAGATGTGCAGGCGCATCTGCCCCCACTCCTCATCCGTCGGCTCAAAGCGCAGCGAACCAATCAGCCCAAGATGGATGTACACCACCCAGGTGTCCCTCTGCTCCGTTTCGAAAGGAATGAACAGGTGTTTACCGTGGGCGTGGGCGGTGGTGAGGGTGGAGCCGTCGATAAGCTTTGCTTCTTTGGCGAATCTCCCCTGCGGGCTGGTGACCTCGACCTCGCGGCCGCCGAACTCCGCGTTCAGCTGGCGCGCGAGGCGATGAAGAACATGACCTTCGGGCACTTATTTACTTCGGCTCCACCGGGTTCTCAGACACGACGACGCCGTCCGAATCGGCGTAAACATAGTGGCCAGGGACGAATTCGATGCCGCCCAGGCGCAGCACGATGTTCTGCTCGCCCACGCCGTCCTTGTTGGACTTGCGCGGGTTTGTGCCTAGGGCCTTGCAGCCGAAGTCCATGGTGGCAACCTCGGCGGAGTCGCGGATCGGGCCGTTGATGATCACGCCGGCCCAACCGTTCTTCACACCGGCGGCGGCGATCATGTCGCCCATGAGTGCGGTGTGCATGGAGGCGTGGCCATCCACAACGAGGACCTTGCCCTCACCCGGGGAGTTCAGCGTCTTCTTGACCAGGCCGTTGTCCTGGAAGCAGGAGATGGTCTGGATCTCGCCGCAGAATTCGACCTTGCCGCCGTAGTTGCGGAACTGGATGTCGCAACTTTGCACGTCCTTGTCGTGGATATCGGCGATGTCGGCGGTGGCGATGAACTGGATGTCGGTCATGTGTACTCCTTCGTTCGTGGTGTATTTCGGGGATTGATGGTTACTGAGTTTACGCTTTTCAGTGCACGTTTTGGGGCGTGGTCAGTGTCGGGTGGGTTGTATTCGTCCTCCTTCTGGGGTTGATCCCGGCGGGAGTTGTACACGATTTTCGAAAGTTGGGAGCACGTCCTGGGAAAATAGTGATTTTGTGCACGATTTTTTAAATTCAAGTGCAGCCGACCCCCAGCCCGTCCCAGCCAGCCCTGACCAAAGCGAAAACCCGCACTACACAACGGCAGTGCGGGTTTCTAGTCAGATCAAGCTACAAGCTTAGAACTGGCCTTCCTCCGTGGAGCCCTTGAGGGCGGTGGTGGAGGAGTTCGGGTCGACGGTGGTAGCAACGCGGTCGAAGTAGCCAGCGCCAACCTCGCGCTGGTGCTTGACAGCGGTGAAGCCGCGCTCGGATGCTGCCTGGAACTCGCGGTTCTGCAGGTCGACGAACGCCGGCATGCCCTCGCGAGCGTAGCCGTAAGCCAGGTCGAACATGGAGTAGTTGAGGGCGTGGAAGCCAGCCAGGGTGATGAACTGGAAGGTGAAGCCCATCTTGCCCAGCTCCTTCTGGAACTTGGCGATCTCCTCTGCGTCCAGGTGGGAGGACCAGTTGAAGGACGGGGAGCAGTTGTAGGCGAGCAGCTGGTCCGGGAACTCAGCGTGGACGCCCTCGGCGAACTTCTTAGCCAGCTCGAGGTCCGGGGTACCGGTCTCCATCCAGATCATGTCAGCGTACGGAGCGTAGGACTTAGCACGCTCGATGCACGGCTCGACACCGTTCTTGACGTAGTAGTAGCCCTCAGCGGAACGCTCGCCGGTGAGGAACTTAGCGTCGCGCTCATCAACGTCGGAGGTCAGCAGGGTTGCAGCCTCAGCGTCGGTGCGGCCGATAACCACGGTTGGGACGTTGAGGACGTCTGCTGCCAGACGTGCAGAGGACAGGGTGCGGATGTGCTGCTGGGTCGGGATGAGGACCTTGCCGCCCAGGTGGCCACACTTCTTCTCAGAAGCGAGCTGATCCTCCCAGTGGGTACCAGCGGCACCAGCCTGGATCATTGCGCGCTGCAGCTCGTAGACGTTGAGGGCGCCACCGAAGCCGGCCTCACCGTCAGCGACGATCGGCACGAGCCAGTTGTCCACGGAGTCATCGCCCTCGACGCGTGCGATCTGGTCTGCACGGGTCAGAGCGTTGTTGATACGACGGACAACGTTCGGCACGGAGTTAGCCGGGTACAGGGACTGGTCCGGGTAGGTGTTGCCGGAGAGGTTAGCGTCACCAGCGACCTGCCAACCGGAGAGGTAGACAGCCTTCAGGCCAGCGCGGACCTGCTGAACAGCCTGGTTACCGGTGAGGGCGCCGAGGGCGTGGATGTAGGAGCCGTCGCCCTTGGTGATGCCGTCCCAGAGGATCTCAGCGCCACGGCGTGCGAGGGTCTGCTCCTCGATGACGGTGCCCTGCAGAGCCTCAACCTGCTCAGCGGTGTAGTCGCGGGTAATGCCCTTCCAGCGCGGGTTCTCGTCCCAGTCCTTCTGGATCTCCTGTGCGGTACGAGCCTGTCCTGTGGTGGTCATGTGGTCCCCTTTCTGACGGGATCTAAGTTGGAAGCTTCCACTCAACTTCGTGTTTTGGGCGTGTGCGTGGGCACAGCGCTGTAGACATGGTGAGTTGAGCCACGCCCTTGGCGTTCATGTCCAGTATCCCTATCTGTGAACCGCATAGTCAATACGTATGAGGGGTTACGTTTTTTAAGGGGGTGAGTTGGCTCGCTGTTTCTTTGTGTTCAAGTACCTTGCTTATCGACGAAACCGCAGGCCACCCCCGCTAATTTCCCCTTGTGGCGTGGGATTTTGGTGCGTGAAGGGGATTTTGTTTGGGGTGAAAAGGCGGGCAAGACGGAGCGGTTTGATTCACAAATTCGGGGGTGATGGGGGGAGCGTCGATAAGCAAAGGCTTAACGCAGGTGACCGCCATCACTAAGCTGGCTTGCACATGCCCGTGCCACAGGCACTGCCTAGAATGGGTGGGCGAACACAAAGTCTGGCTGAAAGGATCTCATTTATGACGACACCGCAATTCGAGGACCGCACCGAGCGCGTCGAGGTGGCTGGGCTGGCTGTGGCCCGCCCGCTGTATGACTTCGTGGTGGAGAAGCTGCTCCCCGAGATCAACGTTGATGCCGATAAGTTCTGGGGCGATGTTGCTAAGTACTTCGCTGACCTGACCCCGAAGAACAAGGCACTGCTCGCTCGCCGCGACGAGCTGCAGGCAACGATGGACCAGTACTACCGCGACAACCCGGGCCAGCCCGATCCGGCGGCGCACGAGGAGTTCCTGCGCTCCATTGGTTACCTCGTGGATCAGCCGCTGGACGGAGCGATCCGCACGGAGAACGTGGATCCGGAGTTCGCTTCTGTTGCTGGCCCGCAGCTGGTTGTGCCGATTACGAACGCCCGTTTTGCTATCAACGCAGCTAACGCGCGTTACGGCTCCCTGTATGACGCGCTGTACGGCACTGATGCTATCCCGACGGATGGTGGTGCTGAGCCGGGCAAGGGCTACAACCCGGTCCGCGGTGACCGCGTGATTGCGTGGGCACGTAACTTCCTCGATGAGGCTGTGCCGCTCGAAGGCGCATCCCACGCTGACGTGGACTCCTACGAGATTGCGGAGGACGGCTCCCTCAAGATCGTGTCTGAGGGCAACGAGGTCTCCCTGAAGGACCCGGCAGTGTACCTCGGCTACCAGGGCTCCAAGGATGCGCCGACCGGTATTGTGCTGCGCCACAACGGCCTGCACATCATCATCAAGATCGATCGCGAGCACCCGGTGGGCAAGACCGACCGCGCTGGCGTTGCTGACGTGGTGCTGGAGTCCGCTGTCACCGCGATTATGGACTTTGAGGATTCCGTCGCTGCTGTTGACGGCACCGATAAGGCTGGCGCATACGAGACCTGGTTCGGCCTGAACCGCGGCGACATCTCCGAGACCGTGACCAAGGGCGACAAGACCTTTGAGCGCACCCTGGCAGATGACGTCACCTTCACCGCCAAGGATGGCTCCGAGGGATCCCTGCACGGTCGTGTGATGATGCTGTGCCGCAACGTTGGCCACCTGATGACTACGCCGGCGATCCTCGTGGACGGCGAGGAGGTGCCGGAAGGTCTGCTCGACGGCATCATCACCGTCGCCGCTGCTATCCCGGGTCTGCGCGAGGGCAATGCCCGCGGTAACTCCCGCGTTGGCTCTGTCTACGTGGTGAAGCCGAAGCAGCACGGTCCGGATGAGGTCGCTTTCACCAACGAGATCTTCGACCGTGTCGAGGAGATCCTGGGTCTGCCGAAGCACACTGTCAAGGTGGGTGTCATGGACGAGGAGCGTCGCACCTCCGTCAACCTGGACGCCTGCATCATGGCTGCTGCTGACCGCCTGGTGTTCATCAACACCGGCTTCCTGGACCGCACTGGTGATGAGATCCACACTGCGATGCAGGCCGGCCCGATGGTCCGCAAGGCAAACCTGCAGACTGCACCGTGGAAGATCGCTTATGAGAACCACAACGTTGACGCTGGTATCGCTCACTCCCTGCCGGGCCGCGCCCAGATTGGTAAGGGCATGTGGGCAGAGACGGATCACATGGCTGCTCTGCTGGAGAAGAAGATTGGCCAGCCGCGTGAGGGTGCAAACACCGCATGGGTTCCGTCCCCGACCGGCGCTACCCTGCACGCCACCCACTACCACCAGGTAGATGTTCACGCTGTTCAGGATGAGCTGCGTGCCGCTGGCCGCCGTGATTCCCTCAAGGGCCTGCTCACCGTCCCGGTCAGCACCGAGGGCGATGTGTGGTCTGATGCAGAGAAGGCTGAGGAGCTGGACAACAACTGCCAGTCCATCCTGGGCTACGTGGTCCGCTGGGTTGAGCAGGGTGTTGGCTGCTCCAAGGTGCCGGACATCCACGATGTGGACCTGATGGAGGACCGCGCAACGCTGCGTATTTCTTCCCAGCTGCTGGCTAACTGGCTCGTCCACGGTGTTATCACCGAGGACCAGGTGCTGGATTCCCTGAAGCGCATGGCTGTGAAGGTCGACGAGCAGAACGCGGGCGACCCGAACTACCTGCCGATGGCCGCGGACTACGACAAGTCCATCGGTTTCCAGGCTGCGAAGGACCTCATCTTCAAGGGCACCGAGTCCCCGTCTGGTTACACGGAGCCGATCCTGCACGCGAAGCGTCGTGAGTTCAAGGCTGCACACGGCCTTGCTTAAACAGCCCTAGGGCTGTTTAAGCAAGCAAAAGCACGGGTCCAGGCCTTAAGCAAGGATTGAGGCTTAGAGCTCAGAGCCCAGGTTGCCGTCTACCTGCGAGAATTTTGCGCAGGTAGGTGTCAGCCTGGGCTCTTTTGCGTTGCGTGCGTGTAGTCTTTAGTGCCGATAGCTACGACGCGAGGAGGGACCATGGCGTACTCAGTGGGGTTCGACCGCCAGAAATACATCGAATTGCAGTCGGAGCACATCTCCAAGCGCAGAGAAGAAATCGGCGGCAAACTCTACCTTGAGATGGGCGGAAAGCTTTTCGACGATCACCATGCCTCCCGTGTCCTCCCCGGCTTCACCCCGGACAACAAAATCGCCATGCTGGAGCGCATTAAGGACGAAGTTGAGATCGTCGTGTGCGTGGCCGCGCCGGACCTCGTACGCCAAAAAGTGCGCGCTGACCTGGGCATCACCTACGAAGATGAGGTTCTAAGGCTTATCGACGTCTTCCGGGAACGCGGCTTCTTAGTCGAGAACGTGGTGATCACTCAGTACGAAGCCGGCGCCGAGCAGGCGGACATGCTGCGCGAGAAGCTGGAGCGCTTGGGCCTGACCGTGCTACTGCACCGCGTCATCCCCGGTTACCCGAATGACATCGCGCGCATCGTGTCACCGGAGGGTTTCGGCCGCAATGAGTATGTGCAGACCAGCCGCGATGTTGTGGTGATGACCGCGCCGGGCCCGGGCTCCGGCAAGCTGGCTACTTGCTTGAGCCAGGTGTACCAGGACAACCAGCGGGGCACGAAGGCCGGCTACGCCAAGTTTGAGACGTTCCCGATCTGGAACCTGCCCTTGGAGCACCCGGTGAACCTGGCCTATGAGGCGGCGACGGTGGACTTGGATGATAACAACGTCATTGACCAGTATCACCTCGCCGCCTATGGCGAGCAGGTCTCCTCCTACAATCGTGATATTGAGGTCTTCCCGCTACTCAAAGCCTTGTTAAAGGAGGCCACGGGCACGGAGCCGTACCAGTCCCCCACTGACATGGGTGTGAACATGGCTGGCTACTGCATCTCCGATGATGCGGCGTGCCGGCATGCGGCAGAACAGGAGATCATCCGCCGTTTCCTGATTGCGCAGGTGGATTTCCGCCGCGGTGACGTGGATGAGCAGGTGCCGGTTCGTGCTGCCAACGTGATGCGGAAAGCGGGTTTGACCGTGGCGGACCGCCCAGTGGTGGCGCCGGCTCTCGATGTCGCGGAGACCACCGGTAACCCGGGCGCGGCGCTGGAATTGCCGGACGGCACGATCGTGACCGGTAAGACCTCCGATCTGCTTGGTCCTTCTGCAGCAGTGCTGCTCAACGCGCTGAAAACGCTGGCCGGTATCGCCGATGAGGTGCACTTGCTTTCCCCCGATGCGATTGAGCCGATCCAACGCCTGAAAACCCAGTACCTGGGTTCGCGCAACCCGCGCTTGCATACTGATGAGGTGCTCATCGCTCTGTCCACCTCCGCGGCGGAGGATGATAACGCCCGCCTGGCGCTGGAGCAGCTTCAGTCCCTGCGGGGTTGTGATGCGCACATCACCACTATCTTGGGGTCCGTGGATGAGGGGATCTTCCGCTCCCTCGGTGTGCTGGCCACAACGGAGCCGCAGTACTGGCGTAAGGCGTTGTACCACCGCCGCTAGGTGCAATTTCCAGCCACGGCGCGAACTTCTTAGACTGGATGCATGCAAGAAAAGATCCTGCTCTACTACCAGTTCCGCCCCATCGCTGACCCGGAGGCGGTGCGTCTGTGGCAGCGGGATCTCTGCGAAGGCTTAGGGCTATTTGGCCGTATCATCATTTCCCCCGACGGCATCAACGGCACCGTCGGTGGGGACATGGATGCCTGCAAGACCTACGTGCGCAAAACCAAGGAGTACTTCCGCGGCATTGAGTTCAAGTGGTCCGAGGGCGGCAAGGCAGACTTCCCGAAACTCAGCGTGAAAGTGCGCGATGAGATTGTCACTTTCGGTGTGCCGGAAGAATTGCGTGTGGATGCATCGGGGGTCGTCGGTGGCGGCCGCCACTTGAAACCGGAAGAGGTCAACGAACTCGTGCAAAAGCGCGATGACGTTGTCTTTTTCGATGGCCGCAATGCGTATGAGGCAGAGATTGGCAAATTCAAAAACGCCGTTGTGCCCGATGTGAACACCACGCACGACTTCATCGCGGAGCTGGAATCCGGCAAGTATGACTGGATGAAAGACAAGCCGGTCGTGTCCTACTGCACCGGCGGTATCCGCTGCGAGATCTTGTCATCGCTGATGATTAACCGCGGCTTCGAAGAGGTCTACCAAATCGACGGCGGCATCGTCCGCTACGGCGAGAAGTTTGGCAACCAGGGCCTGTGGGAAGGTTCCCTCTACGTCTTTGACAAGCGCATGCACACTGAATTCGGCCCCGAAAATGACCCGGATTTTGTGCAGCTCGGTCACTGCGTGCACTGCGGTGCGCCCACGAACCAGCACTACAACTGCGTTAACGAGCCAGAGTGCCGGCGCCAGTACCTGAGCTGCCCGGGCTGCCGCGAAAAGCAGCCGTACTGCACAGATTGTTGCTAGCTGGCCTTATTGTTCTAGTTCGCCGTTTACGGCCAGCTAGGCGCTATCGGTTGCCAGGATCCCGATGGTGATGGTCAGCCACCACATGGCAAAAGGCACGATGGGTAGCCAGAACACGCCCATCCATGGCATCCAGCGCTCGTAACGGTTGAGTTTGCGCACCATGATGATGGCGCAGCCGATGATGCCGGCGACTGGTGGGATGGAACTGACCACGGCCCAGATGGTGCGCCACGTGGCGGTGCACAGCCAGGTGGCCTCCCCTGCTTCGCACAGGGGGCCGCCCGTCATGCGAGAGATGAGGGCGAGGATCCCGGCCACGAGAAAGGTGGCAGCCACGATGCCACCGGCGAACCAGAGCGCCTGCTTCGTGGAGGCTTCATTCCGGGCGTTGACCTCTTTCGGGTCAGGCTGGTCCGCAAACTCTTCCAAGCTGTGTGGCTCCGGGCGGAGTTTATTGTGGTAGTCCGCTGAATCATGCAGGTCATTTTCTGGGTGACCAGGAGCGAAACCGGGACGATTCTCATGGGAAGCCATGAGTGTGAGTCTATCCCCGCAAGACAATAACTGGAACTGGGGCGTAGCTCAGGAATTCTGCTGTGTGCGGTCCGACGTGGACGTAGCCAGGACGAATCTTGGATTGTGGTGAGGAGTCAACGAAGAGAAGGTCCCCCTTCTTCCACTTCTGGGAATCCACAACGGTGCGCCAGCCTTCGCCAGCACTGACCAAGGTTTCTACCTCAAAGTTCTTCAGCTCCGCGTGGGGGTCCTTGATATTCAGGTCCCGGGCCACATTCAGCCCGACATCCCAGGCGCGGTCGAGGAGGGCGAGGGAGGCTTCATTCCATTCGTCGACAAGCGGGCGATGGGTGAGATCATCGTCGAAGTTGTACGTTTCCTCCGGCGAGAAAGCCATGATGCGCAACTCCACATCAAGCGTGAGCGCGAGCGCGGCAGCGAGTCCGATGCCTCGTGCGGAGCTGCGCGCGGCTTCCTCTGTGTCCAAGAAGGCGAAGTTCACGCGCGTGATGCCCTTCTTGGCCAGCTTGGCGCCGCGCGGAATAATGCCCACCGAGGCGGGTGCTGAACGCATCACAATATCCGCCGCCGATGCGGCAACAAAGCGGCCTAACGCGGCCTTCGGTTTGGAGCCGAACAGAACAAGGTCCGCATCGAACCTCTTAATCTCCTCTTTGAGTAGCCTGTTACGTGGCTTTCCATCGCGGAAAACCATGAACTCCTTGTCCCACGCGCGACTAGGTACGTGGTGTTTCATTGCTCGGCGCACGTCCTGAGTGCGCTCATCCAGGGTGTTCTCAAACCACTTCTTGTATTTCTTGCTCGACGTGGAACGGAATTGCGACCACGGGCGCGGTTCAGTGGTAATCACCCTGATCTCTGCGGGAAGGGACTGCGCGAGCCACCCCGCCAAATGCACTGCTTCTTCCCCGGACTGATCCCAGCTCACGGCGATGCGTAAAGGGCGCTCGCTGCCTTTCGACGACAGAAGCGCTGGCAAATACGAATGTTTGGCCATGTGCTGGAAGGGATCGACGGGGGAAAATCAGGGTAAAACTACCTAAATCTTATCCACCCCAAGAACCATGTGCCAGAAGGTCCCCCACTGAGGCTTCGCTGCCTAGGCCAAGTTGTTGGTGGTGTACAGCTCCGAGAGCTTCTCGAACACAGGGATGCTGTCCTTGAGCAGCTGGAGGTCCTCAGCATCCAAGGTGGCAAGCATCTCCGTGACGTACTTGGTGCGCTCCTCGGCCACACGGTCATATTCCTTGCGGCCGATCTCGGTGATTTCCACCCGAACACCACGGCGATCTTCCTCATCGCGGACACGGTGGATCAGATCACGCTGTTCGAGCTGGTGCAAAGTGTTGGAGGCCGTTGGCATACGAATGCCTTCCTCCTGCGCGAGCTGGCTAATGCGCATCGGACCGGATTCAATGAGCCGCTCCATGATGGACAACTGCGGGCCAGTGAGATCAGACTGCTGTGCGATACGGAAGTAAGCCACGTACAGCTTGGTCAAAAACGGTCGTACCTCGGCCGCGATCTCGTGCGCAACATCCACTTTGTTGATCATGCCCACTATCGTAGGCAATTCGTGCGAATAAATGCTATTTTCCGGTGTAATTTTGTGCATTAAAGTTTGCAGGATTGGAGTACACTCGCCCACCGTGTTTCGTCTCAGCGCTGAAGTGTCCCACGAGTGGGAGCGTCGCATGACTTTGCGCGACTTCCATGCGGGCCGAATCCCTCAAGCTGAGCTTTGCGACGCGGACTTTTTACTCAAAGCCGCCGCCGAACACCACGGAACTGACTCGCCCCGCCCCTGCTCTATCTGCGAATCAGTCATGCAAGATGTTCTGTGGATCTATGGCGACAACCTAGGTCGCCGCTCTGGGACCGCACGCAGCGAGGCGGAGATTGATGAGATCACGGCGCAGGTAGGCCCTATTACTGTCCACCGGGTGGAAGTGTGCAGGCACTGCGGTTGGAACCATTTGCTCACTGAAGCGCGGGCGGAACCATACACAGCGTAGTGGCTTTGGTGGTTCCCCTGGTGCTGTGATTTCAGGTTGAAACAACTACCCTGAAGTAATCTGACCTTAAATGTGTCCTACACAGTCCTGAATACTTCTCATAGGCAGGAAGAGCACTCCATTGTCACGCGAATCTGATTCCCGTAACTCCCGCAACTCGCAGGGTGCCCACGCACGCAAGGGCGCGAGCATGCGCAACGAGGGGCCGAAGCGCGCCGGCGCTAGCGGCAACTCTTCAGCGACGCCGAAGAAAGCGGCGAAGAAGGTTGTGAAGAAAACGGTGAAGAAGACCGTGAAGAAAACAGCGAAGAAGGCAACGACCGGCGCAGCAGCCGCGGGTGGCGCGAAGGCGACGAAGAAAAACGAGAAGAGCTCTGGTTCCAAAGGCAGCCGTGCAAAACAGTGGTGGGCAGCGTTAGCTCTGGCGCTCGTCCTCGTGCTGGCCGTGCCGTTGACTGTTTTTGGTGTGAACTACGCGCGCGCTGACCTGCCCGCACCGGACGAGATCCAAACCGCGCAGATCTCCACCATCTTCGCGTCTGACGGTTCGACGGAGCTGGCACGCCTTGTTCCGGCTGAAGGTAACCGCCAGCAGGTCACCCTTGATCAGGTGCCGGAGCATGTGCAGAACGCTGTGCTCGCGGCGGAGGACCGTGACTTCTGGGATAACTCCGGTTTCTCCTTCACCGGTTTTGGTCGCGCGTTGCTTGGCCAAATCACTGGTAATGCTTCCGCCGGTGGTGGTTCGACGATCACCCAGCAGTATGTGAAGAACACCATCGTGGGCAATGAGCACTCCTACAGCCGCAAGTTCAACGAGCTGGTCTACTCCATCAAGATGACCCGTAACTGGTCCAAGGAAGAAATCCTGCAGGGCTACTTGAACACCATTTACTTCGGGCGTAACGCTTACGGTATTCAGGCAGCAGCCCAGGCTTACTTCAACAAGCCTGCTTCGGAGCTGACTGTTGAGGAAGGTGCGGTGCTGGCCGGACTGATCCAGCTGCCCAGCCAGTTGGATCCCTGGAATAACCCGCAGGAGTCGGAGAACCGCTGGAACTATGTGCTTGACGGCATGGTTGCGGAGGGCTGGTTGAGCCCCGAGGAGCGCGCCGGGGCGCACTTTCCGGAAACGCGTGATCCAGCCACCTACTCCGCATACACGGAGGCAACGGGCGCGAACGGCCTGATTAAGAACCAGGTGATTGAGGAACTTTCCCACATTGGTATCACCGAAGATGATGTGACCAACCGTGGCCTGCAGATCACCACCACCATTGACCCAGTGGTGCAGCAGAACATCCTGGACACAGCGGAGGCACAGATGGCGCCGCTGCAGGAGGATGCGCGGACTGGTGTGGTGGCGATTGATCCGTCGACAGGCGCTGTGCGCGGCTACTACGGTGGCGACGATGCTTCCGGCTGGGACTACGCAAACGCGGGCCTGCAAACCGGCTCGACGTTCAAGATCTTTGGCCTGGCTGCTGCGCTACAGCAGGGTATCCCGCTGTCGGCTGTGTATGACTCCTCCCCTGTCACCGTGGGTAATGCGCGCATTACTAATGACGGCGGCGGTGGTGGCGGCATGACCACCATGGCTGAGGCGATGAAGAACTCCTACAACACGTCCTTCATCCGCATCCAGTCTGACCTGGACAACACCACCTATGACACCGCTGACACCGCCCATGCTCTGGGTGTGGCGCGCTCGCTGCCGAACATTCCGGAGACTCTCCGTGAGCCGGACGGTAGCCAGCCGTATGACGGCATTATCTTGGGCCAGTACCAGTCCCGTGTCATTGACATGGCTACCGGCATGGCTACCTTGATCAACCGTGGTGTGTGGCACCCAACCCACTTTGTGCAGCGCGTGACGTCTGCTGACGGTGAGGTGCTCTACGAGTTTGATCCGGAGTACAAGGAACGCCGTATCTCCGGCCAGGTAGCGGATAACGTTATCCAGTCCATGCTGCCCATCGCCGGCTGGTCTAACTCCGCCCTGGCGGGTGGCCGCCCGAGCGCCGCCAAGACCGGTACCGCCCAGTTTGGCAATACCGGTGGCACGAAGGACGCCTGGATGGTCGGCGGCACCCCTGAGTTGGCTGTGGCTGTGTGGGTGGGTACCGCGGACAACACGTCCCGCATCTACAACGCGTGGGGTGGCAACATGTACGGCTCTATGACTCCGGGCTCCATTTGGAAGGGTGTGCTGGACAGCTCTTTGGCCAACACGGACTTCCAGCAGTTCCCCACCGCCACCCCGATCAACTGGGGCGTGAACCCGTACACCGGTGGCACGTACCCGATCACTCCGATTTACACGAACCCCTCTGGGCCGTCTGAGTTTGATCCGTCGGAAAGTGAGGACGCACCGGATCAAGCTCCTGAGCCCGCACCGGAAGCACCACCAGCCCCGGCGCCGATACCTGACCTGGACCTCGGAGACTTGTTAGACGGCCTAGTGGGTTAGGGGATTTAAGTGACAAAGGGATGGGCACATCCAGTTGACCGCGTACAACCTGCGCGGACGGAGCCAATCGCGCAGGGAGTGGTCGCCGCGCTCGGCGGCCCGATGGGGCGCTTCGCCCAGATCGGTCGTGGTCGCTGGTGGACACCATTGCGCGCCATCATCGCGGTTGCCTGGGTGTTTCTCGCGCTCGGTGCACTGGCCAAATCAAACTGTGCGCGGGGCAAGCTTATTGATGGCGCTATGCATCTCAATTGGGACGGCAACCGCCAGTACACCTCCTTTTGCTACAACGACATCGTCCCGCTTTACGGCGGGCGTGGGCTTGACCAACCAGGTTTTGTCTACGACTACTCGTGGGTTGAAGGTGACTTGACCCGGTACATGGAGTATCCGGTTCTCGCTGGTCTTTTCCAGGGGGTCATGGGTTGGATTGCGCGCACGACCTACCCGCTCATGGACTGGGCGTTGCCAGAATCCGGTTGGTACTTCTACCTCACCGCGTTTGTCATGGCTGTGATCTGGGTGGGTACGGCGCGCATGGTTGCGGAACTCGCCGGTAACCGCATTTGGGACACGATCCTGGTGGTGGCCTCTCCCCTGCTGATCGTGCATGCGTTTACGAACTGGGATATTCCCTCCATCGCGTTCATGGTTGGTGCTCTTCTGGCGGCGCGCAATAAGAAGTTCTGGTTGGCCGGCGTGCTCATCGGCTTTGGTACCGCCTTCAAGATGTGGCCACTTTTCCTGCTCGGCGCCTACCTTGTTATTGCGCTGCGGAAGAAAAACTTCGTGCCTTTCTTGCAGATGCTCGCCGCCACAGTCGTGTCCTGGCTTGTGGTCAACGTGCCCATCATGCTGCATAACTACGATGCCTGGCACGAGTTCCAGCGTCTCAACACCGAACGCGGCTGGGAGTGGACCACGATTTACGCCGTGATCTCCCGTGCCTTCGGCTGGACCGGATTCGACTCGGGCGATGGCGCACCGGTCATTTTGAATGCGGTGACGCTGGCGTTGTTCCTCGCTGGATGCCTCTTTGTTCTCATCGCTGGATTGAAGGCGCCGCAAATACCGCGCGTGGCTGAGCTTTTCGTCCTCATCGTCGGGTTTTTCTTGCTCTTCAACAAGGTGTGGAGCCCCCAGTACTCTTTGTGGCTCGTTGTTCCGGCGGTGCTCGCTCTGCCCCACTGGCGCCTGCTGCTCACATGGATGACGGCGGACATGCTCGTCTGGCCGATTCTCATGTGGCACATGATGGGCACCGATAACCTTGGCCTGCCCGGCGCCGCACTCAATATCATCGTGCTTATCCGTGATGCACTGATCGTGGCCATCATGGTGCTTGTCGTCCGCCAAATGTACGGCCGCCGCCCCGACAAGGTCCGCGACGCGCACTACGGCTGTGACCCGCTACTCACCACACCAGCTGATTGGGAGGAGGCTAAACAACAATGGGAACCGCAACCATCCTTGGAATTTGCTCCATCTTCATCGCTTTCGCCCTCTTCGGTGCCTGCTTCTGGGCAGTCGTGAAAAAGAAGCCGGTTGGCCTCGCCGTCACGTTGGGCATCCTGGCGTTCATCTTCATGACGATCCTGCCAGTCTCCCTCGCCGTCTTCTTCGCGGCGCCGAACCCCTAAGGGTCGGTTTGACTATGTCACGCTGCGCCCGGCAAAAGCCCAGGTCACCTTCTCTCGCTTGAGCGCATAGTCAAACTGAGTCGGTACGGTGGGGAGGCATGAAGAAACTATCGACGATTGCCATTGCCCCCACCCTCCTCTTCCTCACCGCATGCGGCGGCGCTCAAGAGCCTGCCACCACGACGGAGACAACGACGCAAACTGCGACTGAAACAACCGTTGTGCAGCCGGACACACCCGCTCAGGATGCCCCGCAGCGTGAGCTGCCTTCCGCGGTCAGCGGATACACCGAGAAGGCAGAGGCCGAGCTTATCGACGAAGGCGTGACCAAAGACGACGTCGACCGCGTTCTCACTGCTGCCCTGAACAACGATCCCGGGGTTGAGATCGAGTGGGACGATGACGGCTACTGGGAGATTGAACTGGGCGCCATTGACATCGACATTGATCCAAATGGGCTCGTCGTGGATGTGGATAGGGATGACTAGGGTCCCGTGGGCGTCGATAAGCAATTTCTCCCTGCTTATGCCCTGGGGTACGCTGGTGGGGTTGCTTGACGTAAGCGACCCTCCTGCCACTGCCACAAGGGCGGTGGCCGACATCATTGAAACGACCATAGGAGGTGATGAGGTCCCGTGCGTCACTACGAAGTAATGATCATCTTTGACCCGAGTCAGGATGAGCGCACCGTCGCCCCGTCCCTGGACAAGTTCCTCGAAACTGTCCGCAAGGATAACGGCAAGGTGGAAAATGTTGATATCTGGGGCAAGCGCCGCTTTGCCTACCCGATCGACAAGAAGGAAGAGGGTGTCTACGCAGTAGTCACCCTGGATTGCGAGTCCGAGACCGTTCAGGAGCTCGACCGCCGTCTGAACCTGAACGACAACATTCTGCGAACCAAGGTTCTGCGCACCGACAAGAAGTAAGCGCGAACTTTTAGAACGAGGCTTCTTTCGTGCCGGTATACACCAGTGCAAAAGGGCTAAAACCCCAGCACATGGGCAATGTTCACCCTAGGTTATATGCTTGGGTGTGAAAGAAAACCAGCACAACTACATGGACTCATTCGCATAAAGGTAAAGGTAAGGACGAAACATCATGGCACAGGGCGAAACTCCAATCACCGTCGTAGGCAACCTCGTTGCTGATCCGGAACTACGCTTCACGCCGGCTGGCGTGGCCGTAGCTAACTTCCGTATCGCATCCACTCCCCGCACGTACAACCGTGACACTGGTCAGTGGGACGATGGGGATGCTTTGTTCCTGACATGCAATGTGTGGCGCGGTGCCGCCGAGAATGTCGCTGAATCCCTGACCAAAGGCATGCGCGTCATTGTTAATGGCCGTCTGCGTCAGCGTTCCTACCAGACCCGCGAAGGCGAAAACCGCACGGTATTTGAGGTCGAGGTCGACGAGGTCGGCCCGTCCCTGAAGTACGCTTCTGCTTCCGTTTCCCGGAACCCGCGTGAGGGCGGTTCCGGCGGCGGCTTTGGCGGTAACCAGGGCGGCCAGCAATTCCAGAACAACCAGAACACTGGTGGTTTCGGCGGTCAGAGCCAGGGCGGCCAAGGCCAGGGCAATCAGTCCCAGGGTGGCCAGAATCAGCCCGCGAATGATCCGTGGAACTCCGCTCCTCCCGCCGGTGGATTCGGCGGCATGGACGATGAGCCCCCGTTCTAAAGACGCAGCATTTCAAGTACAACGAACATCTTTCACGAAAAGGAAGGGTAAGGATTCATGAAACTGATCCTCACCGCTGCCGTTGAGAACCTTGGTGAACCCGGCGATATTGTCGAGGTCAAGGACGGCTACGGACGTAACCTTCTGCTCCCCCGCGGCCTGGCCATCGTGGCTACCCGCGGTGCTGAGAAGCAGATTGAGGACATCAAGCGTGCCCAGGAGCAGCGCTCTGTGCGCGACCTGGAACACGCGAAGGAGCTGCGTGATCAGCTCGACCAGCTGCAGGGCGTGACCGTCAAGGTCCGCACCGGCAACAATGGCAAGCTGTTCGGCTCTGTGAAGCCGGCTGACATTGTCGCTGCCGTTGAGGCAGCTGGCGGCCCGGCGCTGGACAAGCGTCGCGTTGACGTACCTAAGGGTCTGGTCACCCGTACCGGTGGCTACCAGGTCAAGGTCAGGCTCCACGATGACGTGGAGGGCAAGGTGAACTTCGAGGTCGTGAGCGCTTAATACCGCTTAACGGCGATTGACAGGGCATAACCCTACATCAATCCAACGACAACAGCATTAAACGCGGGTCCCACTTGTGAGGAGTGGGGCCCGCGTTTGTTTTGTTTATGGGGTTGTGGGTTATGCACAAGCCCTGTGGATAACTAGTGGATAACTGATGATTGCAGCGTGCGAGAAGGTAACCAAAAGGTAAAATTAAGGCGATTCTCAGGTGTGAGGAGAACCTGCTGGTAGGGGTTTTATTCACCGTTTGTTGCCGTTTGAAGTTATGAATATAACCGGTTTGTACTGGATGTTTGTGGGGGAGTGTGGAAATCTTCCCGCGTTATCCACAGGTTATCCACAACTGCGGGTCGGTGCATGTGGAAACCGACGTGCACTTTGATCGAGTTATCCACAGGAGCGTGTGGATAACTGGTGTGGGCGAGGCTGTGGAAGATGGTGAGTGGCCCCGTGCGAGGTAACATCGACGGGCAATAGGGGTCAACGGAGGTTAGGTATGACGGTAGGCGGAAACACGGCCGGCAACAGCGCTGGCGGCGACACGAACGGCTTTGACGGAGAGAGCTTCGACAGCTTTGCGGACAGTGCGGTGCCACCACCGCCACCACCGCCGGAGGAGTCCGAGGCGCGGGGCGGTTCTTCGCGTTTTAAAGATCGGCCGGATCGCAGCCGCGGGTTTACTAAGGACCGCACGGACCTGGCCGAGTACCGCCAACCACCGCACGACCGGCAGGCGGAGCAAGGTGTGCTCGGTGCGATGTTGCTCAGCTCATCCACGGTGGTGGACGTGACTGAGGAGCTGCAACCGGAGGATTTCTACTACCCGGCACACCAGCTGATCTACCAGGCGATTCTGGAGCTCTATTCACAGGGCTCTGATATTGACGTGCTTATTGTCGCGGGTCGGCTCGACCGCATGGGCAATCTGGAACGCGTTGGCGGAGCGCCGTACCTGCACACGCTGATCTCCGAGGTACCTACCGCAGCCAATGCGCGGTACTACGCCGACATCGTCGCGGAAAAATCAACGTTGCGTCAGCTTGTCGACGCGGGCACGCGCGTCGCCCAGCTCGGCTACGAGGGCGGCGAAGGCATGGAAGTTGACGCCCTCGTCGACCGTGCCCAGCAGGAGATCTTCGCTGTTGCGCAGAAGCAAACGGGTGAGGATTACCGCCCGTTGTCGGAGCTGCTCAAGCCGACCGTGGATGAGCTCGCCGCCTACGAGAAGGACGGTGGTCTTGCAGCAGGCGTGCCCACCGGCTTCATTGATCTGGACCGCCTTACCAATGGCCTGCACGCCGGCCAGATGATCATCATCGCGGCACGTCCTGGTGTGGGTAAGTCCACCCTGGCCATGGACTTCGTGCGTTCGTGCTCGATCCACAATGGCTTGACTTCGGTGATCTTCTCCCTGGAGATGAGCGCTTCGGAGATTGTCATGCGTTTGTTGTCGGCGGAGACGGAGATCAAACTCTCTGCCATGCGCTCCGGCCAGATGGAGGAGAAGGACTGGGAGAAACTCACGGACCGTCTCCAGCAGATTCAAGCTGCACCGATCTTCGTGGATGATTCCCCGAACCTGACGATGATGGAGATTCGCTCCAAGGCCCGCCGACTGAAGCAGCAGCATGGTCTCGACCTCGTGGTCCTGGACTATATGCAGCTGATGAGCTCCGGCAAGAAGGTCGAATCACGCCAGCAGGAGGTCTCGGACTTCTCACGTCAACTTAAGCTTCTGGCCAAGGAGCTTGAGGTCCCCGTGATTGCTATTTCGCAGCTGAACCGTGGTCCGGAATCACGTACGGATAAGCGCCCGCAGTTGGCGGACCTGCGTGAATCCGGTTCGTTGGAGCAGGATGCGGACATCGTTATGCTGCTGTACCGCCCGGACTCGCAGGACAGGGATAATGAGCGCGCCGGTGAGGCCGACATCATCGTGGCTAAGCACCGTGGTGGCCCGATTGACACGATCGCGGTGGCGCACCAGTTGCATTACTCGCGCTTTGTCAACATGGCCCGTGGCTAGAGATAGCTAGCATCACGCCAGCGCCTTGCCACGCTGCTCCGGCAGTGTGAACGCCGCAATACCGGCGACCGCAAAAGCAGCCGCGAAAAGACCGAAGACCGCCATCGACCCACCCCAGGCCAGCACCGGCGGGACGATGAGCGGGGCAATGATGGAGCCGATCCGGCCAAAGGATGCGCCGGCACCCGTGCCGGTAGCGCGGATAGAGGTGGGGTAGAGCTCCGGGCCGATGGCGTAGAGCGCACCCCAGGCACCGAGGTTGAAGAAGGAGAGCAGACAGCCGGCAGCAATGATCTGCCACGGCGCGGCAGCTAGACCGAAAAGCACTGCAGAGAAAGCTGAACCCGCCAGGAAAGTGGACAGGGTGATGCGGCGGCCCCAGATCTCAATGAGCCACGCAGCCGCGGCGTAACCGGGCAGCTGTGCAAGCGTGATCACCAGTGTGAAGCTAAAGGAGCGCACCAGGGTAAAACCTTGATCCACCAGCAACGATGGAATCCAGATGAATGCGCCGTAGTAAGAGAGTGACACGCCGAACCAGGCGAGCCAGAAGGCTGCGGTGCGACGCCGCAAAGCCGGGCCCCAAATACCACCGCTGAATTCAGGTTTGTCTATAGCGATGGGGGAGGGGTCCACCTCCTCCACCTCCTCCAAGTCAGCTGGATCAGCCGCTGCTTCGAAGGAGGCAACAATCTCTTCGGCCTCCTCGTGTCGGCCCTTCGACTCCAAAAAGCGGACCGATTCCGGCAGGCCCATGCGCACGTAGATGGCATACAGCGCAGGTACGGCACCGAGTGCGAAGCCCCAACGCCAGCCATTCTCGCCCTGGGAGACCACGAAAGTGCCAATCACCGCCGCAAGGATCCAGCCCACGGCCCAGAAGCCCTCGAGGATGACCACCATGCGGCCACGGCTGCGGCGTGGAGCGAATTCGCTGACCAGGGTGGAGGCAACCGGAAGTTCCGCACCCAGGCCCAAGCCAACGAAGAAACGGAACACCATAAGAGCACCGACGGACCAGGCAAAAGCTGATGCGCCGGTTGCTAGACCGTAGATAAGCAAAGTGGCGGCGAAGATTTGGCGCCGACCAAATTTATCGGCCAGAAGCCCGCCCAATGTTGCGCCGATGGCCATGCCGATGAACCCGACGGAGGCGATCCAGGAGGTGGTGGATTTATCCAGGTCCCAGTGCACGGCCAGCGCCGCGATGATGAAGGACACCAGGCCAACATCCATGGCGTCAAGCGCCCACCCGATGCCGGAGCCAACCAGAAGTCGGCGATGTTTAGAAGTGACAGGCAGGCGGTCAAGCCGCTCATTACGGGTGGTCATGGCGGAAAATCTTACTCAGCCACGGCGCAGCCTCAGTGAATTGGTCACAACAAAGACAGAAGAGAACGCCATCGCGATGCCCGCCAACATCGGGTTGAGCAGCCCAAAAGCGGCCACGGGAATGAGGATGACGTTGTAGGCGAAAGCCCAGAACAGGTTGCCCTTGATGGTGCGCAGCGTGCGCCGGGAAAGGCGGATCGCATCGGCTGCGCTGCCCAGATCGTTGCCCATGAGGGTGATGTCAGCGGCCTGGATGGCTACATCCGTACCGGACCCCATGGCCAAGCCCAGGTCAGCGGTGGCAAGCGCAGCAGCATCGTTGACGCCGTCGCCGACCATCGCCACGGTTTTGCCTTGGGCTTGAAGCTTTTCCACAACCTCAACCTTCCCCGCCGGGAACACCCCCGCCGTCACACAATCCTGGTCAATTCCCACTGCTCGCGCCACAGCGTGCGCAGCACCCGGATTATCACCGGTGAGCAAGTGCGGGGTGAGGCCCAAGGAACGCAGATCCGCAATTGCTTGCGCGGATGTCTCCTTGATGGTGTCGCTCACCGCGATGACACCAGCAGCAGTGCCATCCACGGTCACAGTCACGGCAGTGGCACCTTCAGCTTCATAAGCTTCCGCTTCAGCGCCACGGCCGCGGCCAACAGTGACGCGGGAGCCACGGACAAGCGCCTGCACTCCTTGCCCTGCTTCAGAGTTGAAGCTCTGAGCCACGGGGATCTCAAGTCCGCGCTCATTCGCCGCGGTGACAATAGCCTGCGCAATCGGGTGCTCTGAGCCAGACTCCACAGCTGCCGCTAAAGTGAGCAACTCGTCCGCGCTCAACTCGGCATCTGCCGCCGGGACCACAGCATCCACCGACATGTTGCCACTGGTCACAGTGCCTGTTTTGTCCAAGACGATCGTGTCCACCTTGCGTGTGGATTCCAGGATCTCCGGGCCCTTGATCAGAAGGCCCAGCTGCGCGCCACGGCCCGTGCCCACCAGAATTGCAGTGGGTGTGGCTAGGCCCAATGCGCAGGGGCAGGCGATGATAAGCACAGCCACAGCAGCGGAGAATGCCGTCGGCGCATCGTGCCCAAGAAGCAGGTGTATCGCCAAAGTAATTAGCGAAGTAACAATCACTGCCGGCACAAAGACCCGGGAAATCCGGTCCACTAGGCGCTCAACCGGTGCCTGTCCCGCCTGCGCGTTGCGGACCAGTTCGATCATCTGCGCCCACGTGGTCTCCGAACCGATACGAGTGGCCTCAATGATCAGGCGGCCCGACAGGTTCACCGTGGTGCCGGTGACGGTGTCACCCTCGCCGACATCGACGGGGACGGATTCGCCGGTGAGCATGGAGTTGTCAATCGTCGATAAGCCTGAAAGCACCACGCCATCCGTGGCGATCTTCTCGCCCGGCCGCACCACAAAGTGATCACCGACCTGCAGCTCCCCAGCCGGAATGCGCACCTCTTGTCCGTCGCGCAGAACCGTGGCGTCCTTTGCACCCATGGTGGCCAACTCGCGCAAAGCTTCGGAGGAACGGCCCTTTGCCTTCATCTCAAACCAGCGGCCGAGCAGCAGGAACGTGATCACCACCGCGACGGTTTCAAGATAAATCGGTGGCACCTCGTGGCCAGCAGGGCCCGTGAACTGCACCCACAGGGCCCACAACGACCACACGTAGGCAGCCGTCGTGCCCAGGGAAATCAACGTGTCCATCGTCACCGCACCGTGGCGCAGGTTCGTCCACGTCGCGCGATGGAAAGGAGAACCAGTCACGAAGTACACCACCGTGGTCAGTGCCAGCGCGAGCCACTCCCAGCCTGGGAACTGGGTTACCGGAACCATCGACAGCACGGACACCGGAACGGTCAGCACCGCCGACCAGATCACAGTGCGCTTGAGCTTCTCCGTCTCCTCATCGCGAATGGCATCAACATCAGGGGTCGGCTCACCCGACTCAGTATCAGCCCCAGCGCCCGCCGACGCGCCACCGACTACAAAAGCCTCATAGCCCGCATCGCGGACCACCTGCATGAGGGCATCCGGATCCGTCAACGACGGATCAAAATCCACCGCAGCCGTCTCCGTGGAAAAATTCACCGTGGCATCCACCCCGGGAACCTTGTTCAGTTTGCGTTGCACACGCGAAGAACACGACGTACAGGTCATGCCCATCACGCCTAAATCAAGGTGGGATGGTGTGGGGGTGCTTGTCATGTCTAACTCCTAACACAGCAGCTAGACCCCGGTCAAACTAGTTCATCCAGGCGACTAAGCCAGGGTATAACCAGCTTCCGCGACTGCCTCAGCAATCTGCTCGCAGGTGAAACCGGAGCCAATGACCTCGACGTTACCCGTAGTGTGATCAGCCTTAACACTGGTCACGCCAGGGACCTCGCTGATCTCCTCTTTGACGCTGGCCTCACAGTGGGCGCACGTCATGCCGTCAACGGTAAAAACAGTTGTTTCAGTACTCATGGGATTAATGGTAGGCGTACTTTAGACGTCGATAAGCGAAAAGCCGGCATACTCAACCGCGTACTCAATCTGTTCATCCGTGAAACCTTCGCCCGTGACCTGCATAAGGCCGGCTTCCACATCAATATCCACCCCCTGCGTGCCCAGCACCTCGCTCACTTCAGACTGAAGTTTTTCAACGGACGTTGCGTCCTGCGGTCCTTCGAACCGGTAGTTCTTGGTCACGGTTGCTCCTTTTCTGCCCCGCATGGGAATGAATCGAAACTGAGTGGGGTTGAACTCACTGATAGACGTTACCCGAGCAGACGAAAAGGATTAATAATGAGCACCATTAACATTACGGAGGACACATTCACCCAGGTCATCCAAGACAATGACACCGTGATCGTGGACGCGTGGGCGAGCTGGTGCGGGCCGTGCAAGGCTTTCGCCCCGACGTTTGAGAAGGCGTCGGACAAGCACGAAGACATCGTCTTTGCCAAGCTCGACACCGAGGCTAACCAGGGGCTCGCGGCCGCGCTGCAGATCCAGTCCATCCCCACGCTTTTCGCGTTCCGTGAGGGCATTCTCCTCGGTCAGACGTCCGGTGCCATGCCGCCCGCCGCGTTCGAGGAGTTCATTCAAGCAGTCCGCGACGTGGACATGGAGCAGGTGCACCGTGACATCGCCGCGCAGAACGCACAGGAGGACGAGGCTTAAGGCCTTTTCGCTTATCGACGGAGCAGAGCATTCCCACGTAAACTCGGGAACGTATCTGCTCCCTACTTATTTAAGGACGCGCAACATGGCTAACCCGTTCAGCAAGGGCTGGAAGTACCTCATGCAATCGTTTGATTCGGCGATTGATGAGAATGCTGATCCGAAGGTCCAGATCGAGCAGGCCGCGAACGCGGCGAAGGAGCAGCACAACGCGATCACGCGCCAGGCTGCGGAGATCATCGGCCAGAAGAAGCAGCTGGAAATCAAGATGAACCGGCTGCGTGAAAACCAGACGCAGCAGCAGGAGAAGACAAAGACTGCACTGCAGATGGCGGACAAGGCCACCGCCGAGGGCGATTCCGCGAAGGCGCAGGAGTTCAACAACACTGCTGAAGCTCTCGCTGCTCAGCTGGTCACAACCGAGCAGGAGCTCGCCGACCTGACTGCGCAGTACGCGACGGCAGAGCAAGCAGCCAAGCAGGCTGAGGAAGAGCAGCGCAGGTCTGAAGCGCGCCTGGAAGAGCAGCTGGCTGAGGTCAACCGCCTCCGTGCGCAGGTTGACCAGGCAAACATGCAGGAGATGTCCGCGCAGGCAATGGACACCATTGGCCAGTTCCGTACCGATGATTCCGTGCCCACCCTCGATGGCGTGCGTGACAAGATTGAGCGCCGCTACACCACGGCACTTGGCCAGCAGGAACTTGCTGAATCCAACCCGGACAACGTCATGTCAGAGATTGAATCCGGTCAGGCCGACACCGATGTTGCTGCGACTTCCAAGCTGGCGGAAATCCGCGCGGCCATGGAGAAGGAAGCAGCTACCGCCGGCAAACTCACCCCGGGCACCGAATCGGGTGGCGCGCAGGGCGTGGAAGCCGGGCAAGAGGCCGGGCAAGAAGATGGGCAACAATAACCTAGAACGAAACCTGAATTCGGCTAGGTCTGTTTCTAGTTTTGGTTCCGCCGGATGTTGATGAGCACTGCGCGGATCCCCGAGTGAAAACCATCGCGCAAGTTGACGCGTTGGTTTTCACTCAGTGTGTACTCGTGCAGCGTTTCACAGGCGAACTGCAGAAGCGGGCGATCGATCTCCGGCGGCAAACCACCGCCGGATAGCATGTGCGCTTTATCGCGCTGCTCAGAGGAAGCCGCGTTATCGAACCACCAGGTTGCGTACTGTTGTCCCACGTCAAACGGTGTTTGGAACCCGGAAGAGGTCCACACTTCCTCCGGCAGCGGGACATAACGGGAACGCAGCTTCCGGCGTGGTGCCATCATGGACGGCTTCGGTGTGTGTGCCGCGCCAGTGTCGCTTGTGGTTTCAGCCAGCTGTGCTGGTGATGGTGCCGGCTTAGGCGCCGGCGCCGGTTCGGGTGATGGCTCAGGCGCCGGAGTGGTGGAAACCTCAGGAGTCTCGGGAGCCGGTTCGTTTTCAGGTTTGGCCATAGGCTCCGCCGCAGATGGTTCCGTAGACTCCTCGCAGGGTTCTTCAACGGGGAGGGGAGCGGCCTCCGGGTCGTCGACAAGCTGAGCAGACAGTGGCTGCTCACCGTCGGGGCGAGGGATGTCGCACATGCCCTCGTTGTCTTCCATTTCGGCATCCGCGAGTGGACGTTCGCGGATGCTCGGCGGGAGGGGGCCTTCAAGGATTTGAAGTTGCATCGCGTCGGCGAAATCCTCGCGTGGGTCCAGGATCGTCGTCGTGTCACACGCGTGGCGTAGGGCAGAGGACATGGAATCCCAGCCGAAGCCATAAAGGTGTACGCGGATGCCGGCGTTGGTGGCTTCCTCGACGCCTGGGATCATGTCCGCATCTCCACTGACTAGCACGAAATCGGTGTATTGCCCGCGCATGGCATTGACCACGATGTCAGCAACCAGGCGGGTATCCACACCTTTTTGTGTGCGACGTTCACCCCACTCAATGAGTTGACCGGTGCGTAGCTGAACGCCGTCGCACGTGCGCAGTGCGCGCTGGTAGCGGTGCGGGCCCGAGTCGGGGATGCCGTCGTACCAGTACTGACGGTGAATCGGCTGATCAAGCTGCTGCGTGATCATGCCGGAAAGATTGGCAACGACCTCTGGGAGGTCAATTTCTAATTGAGACCGTGCTCCTGTCTCCCACGAGTTGTAAAAGCTCGCGAGTAGATAAGACGTGTCCACAAAGACGAGTGTGCGTTCAAGCATGGCTCCTGATTTCCGTATCTATTCATGTAGCTAAAAAGTTTTGTCGTCCACCCAGTGTGCCTGACTTGCGTGGGTCTCGCTAAGAAATCTCGTTGACCAGCTCTGAGCGGGCCCACATAGGTGGCTTCTGCCCTGTTCAACGCACTTCAGCGCCAAAAAATTCTCATGCTTGTATGGTTGGTTACGCAACTGACTAACCGGAGGTGTTTCGTGGGCAATGACGCTGAGCCGTTATTCCTTCAGATCGCTCGTCTCATCCAGGAGCAGATCATGGACGGTGAACTCGAACCTGGGCAGCGCGCTCCCTCAACGAATGAGCTCGCCGCATTCCACAGCATCAATCCCGCCACCGCGCGCAAAGGGCTGAGCTTGCTTGTCGACGCCGGAGTCCTTGAAAAACGCCGCGGCATCGGGATGTTCGTCACCGACGGTGCGCGGGAACGCATCGTGAGCACGCGCCGCGAGGACTTCGCCGGCGACTACATCGCACCGCTTATCGACGAAGCCCTCCGCCTGACCTACTCCCGCACCGACCTCCACGACCTCATCGACCGCGTCGCAGAAAGCAGAGGAATGTACCAATGACCATTCACGTCTCACGTTTGGCTCACAGCTTTGGCAAAACCGATGTCCTGCGAGGCGTCACCGTGGACTTCGGTCCCGGTATCCACGGCCTTCTCGGCCGCAATGGTGTGGGCAAGTCGACGCTGCTGAACATTTTCGGCGGACAACTCAAACCAGAATCTGGCACGGTCGAGGTCTTTGGCGAGCGCCCCTTCGACAATGCCCGCGTCATGGATAACACCTGCCTGACCGGTGTGGACACTGCGTATCCGGGCTCGTGGTCCGGCACTGATGTGATCAAAGGCGCGCAGCTGCGTTACCGCACGTGGGACCCAGCGCTTGCCGACGAGCTCATCGCCGATTTCGTCATGGGCGGTGCCCTGAGCACCCGCTACGACAAGCTCTCCCGCGGGCAGCGTGCCATGGTCGCCATCATCATCGGGCTCGCATCGGGTACTGAGCTTTTGCTTCTCGACGAACCCTATGTCGGCCTCGACACCCACAACACGGACGTCTTCTACCGCCATCTTCTTGCCCAGGCTGATTCCGGCCGGACGATTGTGATGGCCACGCACCATATCGACGATGCGGCAAAAGTCCTGGATGATGCGGTGATCTTGGGGCGTGATGGGGTCGTGCTCAAGCAATGTGCCCCTGAGGATGCTGATGAATTCGCTGTCGCGGGCCCGGAACTCGTACCTCTTAGCGACGCCCCGCGTCATGCCCGCGCCGCCACCTTTGACGACCTCATCGAGCACTACCTGGAGGTGTCCTAGATGAACACGAGCCTGCTCGGATATTTCCGCCACCAACTTGTCGCAGCACCGCTGACGCGTCTGATCTGGATGCTCCCGATATTGGCGATGCTCGCTTCCGGGCTGTTTTACGTCGAACGTGAGTCGCCTACTGCTGTCATCTTCGGCCCAATGATGCTGACAGTGTTCATGATCGGGACATTGTCGTTGGAGGACACCGCCTATACGGCGTACGGAATGCCGAAGTCGCGCGCGAGAAAGCTAACCGCGATGGCGGTCGTGCCCGCGGTACTGTTCGGTGCTTCGATTGCACTATTCGCACGCCCGGACTGGGTCGGCATCGCGGGCGCACTCGTGGCACTGGTGTCGGGTTTGCTCTTCGGTTCGCAGTACACGGCCGGCAATGCGGTCGATAGCGACCGGGAGGCGGGTTCGCGCATCGGTCGTGGCAGCTTCGAATTCGAATTGATCTTCAAACCGCAGCTGCTGTGGGCACTCGGTGTGGCCATTGCGCACTGCATCTTCCTGTACCTGTCGGACTTCATCGGCAATGACAGATTTCGCCTGCTCTTCGGTGGTATACCGATCATCGTTTGGTACTCCGCTTACTGCATGCAGGGGATCGGCATCCCCGGTCCGGCAACGGGCGCGAGCTACGGCGTGCCGCGCCGGCGCTGGCTGGTCTTGTCATGGGCGGCTGCGCTGGTCTCGGTCGCGGCGTATATCGGCGTGGCTGCTCTGGCATCGCCATCCGAGTTCTCCTGGGCTGCAGTGATCACCATCGGTGCCGGCGGTTGTGCCAGTGCCATCATCGGCGCCGCAGTGAAGATCTGGCGCACGGAAGTGGGCATGGTCCCCGGCTACCTGATGTTCTTCATTGCCAATGGGGCATCCAATGCCCAAGGCTTCCGCGACGGCGCAGTCATCTTTGCACTGGTGACAGCCGGAATCCTCGCGTTGATCGGCATTGTCATTCAGGCTGGGTATCTCTTGGGTTCAATCAGCCCGAAACATGCTCAAAAGAACCTTTAAACAACATGACTTAACCAGGGGATTTGTGTTGTTGGTTGGGTGTGTGTAGTTTTGTGTGAGTCAGCGTGACCGACAACGCCCCGCCGGACAGTCTGATTGGGACTGGGTTTTGGTGAGATGGCGGTAGGAAAACGAGCGTTGATGGTTCCTTTCATGTGATCCGCA
>NZ_JASPJJ010000090.1:0-226 GCF_030232825.1 Corynebacterium sp. MSK044
TGTGGTCGGTATGTAATTAGATGTTTTGTGACACGGATGTGTGGTGTGTCAGATACTGCATAGTGGACGCGAGCGGCATGTACACGTATGTGTGTGTTGGCCGTTTGTTGTTTGTTGTTTGGTGTATTAGTACCAGTCACCTTCGCACTTTACGGTGCTTCCAGATCTGGCCTATCAACCCAGTAGTCTGCTGGGAACCTATGAAACCTCATCTTGAAACAGGCTT
>NZ_JASPJJ010000091.1:0-218 GCF_030232825.1 Corynebacterium sp. MSK044
GCGTGCGCAATGTCAGTCTGGATGCGCTTGATCACAGCCATAGTTGGAGCCAGCTTCTTTTCTAAGACCTGCTGGCATGCTGGTTCTAGGGTGGCTTTGCTGTGCTTTTTGCCCAGGTTGGCCAGCACGTTGCGTGCTTGGAGAAGTCCGCGGGGGACGGCGGCACTATTACGATCGAGGATCATCGCTATGACTGCGTGCGTTGCAGAACCGAACGA
>NZ_JASPJJ010000092.1:0-211 GCF_030232825.1 Corynebacterium sp. MSK044
TAACCGCCTAACCACAACCCCAAACTTCATACCGAGCCGAAAGCACAAACCGCTACACCACTACACGGGACTTGACCTATGAAGCATATGGCAAGGATGCAGTGGAACGGATGCGGAAGGGGCGAGGGCCACGACTGTCAGATGCGGGTTTTTGGTACCGGTGTTCCGGAGACCCGGTACTGCCGTGTTCCGGGTAGTTGGTACCGGGGCC
>NZ_JASPJJ010000093.1:0-204 GCF_030232825.1 Corynebacterium sp. MSK044
GCCGGACGCCCCTAAATCCACACGAAATGTCCCTTAGTGCGACACGCCGCAAATCCACACGAAATGTCCCTTAAGCCAACTTCCTGCACGCACCCGGGGCAGAGAAAAGCGAAACCCCCTCGTCTGAGGCTTAAGGGTCAAAAAGTGTGTCTGGATTGGCTGATTTCCAGTAGGTGACCTGCATTAACGTTGAAAGTATATGCT
>NZ_JASPJJ010000094.1:0-201 GCF_030232825.1 Corynebacterium sp. MSK044
GCATATACTTTCAACGTTAATGCAGGTCACCTACTGGAAATCAGCCAATCCAGACACACTTTTTGACCCTTAAGCCTGTTTTTGTTTTCCCGGTCGGTCGCGCAGTGATCAACTCCGAGAAACGGGCTTAAGGGACATTTCGTGTGGATTTGCGGCGTGTCGCACTAAGGGACATTTCGTGTGGATTTAGGAGCGTCCGGC
>NZ_JASPJJ010000009.1:0-82272 GCF_030232825.1 Corynebacterium sp. MSK044
CACTCCATTTCGAGCACCCTTCGAGCTCAACGAGGTCCTCAGCCAAACGCACTGCCTTGGCCTTGAACTCGTCACTGAACTTCCTAGGCATGATCCAATCCTCCTCTAGAAACGATCGGAACTAAACCCAGGACGCTTCAAGGAACAAAGTAAAACAATTATAAAATCGTCAAAATAGGTTGTTTTTATCCAAAAGCCGCCAGCCCGGCCAGATTGCATTTGCAATAAAACCTTGACCGAACACAACTTGAAAAGAACCAATCCTCCGAGCTTGCGCCAAAACACTGCACGCCCGGTGAAATCGAACAAATCAACGACTGAAACGCCTTCATCGTTAACTTCATATGTAAGAATGGCCCCATGATTCAAACAAGGAACGCCAGTACGCAAGCTCGTACGCTGAAAGGCGTTGAACTTTTTGCTGGAGGAGGCGGACTCCTTCTTGGTTCATCTAAAGCCGAGATTTCTCACCTGGTCGCATCGGAATGGGACAAGTGGGCATGCAAAACTATGAGAGAGAACGCGAATAACGGGCACCCTTTGATTCAGGGAGTTCAAGTCCTTGAAGGTGATGTTCGAGATGTCAAGTGGAAAGATTACGTTAAGCCTGAGGAAGTCGACATCGTTACCGGAGGACCGCCCTGCCAGCCCTTCTCCTTAGGTGGCCTGTCCCGCAGTGCTGACGACCCCCGTGACATGTTTCCCGCTGCAACCTCGGTTATTGATCAGCTCAAACCAAAGGCATTTGTTATCGAGAATGTAAAAGGGCTAACCCGTTCAACTTTTGCAGATTACTTTGAATACGTAAAACTTCGCTTAAGCCATCCAGAACTTCGTTCACGCGAAGGGGAAATGTGGCACGAGCATTTTTCTCGATTAGAGAAAGAACATTTACATGTCCAGAGTGATCTCCGATACAACGTTGTGTCACGGTTAGTTAACGCAGCTGACTATGGGATACCCCAGCACAGACATAGGGTCTTTTTGATCGGATTCCGGAGCGATGTTGACGTTGATTGGGAATTTCCGAAGCAAACACATAGCGGCAAAGCGCTAGCCGCTGCGCAAGCAGATGGAAGCTACTGGGATGAACATAAAGTCGCTAAACAAGACCGCATAAGCATAAGAACTCGGCCAAGCATTGATGGTTTTAAACGCTGGCTCACCGTCCGCGATGCACTGCGGGATCTCCCGGATCCTACGACAGAGCTTGCTATGGAATGGCCTGATCATGATTTTAGACCAGGAGCAAAAGTATACCCAGGACATACTGGGTCTCCCATTGATGAACCCAGCAAAGCACTGAAAGCTGGAGCTCATGGAGTTCCTGGCGGCGAAAATATGATTAGATTCCCAAACGGTTCAGTGCGCTATTTTACTGTCCGTGAAGCCGCCAGAATCCAGACCTTCCCTGATGATTACGCCCTTCATGGCGCTTGGGGTGAAGTAATGCGTCAACTTGGAAACGCAGTTCCGGTTGATCTAGGCCATATCGTCACGTCATCTGTCCACGCAGCTCTGACACATCCTGCGGCAACAAACCACGAATCTCCAGTTTGGGCGGTCTAATGCGGAACTCGAATCAACATTTTATCGCGGACTTCAAGCTCAGCATCACCAAAGCTCTAGCAGATCAGTTACATGCAACGCTCCAACAAATCGATACCGCAACGTTGGAGCAAAGCAACGTGGATAAACTCGAAGCTCGTTCCGGTGTATACGAACTTTTCGAGTCCGAGGGTGATTCTCTAACGAGAGTTTACGTGGGAAAGGCCAAATCTGATTTGCGATCCAGGTTAAATCAACATCGGATCAAAATCTCGGGTAGAAAAGGAATCTGCCTTCAAGATATTGAGTTCAAAGCAGTCTATGTTGACGAAGATTTAGATGCAGCTGCACCTGAAAAAATGTTGATTGACCACTACAGAAAAGGGGGCTCTGTACCATGGAATACTAACGGTTTTGGCAATAAGGATCCGGGGCGAAACCGGGACAAGACAATTGTCAAGGGCAATCATTTCGACGCACTGTATCCGATCAATCTCGAGTATCCTCTTGACGAACAGGAGATGGGATTATCTGAAAATGCACAGATAGAAAGTGCTCTATCCCTTCTAAAAAGAGCAACACCCTTCACTATCCGCTTTCAGAGCCACCCGGATCTAGATAAGCCTTTCTACCTATTACCGCACTCCAAGATTCCTCAAACAATCAAAGAATGGATTACAGCCATATTTGAGTGTTTACCAGAAGGTTGGCAAGCTACAGCCCTCCCCGGGTATGTGATCATTTACAAAGAAACACAAACCTACAGCGCAGCTAGCCATTACTGGTACAGAAATCGTGAGGTTGCATTCAATCACGCCGCACAGCCGAGTTTCGAATAGTTTTCTGCAGCGAGAACCGCCGACTTGTAACCGATCATTGTTATCTACAAAGGTCAGCAGCCAACGCGCAGCAACACCCTAATCATCCGCCCGCATATGCCGGAGCCGTTCCAGGGCGGGGTCGCCGGCGGTGATGCGGGCGTGGGTGGTGCAGGCGGTGTCGAAAAGCTGCCAGGCGGTGGTGGGGTCTGAGTCGGTGAGGATGTGGGCGTTGGGGTCGCGGTCCCACATGCCGGTGTCGTCGGCGATGGAGGTGCCGCGGGTTAAGGGGGAATTGGGTTCGAGGTCGACCGTCGATAAGCGAAACTCCGATGAGACCTGTTTGAGTGCGACCATGACGGTGAGCAGGTCATGGATTTGGGCCTGGTAGCCGTCGCCGGTGTCTTCGTGGAATTCGAAGTAGAAGCGGGTGATGGGCTCAAGGTGCTCGGCCAGCGGTGAGGTGCCCAGGGTGGCAATGATGCGATCGAGGTGGTCCGGGGTGAGGATCATGCGTTCGGTCACGTTGAGGGGGCACACGGTGATCGGCGTGGGAGTGGTGGCAAAGACGTGCTTGGCGGCGTGCGGGTCGACCCAGAAATTCCACTCGGCGGTGGGCGTGGTGTTGCCCGGGTAGAGGAATGCCCCGCCCATGACGGTGATGTGCTTGAGCTTGGCGTAGTGCTGCGGGTGCAGGTGAGCAAACGCGGCCAAGTTGGTCATGGGGCCGGTGATGATGAGGTGAAGATCGTCCATGCTGCGGTCGATGGCGTCGCACCACAGCATGGCCCAATCATGCTCAACGTGGCGCGTAGGTGCGGTGGCATAGCCCAGGCCGGTGTCCCCGTGGGTATCCGGCGTGGTGGTGAGCTCCCACTCAAGTGGGGCCTGCATCCCCGCGGCAAGCGGAATCGTGGGCAGGCCACACAGGGTGAGAATCCAGGCGGCGTTGCGTGCGCACTGGTCAGCATCCACGTTGCCGGCACTGGTGGTCACGCACTCAAGCTCAATGTCCTGTGTGTGCGCCAAGGCGGCGAGGTAGATCAGCGCGTAGGTGTCGTCGATGCCGGGATCGCAGTCGTAGATGACTCTCATGATGTCTTTCCGTTTGTTCTATCGGGATGCTTTGTCTGGATGGGTTTCATTGCCAAGGGTTGCCCATACGATAAACGCACCAGCGGCGATAGCACCGCACACCATGAACGCGGCGGGGAAACCGTGGGATTGGGCGATCGCACCGATGATGATGGGGCCAAGGACCTGGCCGGCGTCGCCACACATTTGGTATGCGGAGAGAGCTTTGCCGCCGGAGCGATCATTGCCAATGATGTCCGCGAGGCTCGCCTGCTGGCTAGGCACGATGAGGCCACCGCCCACGCCCGCGATGATGGACAGGGTGATCAGGGACCATACGGCAGTAGCGAATCCGAGGGTGCCCGTGGCCAGAGCGGTGACCGTAAGGCCTGTGAGAATGAGCGGTTTGCGGCCGATGCTGTCCGCCAAGCGCCCGGAGAATTGCAGGGTCACCGCATTGCCGAAGGCGAAAGCCGCAAGCGCTAAGCCCGAAGCAGCCGCGCCGTGCGTGAACACCGATGCTGCAAACAGCGGCAGAATAGCCACGCGCACGCCCATGTTCACCCAGCCATTGGCAAACATGGAAGCCAGCAAGGACTGGTAGCTCGGATTACTGAAAGCCTCATGGAGGCGCATCGGTGGGCGCTTCAGCATCGACACATCCGTATCCGAATTCGGCAGCGCCACCCACACCACCACCGCGGCGAGCGCCACGGCCGTGCCGTAAATAACAAAAGGCCAGCGCATGCCCATGAAGGACAGCGCCGCACCAATAATCGGGCCAATGATGTTGCCCAGCAGAAATGCCGTCGCGTACGTGGAGCTCGCCCGCCCGCGGATCTGCGGCGGCGCCACCTTCACAATCAGTGCCTGCGCGGAAATAGTGAACATCGTGGACCCCAGCCCCGCAACGAACCGCAGCGCCAGCATGTGCCAGTACTCCTGCGCCACAGCCACCAGCCCGGTGCTCACCGCCACGATGACAAGGCCCGTGATGTACACCTTGCGGGAGCCAAGCTTATCCACGAGCCTCCCCGCCCCCGGTGCCCCCACCAGCCGTGCCGCGGAGAACACAGACACCACCGCTGCTGCCGCCGCCATAGTGACCCCGAAGCTGCTGGCAAACTGTGGAATCACCGGCGCAATAATCCCGTACCCCAGCGCAATCAGAAAAGCCGCAGCCACCAGCACCCAAATTTCCTTGGGTATGGCGGGCAATGGTGATACTTCCGGTGCCCGTGCCAGCGGGCTTCCGGGAATCGGTTCCGGCGTGCTCATGTATCCGCATACACTACTATCACCTGCGAAGAACCAGCCAATGCGAAAGGTGCCATGCCACGATGACCACACCATCGCCGAATGCTGCTGATCCCACAAACGCCTCCGGCGGCGAGCAACCGTCAAAGAAGAGTCGACGGCTTTTAGCCATTGCTGGTGTGGCAGTAGGCACCCTCACCATCGTTGGCGCGCTCAGCGGTGGTGGCGGTGGCACTAACGCAGCCTTCAGCAACGTCTTGCTGGGTGTTGCTTTTCTCATCCCTAGTCTCTGGTGGTTCTACTGCGAGAACGCCGATCAAAGGTCACTACATGCCTACCAAGAGGCTATGAAGGTTCGCGGGCAAACGCCGCAATTGTTGACTGTGTCAGACATGATCCTTCTTCGAGGCATGGACGAACTGGAAAAGCCCCGGCCGAAAAACCGGCGCTGGAGACTAGTCGCAGCACTGTCTGTTGTCCTGTACATCCTGGGCACGGTGATCAGTCCGGACACGCCGGAAG
Source organism: Corynebacterium sp. MSK044 (assembly GCF_030232825.1). Taxonomy (NCBI): domain Bacteria; kingdom Bacillati; phylum Actinomycetota; class Actinomycetes; order Mycobacteriales; family Corynebacteriaceae; genus Corynebacterium; species Corynebacterium sp. MSK044. Next base: position 5,220 of record NZ_JASPJJ010000009.1, read on the forward strand.
GTGGCACCTCAAGAGAAGTGTTAGAGGAGAACGTTTCAAACAACCCGTTCGAATAGTTGTTCTAATTTTCCCCTTTGGGTGTCGCAGGGGGCTCCTATCTTGTGAAGCATGATTAACACACGAGAAATTGCCCGCATCATCCGTTCCAACCATGCCGATGCCCTCGAGCGCTTTGAAGCCGTGATCCACCACCCGCGCTCCCTGGCCCGGCCCAACCCCACGTGGCGTCCACCAACCAGGGAACTGCCCCGCGTTGCGGGTGGCCCCGCATTGAAGGCCGCGATCACCCGCCGCCGCGTCGGCCCCCGCGCACAAGCCCGCATCAAGGGCTTCGGCGAATCACATGTGCCCGCCTACCTCATTGAGGTCCGCTTTACCGACGCATCCGGGTACACCGTTGACCGCGAAGTGGCCGAAGCCTGGGTTCGTGCCCTTGTCCCCGCCGACATGGCCAGCGCAGTGCACGAGGTGTACTCCCCCACCGGCGCCACCTTCGTCTGGCTCGTGGACGGCACGTTTACCCCCGTCTACTCCCCCGCTTCCATGTTTGAGGGGATCGCGGCGGCGTAGTTACTGCTCGACGTCCTCGTCATCGTCATCGTCATCGTCTTCGTCATCGAAGTCGATGTCATCGTCCTCATCGCCGTCGTCGGCGCCGAAGATGTCGTAGACGTCCGGCTCATCAAAATCATCGTCATCGAATGGGAGGAGCTGAGCTTCCCATTCCTCGGCGTGATCGGCGGCCAGGGAGAGGACGTCGAAGAGCCGGTCAAAATCGTGGAACACACCCAGATCCAGGGTTTCAGCCTGGGAAGCAACCTCGGCATGCAGAGTGGCAAAAAGATGCTCACGGTCTTCATCGGTGAGCTCCGCATCCCCATCTGAATCCCAAAGTTCCCCAATGGCATCGTCTAGGAGATCATCGTAGGAATCAGGCAGGGCTACAAACGTGACGGTTGCGCAGGGCGTGCCATCGACTTCTTCCACCTGAACTTGTAGTTCAGCATTGTCGCCCACCTCGGCGCGTACCAAGTGTGGGTCAACTGGGTCCTGGTAGAACTCCACATCCCCAATACGCTCGTCCGTGCCCTCCAGCAGATCACGCAGCACTGTGATCACCTGATCGGTGGCCATGTGCCGTGCCACCGTAGCCACGGCATCCTCCACGGAGAAGACAACGGAAACGAGTACGGCCTCAAACTCATCATCATCCGCATCCACATCCGCCGCAGCGATGTACACATTCGCGGCAGGGAGATGCTGGTCAATCTCCACAAAATGGATTTCAACATCGGATGTGATGGGCACGAACATCGTGTCATCGTGCACGCGGGATTCAATTCCCTCCCGGTCAAGACCGGCGGCAATATCCTCAAAAAAGCTCATGACGTGGGGTTCCCTTCTGGTTGCCCGCAGCGCCGCTCCGACGCCCTGGGGGTTGCCTCTGGTAGCGGGAACCAGCCTAGCCATCAGTGGGCTCAGGCGCAGCAGGATTCCACGCCGGATCATCCGGATCAATGCCCAAGAAATCCGCGAGACTCTCTGCAATATCGCGCCGGCCGGTCCCCCACTGCGTCAAGTTGAAACCCTCCCACGCGCGACGTTTCTCCGCCTTGGGGTCCCACACCACCGTGGAGTCGGTGCGCAGCACCGCCGTGGCGCGACCCGGCGCGGTGTCTGAGCTGAAGCCGTATTCCGGCCAGATGTCGCCGGGGCGTCCGGTGTGGAAGAAGGAGCCCCAGTGGCGCTGCATCATCTCACTGACTGTGTCAAAGTCCTCCCGCGAGCTCAGATGCTGCAAGATGCCGGCATGAGTGGTGAAGCGGGCGCCGAAGACCGCCTCCAGATCAGCGGTGTGAACCGCGCCCACACCGAGTTTCTGCAGGGGTGCCCCGGCGAAGTCAAAGTGATACATCCACACCGGTGCCACATGACGGTGATCGGAGGCAATGCTTACGGAAGGCGCCCAGAACACAGCATCAGCGATCAGTTCAGCGAAGTCACTGCGGTCGGTGGCGTTGTTGTAGGCAGCCAAGATCGCGTCGGCGTTCTCCGGATCAAAGACTTCCAAAATCCTGCGGGCTGCTTTTTGTCGCGTACGGCTGAACATGAACATCGCTTTGGTGAAGCTGGCTTCACCCGAATTCGACCCAATGATCAACGGCACCGGGGCTTCCTCATGCGCAGCGAATGTGTCGATCGGGTGCTGCGGCAGGACTGAGTTGTCCACCGTGGGCATGAAGGAGAGATTCAGGTACTGGATCTCACCGGAGCGAATGAGCAAGGCGTTGCCCACTCTGACGAGGTCTTCGGCGGGGACGGCGCGGAGATCAGTAATCGTCGATAAGCGAGACATGCCCATCCCGTCGAGCAGTGCGCGCACCCACATTGCTGCTTGGAGGCGCGAGTGCACCGCGGCGACGGGTGCGGACTGCGCGATTGCCCCGTGGAACAGGCCCCTCGCGTGCGGTGATGACATGAGAGCGGTGACTGCACTTCCGCCGGCGGACTCCCCCATGATGGTCACGCGGTCTGGGTTGCCCCCGAACGCGGCGATATTGTCACGCACCCACTGCAACGCAAGGATCTGATCATGGGTGGCGGGAGTGGCCACGCAATCCTCGCCGAGAGAGCGCATATCCAGATACCCCAGCACCCCCAAGCGGAAGTTAATGGAGACATAAACGATGTTCGTCGCTTGCGCGAACTGGTGGCCCTGAAAAACCTTCTCGTTGGAAAAACCGGTGAGGAACGTCCCGCCGTGGATGTACACCACCACCGGTAATTCCTCATCCGTATCTGGGCGGACAATGTCCAGCGTGAGGCAATCCTCCGTGCCCATCACCTTGTCATTCCAGCCGTAGGTGCCTTGCATGGCAGGCTCAGCAAAGGTGCTGGCGTCGATGGTGCCTGACCAGGGCTCCCGCGCATGAGGAGCGGAAAAACGATTCTTCCCACCCGTGGGTTCCCCATACGGCACGCCCCGCCACGTGCGCATGCCAGTTGCCGGATCCACAACGCCGCGGATCTTTCCCGCAGTGGTCATCACAACTGGGTCGCTGGCCATAACGCAACTCTAACCGCGGAAATCTATTCCGTCCTAGGATGGTGTGATTGCTCGCGAAACTTTAAGGAGATACCCCAGAGTGGTTTTTGGCAGGAAGAAGAAGCAGAAGGACACCGCGGTGGTGGAAGCGAACACCGCTGCCACTGCTATCAGTGAGGAGAATGCCTCCCGCATCGGCCGTACCTTCATCAAGGGATTGGACCAAGCCGTGCACCTGCAATCCGGGTTTATCAAGGGCTACGTCAACTGGCTGCGCCGTTCTAACCCAGATGCCACACCCGCGGAGATCCAAGAGATCATGCGCAAGCACTTCATGAATGCGGCTGCCGGCTCCGGTGCTGGCGCCGGTGGCGCGGCTGCTGTGCCAGGTGTTGGTTTTGTTACCGGCTCTGCTGCCATCGCGGCGGAGTCCCTCCTCTTCGTGGACATGGCAGCCGTATACACCGTGGGCTCGGCGTACCTGCGCGGGGAGGATATTGCTGATGCAGAGCGCCGTCGGGCGATCGTCCTGTTGGCGTTGTCGGGGGCGCAGGGCGCGGCGATCGTCGATACGCTTGTCGGCCCTGAAGCAAGCGCATTGCCCACAACGAAGTCTCTGGCTAAATTCACCGGGCCCACCCTGACTCAGGCCAACAACATGATGACGCGGACGGTGATGAAGAGCATCAACCGCAGGCTGCGCCGCATGTGGATCGGCAAAATCATGCCCCTGGGCATCGGTGTTATTGCGGGTGTAACCGCCAACCGCGCGCTGGCAAAGAAGGTCGTGGAAAACACCGCGCGAAATCTCGGGCCGGCCCCGGCCGAGTTCGCAGCACCATTGCCGCCAAAGAGCAACGAGGAAGAAAAACTGGCCGAAGCCGCAGACGGAAAGAAAACATGGAAGTCCCGCTTCCAAGCCGTGATGGACGTGTTTGAGAAAAACCGCGATGACGCGGAGGAGACACCTGACTAAGGGACTCTTCTTGGCCCACAGCGAAAAGCACGTCCTTGCACCGTATTGAGCTGCCGTAACAAGATAGGTAGACCGAGCGAATACTCGATACGGAACAAGGACGTATCATGAATAACAGTGCCCGCAACCACCTTCCCCGAAACAGCGGAAAGTATGCAGTATTGTGGGCTGTTAACAATGATCCACGCCCCGGTTAACCCCGAGTAACGTGGGCAACGTACAAAGAGCAAAACGCAGTAGTAGAGCACAGAAGCGAGGCGAGTAACTGCCGTGAGCAGCGAGAGCACATTCGGCCAAAACGACTGGCTGGTTGATGAGATGTTCCAGCAGTACAAGAAGGACCCCAACTCCGTAGACGCGGAGTGGCGGGACTTGTTTGAAAAGAAGGGTGTCACCAGTGGGTCTAGCCCGCTCGCTTCTGGCGCCGCGGACAGCACGGATAAAACCGCGCACCGCGCACGCACTGAGGCGAAGGTTGCACAGACCACCGGCGCACCGAGCCAGGACGGTCGCCTGACCAAGGTGGACAAGGCTGTCGCAGAGTCCACCGCCCCGTCGGCCCGCAAGCAGCCAAAAGCGCCGAAGCCGTCCCCACTGGACAAGATTGGCACCCTGCCGGAGGCTGGTGAGCAGCAGCTCAAGGGCATGTTCAAGGCTATTGCCAAGAACATGGACGAGTCCCTGACTGTCCCCACCGCGACGACCGTGCGTGACATGCCGGTCAAGCTCATGTTTGAGAACCGCGCGCAGATCAACGATCACCTCAAGCGCACCCGCGGTGGCAAGATTTCCTTCACCCACATCATCGGCTGGGCGATTGTGAAGTCAGCGTTGCTCCACCCGGGCATGAACGTGAACTACAAGGTTGTGGACGGCAAGCCGTTCGTTGTCACCCCGGAGCACATCAACCTGGGTCTTGCCATTGACCTTCCGCAGAAGGACGGCAGCCGCGCCCTCGTCGTCGCAGCCATCAAGGAATGCGAGACGCTGAGCTTCGACCAGTTTGTTAAGGCCTACGAGGACATCGTCGCTCGTGCCCGCGAGAACAAGCTGAAGCTCGAGGACTTCCAGGGTGTCACCATCCAGCTGACCAACCCAGGTGGCATTGGCACCCGCCACTCCATCCCACGCCTGACCAAGGGCCAGGGCACCATCGTCGGTGTCGGCGCCATGGACTACCCAGCCGAATTCGCTGGTGCTTCCGAGGACCGTTTGGCAGAGCTCGGTGTGGGCAAGCTGACCACGCTGACCTCCACGTACGACCACCGCGTCATCCAGGGTGCAGAGTCCGGCGAGTTCCTGCGTGATATTTCCCAGTTGCTTATCGACGACAAGTTCTGGGACGAAATCTTCCAAGCCATGCAGATCCCCTACGCACCAATGCGTTGGGCCCAGGACATCCCGAACTCTGGCGTGGACAAGTCCACCCGTGTGATGAACCTCATCGAGGCATACCGCTCCCGCGGCCACCTCATGGCGGACACCAACCCGCTGAACTGGCACCAGCCAGGTCTGCCCAAGCCAGATGCCCGCGATCTCCTACTGGAGACCCACGGCCTGACCCTCTGGGATCTGGACCGCACCTTCAACGTCGGCGGATTCGGTGGCAAGGAGACAATGACTCTGCGCGAGGTGCTCACCCGCCTGCGCGCCGCCTACACCCTCCACGTTGGTGCTGAGTACACCCACGTCCTCGACCGTGATGAGCGTGACTGGCTGCGCGACCGCCTCGAGGTGGGTATGCCGAAGCCGACTAACGCTGAGCAGAAGTACATCCTGCAGAAGCTCAACGCCGCTGAGGCTTTTGAGAACTTCCTGCAGACCAAGTACCTGGGCCAGAAGCGTTTCTCCCTCGAGGGCGCTGAAACCCTGATTCCACTGATGGATTCCATCATTGACACTGCCGCTGGCCAGGGGCTGGATGAAGTTGTCATTGGTATGCCACACCGTGGTCGCCTCAACGTCTTGTTCAACATCATGGGCAAGCCGGTGAAGACCATCTTCAGCGAGTTCGAAGGCAACCTGCAGCCCGCCCAGCAGGGTGGTTCCGGTGACGTGAAGTACCACTTGGGCTTCGAGGGCGAGCACCTGCAGATGTTCGGCGATGGCGAAATCAAGCTCACCCTGGCCGCTAACCCGTCTCACCTTGAAGCCGTCGACCCGGTCCTCGTGGGTCTGGCCCGCGCTAAGCAGGACCTGATCAACCACGGCAAGAATGCTGATGATCACACCGTTGTTCCGCTGATGCTCCACGGTGACGCATCCTTCGCAGGCCTTGGCGTTGTCCAGGAAACCCTGAACATGTCCAAGCTGACCGGCTACGACGTGGGCGGCACCGTCCACATCGTGGTAAACAACCAGGTTGGCTTCACCACCACCCCGGACCAGGGCCGTTCCACCTACTACGCCACCGATTTGGCTAAGGGCTTTGATTGCCCGGTCTTCCACGTCAACGGCGACGACCCGGAGGCAGCAGCCTGGGTTGGCCAGCTGGCTACCGAGTACCGTCGTGAATTTGGCAAGGACGTCTTCATTGACCTCATCTGCTACCGCCTGCGTGGCCACAACGAGGCAGATGATCCGTCCGTGACCCAGCCGCTCATGTACGAGCGCATCGAGTCCCACCCGTCCGTGCGTACCCGCTACACCAAGGACCTCATTGGCCGTGGCGACATCACGCAGGAAGAGGCCGAAATCGCGGCACAGGACTTCCACGACCAGCTGGACTCCGTGTTCAACGACGTCAAGGAAGGTGGCGGACAGCCAGGCGAGCAACACGGCATCACCGAATCCCAGTCCCTCACCCGCGGTCTGGACACCTCCATCGACGAGAAGACCTTCAAGGCTCTCGCGGACGCGTATGCACACTTGCCGGAGGACTTCACTCCGAACAAGCGCCTGAAGTCCGTGCTGAAGAACCGTGGGGGTTCCTTCGAGTCCGGCAACATCGACTGGGCATGGGCCGAGCTCCTCGCCTTCGGCTCCCTGGCTAAGCAAGGCAAGCTCGTCCGCCTGGCCGGTGAGGACTCCAAGCGCGGTACCTTCACCCAGCGCCACGGCGTCCTGTTCGATCCGAACACCGGCGAGCAGTTCAACCCACTCGACGCTGCAGCTATTGAGGCAGGCAACGGTGGCCGTTTCCGGATCTACAACTCCGCTCTGACCGAGTTCGGTGGCCTGGGCTTCGAGTACGGCTACACCGTGGGTAACCCGGACGCACTCGTCGCATGGGAGGCACAGTTCGGTGACTTTGCCAACGGTGGACAGACCATCATCGACGAGTACATCTCTTCCGGTGAGACCAAGTGGGGTCAGCTGTCCAAGCTGGTCATGCTGCTCCCCCACGGCTACGAAGGCCAGGGCCCAGACCACTCCTCTGCACGCATCGAGCGCTTCCTGCAGCTGGTGGCCGAAGGTTCCATGACCATCGCTCAGCCGACCATCCCGGCTAACTACTTCCACCTGCTGCGCCGCCAGGCACTCGGCGACATGAAGCGCCCGCTGATTGTCTTCACCCCGAAGTCCATGCTGCGCAACAAGGCTGCGGTCTCCCAGGTTGATGAGTTCACCGAGCAGAAGTCCTTCCGTTCCGTCATCGACGACCCGCGTCTGGTGGACGCCACCAACACGGTCATCGGCAATGCCAACAAGGTGACCACCATCATGCTCTGCTCCGGCAAGATTTACTACGAGCTGGAGAAGCGCCGCGCCCAGGACGAGCGCGAGGACATTGCCATCATCCGTGTGGAGATGCTGCACCCGATCCCGTTCAACCGCCTGTCCGACGCGTTTGCGAACTACCCGAACGCCAAGGAGATCCGCTTCGTGCAGGACGAGCCCGCCAACCAGGGTCCGTGGCCGTTCTACAACGAGCACCTGGCCAACTTCGTGGACAACATGCCGCCGATGCGCCGCATCTCGCGCCGTGCACAGTCCACCACTGCTACCGGTGTGACCAAGATCCACCAGCAGGAGGAGAAGGCACTGCTGGACGAGGCATTCGCCGACTAATCCGCTAAGGCGAAGGGGAGCTGCTTTGCGCAGCTCCCCTTTTTTGTTTTCCTTCGTAGGAAGTTCCGGGATAAGTAGCAAAAAGTGTGCCTGCTACCGCGGCACAGCGTGGAGGATCAAGGGGAGCAAGGGTCACCCTTCGTCGCTTTCCTTCGCTAAGTGTGTGTAAACAGTTACCTCGCGAAAGATTGGCTCGAATGAAGTCCCTTGTAGAAAATTTCTACTATTTGGTAGTTACCGGCGCAATGTAAGCGTTTACACAGATGTCCGCCGGAGCGAGCGCTTACAGGCCCCTACCTCACGGCAGCTTCAGCCTTCTTCGCAGCGAGCATCACCAGGACGACCAAAACCACAACAACGGCGATACTCACCCAGCCGATGATGGAATCATCCACGAAAAGACACACGATGCCGCCGATGATCAGCGGGATTCCGCTGGCGGTGAGCAGACTTGCCGCAGCCTTGTGGCCAGTGATCCAAGATTCATCACTCGCGAGGAGAGCTGGGGTCCTAATACCCACCCAGTTGTTCTTCGGCAAAGCCCCTTGGCCTGCCTTAACTCCTACCCAGACCAAAACACCGCCACAGAGCAACCACGTGATGGCCATGATCACTGCAAATACAGACACATCTATCTCCTTTTGTGTGCTGGTGAGAGGCTTTTAGGCGTCTCCAGATTCGTCTTCGTCCACGGCGCGCTCAAGCGCAACACCCATGCCGGTTTTCTCTTGGATCCATTCGCTGACTGCGCGGGATGGATCGGGATCCTTCGCGGCTTCCTCAACGAGTTCTTTGAATTCCTCGGTGCTTAGCGCGCGGGTTGCCTTGTTCATGGCGCGGAGAACACCGCGCTCAAAAAGTTGGGCTTTGAATACCGGGATGATGTTGTTGGGCAGGTCGCCGTGTTCTTGGTTCTCGCAGGACTCAGCCGGTGAAGGGTCGATGGTGCGTAAGAAGGTGGGCAGGGTTGCCACGGCAGCGTCATAGGTAGCCAGCGGGAGGTTATCCACGTTGTCCGAGTGCCCCTCCTCCGCGGCCTCATTGGCAGCACGGTTGAGTTCCGCAGCTTCACCTGGGTTCGTCTGAGTGACCAGGGAGCCGGCGCACATTACAGCAAAGTTCGCTTCACCGGTTTGAAGGACATCAAGCTTCGTGCTGTCATCGGCGATCTCCATGGGGATGATGCCTACGTTACGGCCGTCATACTGAATGATTTGACGGTAAATTTCTGCCAGCACCATCTGTTCTTCATCGGTGGGGTCCACCGCAATTTTCACTGTGGCATCCGACTCAGTCGTGGGTTGAGCACAGGCGCTCAGGGTCAAAAGGCTGACACCGGCAAGGGCCACGAGAATCTTGCGCATTTACTGGCCTGCCTGCGGGAGGTTCTTGGAGATCATGTCGCGGGCACGGGGAGCCTGGCTGGCTTCACAGAGGACGTCATAACGTCCCGCCACAATCGTGGTGGCGGAGGAAAAATCGCGCTTGCCCTGCGTCATGGCGTACCCCACGCTGGCGAAAATCACGCCGAAGATAATGCCAATGACAACGGCGGTGAGCATGGACAACATCGGCTCCGGGCTAAACAGCGCGAAGAGAAGACCAACGAACAGTCCGAACCATAGGCCGGACAGTGCACCGCCTCCCAGCACGCGCCCCCAGGTCAGGCGACCAGTGACTTTTTCCACCTGCATGAGGTCCACCCCCACGATGGTGAGTTCTTCCACGGGGAATTCCTGGTCCGACAGGTAGCCCACTGCGGCCTGCGCTTCGGCGTAGGTGTGGAAGCTGCCCACGGGCCACCCGGAGGGGCGTTGAGGGGTGGTGCGCGCGTTGTACGGCTGGGTCATGGTGTTTGAAAACCTCGCTTCATCTGTCACGTACATGGTCGAGTGTAGTGTTCCCGCGGGTGGGGGTCATATACTGACCGGTGATGAGTAACTCAAGCCCTACACCAGGAATTTCTGAAGCAGCCGTCCGTAACGCGTTGTCTCGGGTGGATGACCCCGAGATTGGCAAGCCGATCACTGAGCTGGACATGGTTGAATCCGTTCGGATTGATGGCAATGATGTCGCGGTGGGTATCTACCTCACCATTGCTGCCTGCCCGATGCGTGACAACATCGAGGGCAATGTGCGCGCGGTGGTTGAGGAGCTCGAAGGCGTGGGTGAGGTCAGCGTGACCATGCACACCATGAGCGATGAGCAGCGCCGCAATCTCGCGCAGCGTCTCAAGGGCGACCGTTCTGAGCCTGTTATTCCGTTCGCGCAGCCCGGATCCACCACGCGCGTGTTCGCGGTAGCATCCGGCAAGGGTGGTGTGGGTAAGTCCTCCATGACGGTGAATCTAGCCACCTCACTTGCCGCACAAGGGCTCACCGTGGGCATTCTCGACGCGGATATTTACGGCCACTCCATCCCCGGTCTCATGGGTTCTGTGGGGCAAGGCCCAACGCTTGTCGACGACATGTTGATGCCCCCCATCGCCCACAACGTCCGCCACATCTCCATCGGACAATTCGTGGAAGGCAACGCCCCGGTGGTGTGGCGCGGCCCGATGCTCACCCGCGCAATCCAGCAGTTCCTCGCGGACGTGTACTGGTCTGAGTTGGATGTCCTGTTCATGGACCTGCCACCGGGAACCGGTGATGTGGCTATTACCGTGGCGCAGCTGGTGCCGAATGCGGAGCTGCTCATCGTGACCACCCCGCAGGCCGCTGCCGCCGAGGTGGCAGAACGTGCCGGTTCCATCTCCCAGCAGACGGGCCAGCGCGTGGCCGGTGTCATTGAGAACATGTCCGCCATGGTCATGCCAGATGGCACCACCATGGACATCTTCGGCAGCGGTGGTGGCGAGCAGGTAGCAGAGCGCCTCACCAGCATCACCGGAGAAGAGGTTCCATTGCTTGGCTCTATCCCCCTCGACCCGCAGCTACGCGCACATGGTGATGACGGCACCCCCATCGCCGTCTCCGCACCGGACTCCCCTGCAGCGAAGGCGATCAATGACATCGCGAAGAAACTCAAAGTGCGCCGCGAATCCCTCGCCGGTAAAAACTTGTCACTCGGCGTGACACACAACTAGCAACTAGCAGCTACGAACAGCTACGTAACGTCAGCCCAGGAAAAACCGCCACCGCTCGTCGCTGGCGGTTCGGGCTGGCTCACACCCGGTTGCTTCCGCCGGGGTCGTGACGGCTTCGGCGTACCAGCAGCCGGGACGGGGTTCCCATCCATCATCGCGCTGGGTTTGAGGGCGTCAAGGTAGGCCTCATCTTCGTCGAAAAGCACTTTGGCAATGGCCTTCTTCGGGCCCATCGCCGCGTACTCCGTGACGGTGCTCATTGGCTTGCGGAACTCATCCAAGCCATCAAATTCCCCGTTGAGCTCCTGTTTTGCATTGGCAATCGCTTTACGCGCAGCAAAAATGGCGGCGCGGACATCCTGGATCACGCCAGGGAGACGCTCCGGCCCCACCACAATCAGGCCGACGAGAATGATGACGAAGATCTCGCCCCAGCCAATGTTAAACACGCCCCTACTTTAACCCCCCGCGCAATTTTGACCACGTAGCGCTCAACCCGCTGCTCTTCGCCTCGGGCTTCTGCACAGGAAGCTCCTCTGTCCCCTCCATGTGAGCAAGTTTTTCCACCAGCGAGCGTGGCGCACGCAAGCACCCGTCCGTGTTGTGCTCGCGCACTGCTGCCGCTGCGGCGCGCTGACGGGACTCCTCATCCCGGCACAGCTGGCACGCCGCCAGGTGCAGGCGAGCGCGATGCACCGCGGTGCGCGACAACTCACCATCCACGAGCGCTGCAACCGCTTCGAAGCTCAGGTGATCAGTCGAATCAAAACGTGACACGAGACACCACCCTAACGCGCGCGGATGAGCTCGCGTGCACCTTCGTTCGTCTGTGCCTTTGCCTCGAGGGAATCACGCAGCTGGCTGCGCCCACGGTGAATTCGCGAACGCACAGTACCCATTTTCACGCCGAGGGTCTTAGCAATCTCCTCGTAGCTCATGCCCACCACATCACACAGCACCACGGAAACACGAAACTCAGGGCTGAGCTCATCCAGCGCTTCCTGCAGTGCTGGGTCCAAGTTGGCCACGCTGTATACCTGCTCCGGCGTCATCTCTGTACCTGGCACGCGCTCGTAGTCTTCCGGCAGCGCTTCCATGCGGATCTTGCTGCGGTGGCGCGCCATGTCCAAGAACAAATTGGAGGTAATACGGTGCAGCCAGCCCTCAAACGTGCCGGGCTTGTACGACTTCAGGTTGCGGAAGACACGCATGAAGGTTTCCTGAGTGAGGTCTTCTGCATCCTGCTGATTGCCGGACAGGCGGAAGGCGAGGCGGTACACGCTATCCGCGTGCTCCTCCACGAGCTCCGCCCACGTAGGCATGGCACCTTCTCCCGCATCAAAAGCGGCGGTTCCGGTCAGTGGCTTCAAGGGCTCCAAGGACTCAGCAGGCGCATCCATGTGCACTATTGTTCCTTATCGCCCTCACACAGGTGTAGCCAGGCCCTAGGAAATTCCTGTGAGGTATCCGCACGGCGTGCCCCACCCGTCGAAGTCCCCCTGTGTTTCGTAGGATGGCCGGTGTGAGCGACTCTGCATTTTCTTCTCTGAACGCATACATTTCCTCCGCCGCTGGCCGCAGTACCCAGGCTGACCTGCAGGCAGCGCTTGACACCGCACGGGCGGATGCCAGCGAGTACGGTCTGTCCAGCCCGGGCGTGGCGCTGGGTAGCCTGCTGGGCACACTGGCTGCTGTCGGTGAGGGCGGAGCTGTAGCTATGACCCCGGCCGCCGGTGTCGTGGGCTTGCACATCCTTGCTGGCCTGCCAGAGAAATCGAATCTGACCTGTATCGACCCGGAAGCAGACCACCAGGCGCGTGCCAAGGCCACCTTCCGCGATGCGGGCTTTGGCCCTTCACGCACCCGTTTTCTGCCGTCGCGCCCGCTGGACGTGCTGGGGCGCCTGGCTACGGAGTCGTATCACCTCGTTGTCGCGGATGTGGAGCCGGTGGATCTCCCCGCCGTTGTTGAAGCCGCATGGCCGCTGCTCACGCCAGGTGGCACGCTCGTTCTGCTTGGCTCGTTGCTAGACGGCACGCTTGTCGACGCGTCCCGTACCGACCGCAACACCACCGCCGCCCGTGAAGCCGACGCGCTCATTGACACCCTCGACGGTGCCCTGGTCACACGCCTGCCACTTGATGCGGGTGTCACGCTGATCACCCGCGCCCAGTAAGAGCTGGTTTAGGGGCTACTCGACGAGTTCGCCCTTGCCCACAACCACCACTCCCTCGGCGGAAATGGTGAAGCCGCGGCGTTCATCGTCCGCGCGGTGCGTGCCCACAGCAGCACCATCGGAGACGTAGACGTTCTTGTCCAAGATCGCGTGGCGCACGATCGCTCCCTTGCCCACGCGCACACCCGGCATGAGAACAGAAGATTCCACCACTGCCCCATCCTCGACGTACACATCCGTAGACAGCACCGAATTTCGCACCGTCGAACCGGAAATAATGGACCCCGGCGCGATGATGGATTCCTGCGCAAGACCCCCGGAGACGAACTTCGCCGGCGGCAGGTTCTCATCCTCCGTGGAGTGGATTGGCCACGCCTTGTTGTACAGGTTGAACACGGGGTGGATGGAGATGAGATCCATGTGTGCTTCGTAGAAACTATCGATGGTCCCTACATCACGCCAGTACGCCTTATCGCGTTCCGTTGCCCCCGGTACTTCGTTCGAGGAGAAGTCATAGACATTCGCCTCACCGCGTTCCACGAAGTACGGAATGATGTCCCCGCCCATATCGTGGTCAGAACTTTCGTTTTCGTTGTCGTCGCGGAGGGCTTGGATCAACGCCTCCGTCGAAAAGCAATAATTGCCCATTGACGCGAACGTCGTATCCGGATCATCGGGAGTGCCCGGCGGATCAGCCGGCTTCTCCAGAAACTCCGTGATGGTGCCATCCTCATCAGACTGAATACAGCCAAACTGCGAGGCCTCACTGCGCGGCACACGAATGCCCGCGACGGTACAGGCCTTACCCGACGCGATGTGATCCTCCACCATCTGTGACGGATCCATGCGGTACACGTGGTCCGCGCCGAAGACGAGAACGTAATCCGGGGACTCATCAAAAATGAGGTTCAGCGACTGCAGCAGCGCATCCGCAGAACCCTGGTACCAGCGCTTACCCAAACGCTGCTGGGCTGGCACCGACGCAATGTACTGGTGCGTCGGACCCGAGAAATTCCAGGCTGTAGCAACGTGGCGGTCCAGCGAGTGTGACTTGTACTGCGTCAACACGGCGATGCGGTTATAGCCCGCGTTCACCAGATTCGATAGCACAAAATCGATCAGGCGGTAATTACCGCCGAACGGGACGGCTGGCTTGGCGCGGTCGAGAGTCAGCGGAAACAGTCGCTTTCCTTCTCCACCGGCGAGGACGATGGCAAGAACATTCGGCTGGCGTATCACACCATTAAGACTAGGTAACTTGGCTCGTTCTCGCAGCGCATCACACCCGAAATTACCCTCGCGGGTCGCGCTCATGCACTGACGCGCAAACGTAGCTAGTGTCGGTGATCATGAGAGTCGGAATGATGACCCGCGAATACCCACCGGAAATTTACGGTGGTGCTGGCGTGCACGTCACGGAGCTGACCCGCTTTATGCGCCAGCTCGACGGCGTGGAGGTGGACGTCCACTGCATGGGTGCGCCCCGTGATGCCGAAGGCGTGTATGTGCACGGCGTGGACCCCGAACTTGCGGAAGCAAACAGCGCGCTCAAAACCTTGTCGACGGGCCTGCGGATGGCCAATGCCGCCACCAACGTCGACGTGGTCCATTCCCACACCTGGTACTCCGGCCTCGGCGGCCACCTCGCCGGCCTCTTGCACGGCATCCCTCACGTGGTCACCGCACACTCGCTTGAGCCGGATCGCCCGTGGAAGCGCGAGCAGCTCGGCGGTGGATACGATGTCTCCTCCTGGTCCGAGAAGAACGCCATGGAAAACGCCGACGCGGTGATCGGTGTGTCCTCCGGGATGAAGGACGCCATTTTGCGCGCCTACCCGCGTATCGACGAATCACGGGTCCACGTCATCCTCAACGGCATCGACACCACCGAGTGGTTCCACGTCTCCCCCGACACCCCGGAATCCACCGGCATCATCGAGCGTCTCGGTGTGGACACCTCCCGACCGATCGTCGCCTTTGTTGGCCGCATCACCCGCCAGAAGGGTGTCCCCCACCTGGTGAAGGCTGCCCAGGACTTTGACAAGGACATCCAGATCATCCTGTGCGCCGGTGCGCCCGATACGCCGGAAATTGCGGCGGAGACCGAAGGGCTCGTGGACAAGCTCCGCGAAACCCGCGACGGCGTGCACTGGGTAACTGAGATGCTGCCGAAAGAACAGATCCGTGAGATTTACTCCGCCGCGGACATCTTCGTGTGCCCGTCAGTGTACGAACCATTGGGCATTGTGAACCTCGAAGCCATGGCGTGTGAAACCGCCGTTGTTGCCTCCGACGTCGGCGGCATCCCCGAGGTTGTCATCGACGGGGAGACCGGCACGCTCGTGCATTACGACGAAGCAGACACCACCACCTTTGAAAAAGACATCGCGTCTGCTGTCAATGCCCTTGC
Organism: Corynebacterium sp. MSK044; assembly: GCF_030232825.1. Lineage (NCBI taxonomy): Bacteria > Bacillati > Actinomycetota > Actinomycetes > Mycobacteriales > Corynebacteriaceae > Corynebacterium > Corynebacterium sp. MSK044. The sequence continues at coordinate 20,924 of NZ_JASPJJ010000009.1, forward strand.
CGCCGATGCCGCCCTGACCAAAAAGTACGCAGCCGCCGGCCTGACTCGCGTGAAACAAGAATTCACCTGGGACAAAATCGCCCAAGAAACCGTAGACGTCTACGCCTCGCTCATGTAGCACCGCCCCCACAACAGCACGCAAAGGAACCCTGACAGTGAGCACCCTTCGACCAGAACTGCACGTCACCGCCGAGCGCGGCATCCTCGATGCTGCCGCCGGAATGCTCCGCAACGGCGAAGATTGGCACCTGTTCTACCAGTACGAAACCGAGCCAGGCGCCCCCACCCGCTGGGCCCACCAATTCTCCGAAGGTAACCCCTTCGACTTCTACGAATGCGACGACGTTATCGCTCCCGTCGGTGGTGAAACCCGGGTGCTCGCCGGCTCCGTGGTGGCCAGCAAAACTGGCACCAACCTGTACTTCACCTCTGAAACATCCGCTGGCACCACCATCCAGGTCGCGCACGTGGACGATATTGAAGCGCTGTGCGAGCACCTCGACGAATCCGACGACGTCGACCCCGGTGTTCGCCGCCTTGGCCCTGTGGTGAAGGACACCGGACGCTTCGTCCGCTTCCGCTCCCCCTGCGTTGTGCCGGACTGGGAGGAAAACAACGACCGCGACCAAGGCCAAGCCGGTTGGCTCATGCTCGCCTCCACCGGCCCGGAAGAGGAACCCGTTCCGGTGGTGCTGGAATCCACGGACCAAGAGACGTGGACCATCATCGGCCCCTTGGCTTTCGCAGGTGAATCCGGGATCCCGGCTGATGCCCGCACAGTCGCTCCCCGCATCATCCGCCTGCGCGATGAGGTGGATGGCGTCATCTATGACGTGCTGTTCCTCACCCAAGAGCGCGAGGGCGGGGAAATCTCCGGCTACCTCGTGGGCACTCTCGACGGCTCCGAATTCCAGGTGACCACCCCGTTCACCCGCCTCGACCACGGCCACGACTTCACACGCCCGCGCAGCACCAACGTTGTCACCGGCACCCAGACCGATGATGAGCGTTACGCCGAAGCCCGCATCTTCGGATTGCTTGCCTCCACCGGCCGCGGCGGCGACCCCACCACCCAGCCCACCTGGGCCACGGAAGGCTGGGCCAATGCGTTGTCCCTCCCCCGCGTGGTCACCCTCGCCGGCGGCAAGCTCTACCAAACCCCAGCGCCTGGCCTGCCCGGCGCAGTAGACGCCACCGAGCGCGCCATTCTGTGGACCGGCATGTGTGAGATCCCCGTCGGCTCCAGCGTCACCGTCGACGTGCTGGACAACGCGGGTGAGGTCTGCGCCTCCATCGTCCACTCCGGTGACAAAATCACGCTCGACCGCCTCGACGGACAGCCCGCTATCGCCGAACTCGACGACGAAGACGAAGATCACATTTCCGTGCTTATCGACGGCTCCGCCATCGAAATCTTCGCCGGCGGCGGCGCCGTCACCCTCTCCAGCCGGTTCTGGCCCGAAAACGGCGTGGCAGGCATCCGCACCACCGTTGAAGGCGATGCGGAGATCAACGATCAGTGGCGTCGATAGGGCGTAAGCCCTATCGACGGGTAGAGCGAAACGATAGAGGCCCTACCTAGGGAGAGATAGCAAGCTGGGTAGATCCTTCTAGGTAGGGCGTTCTACGCCCTACCTAGGCGGGTTAGCTGTGCACGCGCGGTGACCTGCATCATCTCCGGCAGCTGCGCCACGCGCTCAGCGAGCACCGCAGGCTCAATATGGCGTGCGGAGGGACTCATGCCCACCTGCGCGGCAATCGCGTCACGGTCCAGGCGCATGGGGAACTCAATCAGTTCACCATCGCCCACCGGCTCTAAGTATCCGCGGGCTTGTTCGAGGAGGCGGTCAACTTTGCCGTCCTCCACACCCAAGATGCCGAGCGGCTCACGCAGCTCATCCAGGTGCCCTTGCTGCGGGGTGAGGACGATGACCTCACCGTCATCACTGAGCACGCGGGCAAATTCCGCCGGGTTACGTGGAGCGAAGATCACCGTGATCACATCCACGGACTTATCCTGCAGAGGCAGGCCTGCCCATACGTCGGCAACCACAGCACCCACGCGTGGGTGGGACTTCGCCAGGTGCTTCGCAGCCGGGACAGCAATATCCACACCCACACCGCGGGAATTCTCCACCGCGTCGAGGGTGTGTGACAGGTAGTAGCCGGTGCCGGCTCCGACTTCGAGGATGGTGGGCTGGGCATCGTCGACAAGCGGGCCGTGCGATAACGCATCGAGCACGCGCTCCGTCACGGTTTCCACGAAGGGCGCGAAATGCCCGCGCGACAAGAAAGCTTCACGCGAGGAGACCATCGCCGGGCTATCGCCCTCATGATTCAAACCCGCGCCGGACGCCAACGTGACATAGCCCTGCTTAGCCACGTCATACGAGTGACCCGTGGTGGACACCAACCGCGAAAACTCGTCCGCACCAGAAAGCGCCGACCCATCAATCGGATCGGCGAGAACGTCAATGACGTGGTGGAGCATAAAGTTCCAGTTACTCCCCTGCCACGGACAACAGCAGGTTGCCCAGCTCCGTTGCTTCCTCGTTGTTGAGCTCAACCACGAGACGGCCGCCACCATCAGACGGGATGCGCATCACAATCTTGCGGCTCTCCTCGACCACTTCCATCGGGCCGTTACCAGTGCGAGGCTTCATTGCTGCCATGCGGTGTCACTCCTTTGTCTTCAACAGTGTCAACTAGATCAATAGTACGCGCACCGGCAGAAAACTGCCTGAGGTCCTCCACGAGGGCGTCCACCTGATCTTGGCGGTAACCGCGCCTGACCACATCTAATACGATGTCATCGAAGCGCCCTTCAGCCACGGCAGCGCGGTTGGCGGCGATCACGTCTGCAGGCTCATCCAGCGGCGGCAAAACTTCACCGCGCCCGAAGAGGCTTGCGGAAGCCCAAATGCCAAAAACGGCAACGGCGGCGATCACCAGGATCAGCAGTATCCAAGACAGCATGAGGCGAGTTTATCCCACCCAGGGCTCGCGTTCTTCCACAGCAGTATCAGCGACCCCGGCGCGGCTCAGGATGGTGCGAGCCACGATGTCAGACATGCCTGCCAATTGCGCCAGCGGACGGTTACGGTGCGTTTTCACGCCGAGGTTGACCTGGGTGATCGCATTCGGCCCGTAAGCCGTGGCGATGTCAATGAGCAGGCTCACCTCCACGCCGTAGCCTGCCACGAACGGCAGGCTCAAAGCCGCGTCGCGCCGGATGGCGTACTCGCCGGCCAATGGTTGCTCAAGCGCGGGGATCTCCGGGAACAGGAGATTCAGCAGCGGTTTCGCGGTCAACTCCGTCACACGCCCGCCGCCGTGATCCACGCCGTCGAGCGTGCGGCGATAAGTCGCTTTCACTAGCTGTACGTGCTTGCTTGCGAACTCGCCCGCCAGCTTGTCCACCCACTCCGGCTCCACCGTGGTCACGTCCGCGTCGAGGAAGACCACGACATCGCCGGTGGCGGCACGCACACCGCGCCAGAGCGCTTCGCCTTTGCCGGGGCGAACAGGGATGTCGGGGGCGATGGCCTTCCAATTAAGCACCGTGGCGCCGGCGTCGCGGGCGACGGCGGCGGTGTTATCCGTGGAGTCCGAATCCACCACGATGACCTCGCTGGCGCAGGACGCACGCGCAGCGGTCACAACACCGGCGACGGTGGCTTCCTCGTTCAGCGCCGGGATGACAACGGAGACCTTCATGCCAGACCCCGCACGGTGTTCAGGGGCGCGATGGTGCCCTGGATGGCGGCGGTCATGCGGATGACGTCCACGGTTTCAGCAACCTCATGCACCCGGAATGCCGCCACACCCCGGGCAGCGCACCATGCCGTCGCCGCGAGGGTGCCGGCAACACGCTCACCCACCGGGCGGTCAAGTGTCTCCCCGATGAAGTCCTTGTTCGACAGCGCCATGAGCACCGGCCAGCCCGTCGCGGTGACCTCCTCAATACGCCGCAGGATCTCCAGGCCGTGGAAGGTGTTCTTGCCAAAGTCGTGGGTCGGATCGATGAACACTTTCTCCTCTGGGACACCGCAGGAAGCAGCACGTTCGGCCAGGGAGGTGGTGGTGTGGATGATGTGGGCAACGACGTCGTCGTAAAGCACTCTATGCGGACGCGTGCGCGGCGTGGCCCCGCCAGTGTGAGAGCACACGTAGCCGACCTTGCGCGCGCCGGCGACCTCGACGAGCTCAGGGTCGAAGCCCGCCCACGTGTCATTGATGATCGTGGCTCCAGCATCCACCGCCGCATCGGCGACAGCGGCGCGCCACGTGTCCACCGAGATGTCTACCGCCGGGTGCTGCTCACGAATCGCCGCGATGAGGGGCACAACCCGCTCGGTTTCCTCCACGACGTCAACCTCTTGGCCTGGACCGGCCTTGACACCACCGACGTCGATGATGGAAGCACCTGCTTCCACCACCTCGGCGCAGCGGCGGAGAGCATCATCGAACTGATAGGTCGCGCCGCGATCGTAGAAAGAATCCGGGGTGCGGTTCACAATCGCCATCACCCTCGGTAGCGCAGGCGAGGTCACTGGATATTCCGGGGATCCGCCATCGTGGAGTGGGCCTGCACGATGTACTCCACCGCCTCATCCACCGAATCTGTGACTAGGAAGAGCTGATCATCGCCGTCCGAGATGAGTCCACGGCCGAGCAGCTGTGAACGGATCCAATCCACCAGACCACCCCAGAATTCAGTGCCGAGGAGGACGATGGGGAAATTAGTCACCTTGCCCGTCTGGACCATGCACAGGATCTCAAAAACCTCATCCATTGTGCCGAATCCACCCGGCAGCGACACGAAGGCCTGGGAGTACTTGAGGAACATGGTCTTGCGCGCAAAAAAGTAGCGGAAGTTCAGCCCCAGATCGACCCACTCGTTGAGCCCTTGCTCAAACGGCAGTTCAATGCCCAGGCCTACCGACGTCCCTCCTGCGTCATGCGCCCCACGGTTCGGCCCCTCCATGAGGCCAGGACCGCCACCGGTGATCACGGCGTAGCCCGCCTCAACCAATGCCGTGCCGAGCTGGCGGGCTTGCTCATACTCCGGGGTCCCCTCGCCCAGGCGTGCGGAACCGAACACGGTGACTGCCCAATCCAGATCATGCAGCGCATCAAAACCAGCGATGAACTCTGAGGTAATGCGCATCACGCGCCACGGATCAGCGTGCTTCCAATCATGGTCAGCGCGACCCATCTCCAGCAGACGCTGGTCATAGGTGGACGGGTCAAACCCGTCCCTATCGCGCGCCAAAATGGGGCCGCGGAGCGTGCGGTCACGGCCAGGGCCGGAAGACTGACGGGGAGTTTTGTGTGGAGCCACGGAAATTCTTCGCCTTCATACTGTCGTGCTTGTCTGTTCTCTTAGGCCCCGGTGAGATATGCCATCAGGGCGTTCGCAACATCCTGAATCTGCGAGACGGGGCATTGCTCGTCGATCTTATGGGCAAAACCCGGATCGCCTGGGCCAAAGTTCACAGCCGGAATACCCAGACTAGAGAAGCGGGTTACATCCGTCCATCCGAACTTGGCGCGGTAAACGCCACCGACAGCCGCCAAAAGCCCCTGCGCAACCGGATTCTCCAGGCCGGGCAGTGCGCCGCCAACGGCGTCGTCGTAGGTCAGCTCCAAGCCTTCTTCGAGGGCCAGCACCTCCTCCAGGTGCGCCTTGGCGTCTGCCAGGCTGCGGTCGGGTGCGAAGCGGAAATTCACGGTGAGCTGCGCTTCATCGGGGATGGTGTTCGTGGCCACGCCACCTGACAGACCAACGACGTTGAGGCCTTCTTGGTACTCGCAGCCGGCGATAGTCACAGTGCGCGGCTCGTAGGCTGCGATGCGTGCCAGCACGCCTGCGAGATCATGCGCCGCATTGTGCCCCAGCCAAGCCCGCGCGGAATGCGCACGAGTGCCTCGCGCCGTGATAAAAACACGGATGCTGCCCTGGCAGCCGGCTTCAATGACGGCGCCCGATGGCTCGCCAAGCAGCGCCAAATCCCCCGCCAAAAGCTCCGGGCAATCGCGTTCCAGCAGCGCTAGGCCGTTGTACTGCGCGGCCACCTCTTCCGCCTCATAACAAATCAACGTCAAATCAAAAGCAAGCTCATCCGCATCACACAGCGTGGCAAAAGCATGGATGTAGCACGCCATACCGGACTTCATGTCCACGGAACCACACCCCCACAGCACGTCCCCCTCCATGTGATGCGGGACGTTGTCCGCCAGTGGCACCGTATCAATATGCCCCGCCAACACCACCCGCCGCGGCAGCCCCCGGTCCGTCCGCGCCACCAGCGTATTGCCGCGCCGCACGACCTCCACACCAGGCAACTCCCGCAGAGGTCCCTCAAGGGCATCGGCGAGGGCGTGTTCGTGGTGGGAGGGGGACGGGACGTCGATAAGCTGCTTGGTCAGCTCAACTGGGTCGGCGAAAATATTCACGCGAGCGAGCCTAGTACGATGACGCATATGCCAGTTGGAGCCCGCGCATTAGGAATTGCTCACATCGCCGCCGACGGAACCGTCCTCGATTCCTGGTTCCCCGCAGTTTCGCTTATCGACGATGCCTCCACCCCCTCCACCCGCCGCGTCAGCGCCAACGAACTTTCCCCGCGCCTGCTCAACCTCGTGGGCATGGACCGGGACAGGCACGTCGAAGTGGTTCCCATCCTCACCGAAATCGCCGACCTAGACGCCCCTGCGATTGATGCTTTCGACGTCTACCTGCGCCTCCACCTGCTCTCCCACCGCAAAGTACGGCCACTGGAGATCAACATGACGGACGCACTGGACCTGCTCGTGCCCGTCGCGTGGACCAACAAGGGCCCGTGCCTGCCCGATGATTTTGAATACGTGCGCACAAACCTGCGCTCCCGCGGAACGATCCACGTGTACAGCATCGAACGGCTGCCCCGCATGGTGGACTACGTGGTGCCCACCGGTGTCACTATTGCGGAGGCTGAACGCGTCCGCCTGGGCGCTTACCTCGCGGAAGGCACCACCGTCGTGCGCGAAGGCTACGTCTCCTACAACGCCGGCACACTCGGGCCAGTGCGGGTAGAAGGCACCATCTCCTCCTTCGTCGTCGTCGGCGCGCACAGCACCCTTGAGCGTGGCAGTGCGCTGATGGCTACCCGCACCACCGATCTTGGTCGCGCACCCATGCGCATCGGCGACAACTGCTACTTCCACCCCACCGCCAGCATCAACGGCATCAGCTTGGGCAACAACTGCAGCGTTGGTGCCGGCGTCATCCTGGAACCACAGACTCCCATCTTCGACCCCACAACGGGCAATGATTTCCCCGCTGCCAACATCGCCGGTTCGGACAGCGTGAGCATCCAGAACGAGCCGTATTCCACTATCCCCGTTCTTCGCTGGCGTACCTAGGGCACCCACAACACCGCTAAACCGGAGCACAATGTCAGCTTCTGCGCAGCGAGGTTTAAAGTGTTGGACATGTCGACACCTATTTCCCCCGTCGCCGATTCCACCGCCCTTGCTCGCGGTCTGAAAACGCGCCACCTCACCATGATGGGCCTCGGCTCAGCCATCGGTGCCGGACTCTTCCTCGGCACCGGCGTTGGCATCGCCGCTGCGGGCCCCGCCGTCCTCCTTGCCTACATCGTCGCTGGCTTCATCACCGTGTGCTTCATGCAGATGCTCGCGGAGATGGTTGCCGCACGCCCCTCCTCCGGCACCTTCTCCATCTACGCTGAGCAGGCCTTTGGCCGCTGGGCCGGCTTCGCCATTGGCTGGCTGTACTGGTTCATGATGATCATGATCATGGCCGTTGAAATCACCGGTGCCTCCGCTATCGTCGCCCACTGGTTTGGCATCTCCCCGTGGATTCCGGCGCTGGCTGCCATTGCTGTCTTCACCGTGATCAACTTCGCAGCGGTGAAGAACTTCGGCGAATTCGAATTCTGGTTCGCGCTGATCAAGGTGCTCGTCATTGTTGCTTTCCTGGCCATCGGCGCGGCACTGTGGCTCGGCCTGCTGCCGTCGGGGGGCTTCGTTGGCCTGACCAACGTCAGCGAAGTCGGCTTCATGCCAAACGGCTGGGCCGGTGTGGCTACCGCGCTTTTGGCTGTGGCATTCGCCTTCGGCGGAATTGAGCTTGTCACCGTTGCTGCCGCTGAATCCGAAAACCCAGAGGCCGGCGTGCACTCCGCGATCCGCTCCATCATCTGGCGTATCTCCGTGTTCTACATCGGCTCCGTCCTCCTGATCATTCTGCTACTGCCTTTCGACCAGATCGGTGGCGCCGACTCTGCCGCTGAATCCCCCTTCACCGCCGTCCTCGAAATGGCCAACATCCCGGGTGCCGTGGGCATCATGGAAGCCGTCATCGTCGTGGCGCTACTGTCTGCCTGCAACACGCAGATCTACGGTTCCTCCCGCTTCCTGCAGAACCTCGCCGTGCGTGGAGACGCCCCCACGGCCTTCGCCCAGACCGATAACCGCGGTGTTCCCGTCCGCGCCGTTGTCGTATCCGTGTTCTTCGGCTTCGTCGCCGTGGCACTCCAGTACTGGAACCCGCCGGGGCTGCTCGCCTTCCTGCTCAACGCTGTCGGTGGCTGCCTCATCGTGCTGTGGATCGCCGTTGCACTGTCGTTTGTGCGCCTGCACCCGAAACTCGTCGACAATGGCGAAATCACCGATGTCCGCATGTGGGCACCCAACGTCCTCCCCTGGATCATGATTGCGCTTACCGCCGGTGTCATCCTGCTGATGCTCTCCGATCCGGACGGGCGTTTCCAGATGTTCGCCGTTGCCGTCGTCGTCGGTGTCATCACTCTCGCCGGTCTCCTGTGGACGCGTAAGCCGGAAGGGACGACTGCGGGTTAATGGGGGCGCAGACAAGCGAACTCGGCACCGGCCTGAAATCCCGCCACCTCACCCTCATGGGTTTGGGCACCGCAGTGGGTGCCGGCCTGTTCCTCGGCGTCGGTGTGGGCATCCGCGCGGCGGGCCCCGCGATTCTTGTTGCATACGCGATCGCCGGGCTCATCGTCATCGCTGTCATGCGCATGCTCGGCGAGATGGCGGCCGCGCACCCCTCGTCGGGGTCTTTTGCCACCTACGGGCGCATGGCTTTCGGCCACTGGGCTGGATTCCTACTCGGATGGTTGTATTACTTCCTGCTGATCATGGCGTGCGGTGCCGAGCTCACCGGCGCATCCGCCATGATGGCCTCTTGGTTCGACGTGCCGCAGTGGATTCCGGGACTCATCGTTGTTGTCATTCTCACCGCCGTGAACCTCGCCCAAGTCAAGGGGTTCGGCGAGTTTGAATACTGGTTCGCCATGATCAAGATCGCGGTGATCGTGGGCTTCCTCATCATCGGCGTACTCTTGTGGCTCGGCGTACTGCCAGCGAGCGGGTTCGTTGGCTTTGACAATGTACGCGAATCCGGCTTCGCCCCCAACGGCATCGCAGGTATCGCCGCTGGTCTTCTCGCCGTCGCGTTCGCCTTTGGTGGCATCGAAGTGGTCACCATCGCCGCCGCCGAGTCCGAAAACCCGGCCAACAACGTCAAGCGCGCCGTGAATTCCATCATCTGGCGCATCGCCGTGTTCTACCTCGGCTCCGTCGCCGTGATCACGCTGCTGCTGCCCTACGCCTCCATCGATGGCGCGGATTCCGCCGCGGACTCGCCCTTCACCGCTGTGCTCGACATGGCCAACATCCCGGGCGCCGCCGCGTTCATGGAAGTGGTCATCGTACTCGCGTTGCTGTCTGCGTTTAACGCCCAGATCTACGGCACCTCCCGCCTCGCCTACCAGCAAGCCCTCGAAGGTGACGCCCCGAAGTGGATGGCTAAAACCAACGCCAACAATGTGCCCATGAACTCGGTGCTCATCTCCGTGTTCTTCGCCTTCCTCGCTGTGGGTCTGCAGTGGTGGAACCCGCCAGGCATGATCGACTTCATCATGTCCGCCACCGGTGGCTGCCTCATTATCACGTGGATCATGATCACGCTCAGCTTCATCAAACTGCACCCACGCATAACCTCGTCCGCCGTCCGCGTGCGCGGCGCCACGTGGGTCCCGTGGGTCACTCTGGCCGCTTTGCTCGGGCTCACCGTGCTCATGCTTTTCGACGACTCCGCCCGCTCCCAAGTCATCTCCGTCACCATCCTGTCGGCCGTTTTGGTCGGCTTGTCGCTCCTGACGAAGAAGCGCAGCGCCCTAAAGTAGTGGGCATGACTTCCCCGACTACTGCACACGCCCGTGGCATAGCAACACTGACCTACGACGGCACCGTCCTCGACGTCTGGTACCCAGCCCCCAAGGTTGGGGAGGCGGTTAGTGCCACGGGGACACAGCGCCTCGAGGAACCTGACGCCCGTTTCGCCGCGCTGGTTGGCCCTGATGAAGAGCGCGGTGTAGCGCGCGTAGCGGTGGAAACAACGATCGCGGATCTGACCCAGCCGGCCGTCGATGCTTACGACGTCTACCTGCGCCTCCACCTCCTCTCCCACCGCCTCATCCGCCCCCACGGCGCGAACATGGACGGCATCTTCGGCCTGTTGTCCAACGTCGTGTGGACGAATTACGGACCCTGCGCTGTCGGCGATTTTCAGATGACGCGGGGGCGACTCGCTGCGAAGGGACCGGTAGTGGTCTACTCCGTGGATAAATTCCCACGCATGGTGGATTACGTTGTGCCGTCCGGTGTGCGCATCGGCGATGCTGACCGCGTCCGCCTAGGTGCCCACCTAGCCGAAGGCACCACCGTCATGCATGAAGGCTTTGTGAACTTCAACGCCGGCACCCTCGGCGCTTCCATGGTCGAAGGTCGCATTTCTGCCGGCGTCGTTGTCGGCGATGGCACGGACATCGGCGGTGGCGCGTCCATCATGGGCACGTTGAGCGGCGGCGGAAAAGAAACCATCACCATCGGACAGCGCTGCCTGCTCGGCGCCAACGCGGGCGTGGGTATCTCGCTTGGCAACGACTGCGTTGTCGAAGCCGGCCTCTACCTCACCGCCGGCACCAAAGTCCGTCTCAGCGACGGAACAGAAGTAAAAGCCCTGGAGCTGTCCGGCAAGGATGGTCTCCTGTTCCGCCGCAACTCCCTCACCGGTGCCGTCGAAGCCACCCGCGCCAAGGCCGTGGAACTCAATGAGGAGCTGCACAAAAACTAGCCCAGCGCCCGTTTCTGTGGATAAAACGCCGTTTTGTAGACGTGTCACTACGGTTATCCACAGCCTTGCCACGTGATGCTTGCGGGGCCACTTCGCTCCGCATAGCGTCCGAGGCATGACATTCGACGAACTCCTAGAGGCCCTCTCCGGCGCCGCGCTCACCGCCCTCGAGGGCTTTGACCGCGACCGTGCCATCGCCGCTGGGATGTCGCCACGCCAGGTCGCCGACCTCAGCAAAGTCCACCACGCTTACTGGGGGCCAACGCGCACCCCGAAGCAGCAAAAGCTCGCCCGGGAAGAGGCGTTGGCGGGTGGGTTTACGGTGGAGCAGCTGGTGTTCGTCGAGAAGCGAATTGCGCATATTGAGCCCTTCGGTGAGCGTATGCGCCTGCGCCGCGCCCTCTTGACGTCGCATTGCACGTATGAGGCCTTACGACGTCGCGCCGACCGCCTCATCCCCCGCCCAAAGCCCCCGAAACCGAAGCCGCAAGTGCGATTCCACACTCCGCGCGAGGAAATGGGCGGCATGACGCTGATTGCCCCGGCGCGCGATATGGCGGACTTGGAGCATGCGCTGCTCTCACACATCGATCCGGCGAAGCCGGCCGCGGAGCAGATGGTCGTCCCTCTCTTGGAGCTCTTGCGTGGCGAAGGCTCCGGGGTTCCTCCCGCGGCTCCCCGTCCGCTGGTGGTTATTCCGCTGCCGTCGTTTGTGCGCATCTTGCGGGGCGAGGGCGACGAGACTGTGCTCGGGCTTACCGACGGCACCACCATCACCGGTGCGCACTACCTGGCCAAGTACCACGGTGCCGAGCTTGAGGTAGCGCTGTTCCACCCGCAGGAAGGCGCCGTGAATCTCTACCGGACGCAGCGCTTTGCCAACCAGAAGCAGCGGGACCTAGCTAAGGCTGTGATGCCGGTGTGTCCGGTGCCTGGGTGCCGGCATGGTGCAGATAACTGCGACATCCACCACATCAAGGCGTGGAAACATGGTGGTGAGACGAACATTGCTAACCTCGTCCCCCTCTGCCGCTACCACAACGGCACCAATGACGACGACCCTGGTGTTGTGCGCCGCGGCCGAGTGGACACGATCGGCCCTCAACCCATCTGGCGCTCACCCAACGGGTACGCGGTGCCCAACAAACACAGCGAATGGGGCGCGTTGAACGTGCTGTTTAGACCGTTTAAACCGTTTCAACCGTTTCAATACGGATGACTTTGGGGCGCCCAAAAGTCCAGAGCTTGTTGATGATGAAGTTCACGGGCATAGCCACCAACGTCGAGATACCTGCGGACCAGTAGAACTTGGTGCGCAGGCCGGTGGAGCCATCGAAGATGTGATCCGGCAGCGCGATCGGCGATGTCGGGTTCATCAGCAATGTCGCCACCGTTTGGCTGACCACAAATGCCACGATGCCCGTGGTCAGGAAAGGGAAAAACCCGCGCAACCAGGACCGCTTTGGCACATTCTTAAACGTCCATGAGCGGTTCAACTGGTAATTCCAGGTGTTAGCCACGACGAAGGCGATCGTCATGATCACGTGGTACCAACGAATATTCCACCGGGTGCCAAAGAGGTTGAAAAATACATCATTCTCATGGATGCCCCACCCGACGCTGAAACTCTTCGTGGCGATGAACACCACGAGCAGGTTCACCAGCACACCCGAGCCACCCACGATGCCGAACTTGATGAACTCGCGGGCACTATCAACGATCGTCCCCGCTTTCCTCGCTTTCCCGGGCGACGACGAAACCGCATCCACCATGCATCTCTCCTCAGTCCGGGTTGTTTAAGCCGGGTTGTTTAGGGCGCGTTAAACTCCCGGCAATCTTACTCCGTGAGACACAGCCTGCCGAAACCCCACGCTTGTTGGGCGTGTTTTAGGAACCCAGGCGAGCAGCTGCGGCGGCGATGCGCTCATCGGTCGCTGTCAGGGCGATACGGACATGCTGGGCGCCGGCAGGACCGTAGAAATCACCGGGGGCAGCGAGGATGCCGCGTTCGGCGAGCCAGTCGAGGGCCTGGCGAGCATCCATGCCATCGCGGCGTGCCCAGAGGTAGAGGCCCGCATCCGAATAGTCGACGGTGAAGCCAGCCGTGGGAAGAGCTTTGAGCAACTCAAGGCGCCGCATGGCGTAGGTGGAGCGCTGCATCTCCTCATGCATGTCGGACTCCAGTGCAGCAACCATGGCGTGTTGGATCGGTCCGGGGACGATGAGGCCGGTGTGCTTGCGTACCTCCAGAAGCTCCTGCACCAGTGCCTCGTCGCCGAAGACCATGCCGCACCGGTAGGACGCCATATTGGACGTCTTAGACAGGGAGTGCAGCGCCAACAGCCCAGTGTTATCACCATCCGTCACAGACGGGTGCAGCAACGACACCGGCTCAACGGACCACCCGAGGTACAGGTAGCACTCATCGGAGGCGATGATGGCACCGGTCTCCCGCGCAAACGCGACCCAGGCGCGCAGCTGCTCCACAGAGGCCACGGCACCGGTCGGGTTGGAGGGGGAATTGAGGAAGACGAGGGCGGTGTCGCGAGGGGCTTGGGAGGGATCGTCGCAACGCACAACGTTGCACCCAGCAATGAGCGCGCCGACTTCGTAGGTGGGGTACGCGACCTCCGGAATCACAACGGTCTGCCCCCGCCGCCCCAGCATCGTGGGCAACCACGCCACGACTTCTTTTAGCCCGATGGTGGGCAACACAGCGTTCTCGCTCAGCCCTTCAATGCCGAAGCGACGCGTCAGCGCGGAGACGATCGCCTCCCGCAGTTCAGGCGTACCGGTGGTTTGTGGGTACCCCGGCGCGGCTGAGTTTTCCGCCAGTGCGAGCTGGATAGGCGGCGGGACGGGGTCAACGGGCCCGCCCACGGATAGGTCCACGAGGCCGTCAGGGTGGGACGCGGCGCGCGCCTTCACGTCGGCGATGGTGTCCCACGGGAAGTCCGGCAAGACCTGGCTGAGCGATTGGCGCGGGCCCATGTCCTACTCCTGGTTCATCGGTGGCAACGCGGCCACGAAGGGGTGGTCGAAGTCGTAAGGGCCTTCGGCGGCGGCGCCACCTGGGGAGCCAAGGTCGTCGAAAAATGCGACGTTGGCGTCGTAGTAGTCGTTCCACTCATCGGGAAGGTCGTCTTCATAGAAGATGGCTTCGACGGGGCAGGCAGGTTCGCAGGCGCCACAGTCCACGCATTCGTCGGGGTGAATGTAGAGCATGCGCTTGCCCTCATAGATGCAGTCGACGGGGCATTCCTCCACACATGAACGGTCGAGCACGTCAACGCATGGTTCAGCGATGATGTAGGTCAAGGGGTCTCCTCCGGTTTTAATCGGTTGGGTCCAGTATGTCACTTGGCTCGCAGTAAGGGCCAAATGCCTCCCGCCGTACCCGCGACAGGCAAGAGCAGCGCCTGAATATGGTGGGTGCGCAGCAGCTCACGGGTCACTTCGGGCCCGATGTAGAGCAGTACGAGGCCCACCAGCCACGTCAAGGTGGGTACGAAAGCAATGATGCTTTTCTGCGACCACAGTCTCCCCGTCTTCGTCCCCACTCCACCCAACACCCAGGCGGCGATAATGGCCGGAATCCCCCAGAGCACGTCGAGGGAACCGACCTCCACCAGCAGCGCCACCAGTGCGCCGACGCTGAGCCAGGTGATGCCAGCGCGAGCTTCTGCGGGTGTGAAGTCGGTGCGTGGCTGTGGCTGGGGGTTCATCGGAGGATTCCGCTGGCGATGTCCGCGCCGGGTTCCAGCGGAAGGCCCGCGCCGACGCAGTAGTGTTCGCGGCGCAGGATGGGTTGGGCGATGAGGTTGGACAGTGCGTAGGTGACCACGGTGGGATCAGGTGCGGTGGCGAAAGCGGCGTGAGGGTTGGTGGTGGACACGGAGCCGTCTGCGATCCAGATCTGGGTGGCGTGGGCGCGCATCGCGTCGGTTTTGGCGGCGTAGGTGGCGTCGTCCATTTCCACCCACGTGTCCACTGTGTCGACGGCGTCAAGTTCGCCGGGCTTCGGCTGGGTCCAGCCGGCGGGGATATGGGTGGGGATCATCCCGTCAAGCTCGCTGCGCAGAAGCGCTGACCACAGGATGCGCGGGATGTCCACGCGTTCAGCTGCGGCATGGGTGATCTCATGGGCACGGATGTGGTCGGGGTGTCCGTAACCACCGTTGGGGTCGTAGGTGATCACCAAGTGGGGGCGCTCACGCTCAAACACCGCCACGAGGTCGTCGACGGCGCGCTGGCCTGAATTCACAAAAGCCTTGGGGTTCCGGCTTGCGGGTGAGCCCGCCATGCCCGAATCGCGGTACATGCCAGCGCCGCCGAGGAATTCCCCACGCACACCCAGGATGTCCAGGGCCGCGTTCAGCTCGTGGATGCGGAACCCACCGAGTTGGTCGGCGTGGTCATTGACAAGGTGTTGGTAGCGCTCCCCGATGACCTCTCCCTCCTCACCCAGTGTGCAGGTGACCACGAGGACATCTGCACCACGGCGTGCCAAGGAGGCAAGGGCGCCACCGGTGAACAGGGACTCATCATCCGGGTGGGCGTGGACAGCCACGACTCTGAAACCTGTGAGATCACGGGACATGTTCGGTCTCCTTCTCGAGGTTGCCTGCCGGGCTCTTAAGTACCCAAGCAGGGGCTGCGGTTAGACGTGCATCAGGTTCATCAATGCGGGAGGGGGAAGACAAGGCAGTGCCCATTGCCACGATGTGTTCCTCGCGGAGCAGTGGCAGCCATACCGCCTCCTTCTTCAATAGGTCAGCCACCTGCTTAGCGTCAGTGTCACCTTGAAGGATGTCTGTCGCCAAGGCTTCCGTCTCCGGCAGGCACAACCCGCTCAAGTTGCCGGCCACGATGCCGTCCTCGGCTGGGCACTGAACTGCGCTCGCCCACGCACTTGGACTAGTGGGCAGGGACCAGCCAACAACGGCATCAATCTCACCGCCCGGCAGACGCTTTGCGATGTCGGTCATGTCCGCAGCAACAGCCTCCGCGGGAATATCGTGGCCATTGAGCACATCCACGATGGCGCGCGCCGCGGGCATCGCCTCACTATCGCGCGGGTCCGCAGCAATCCGCAGCGGCCGTTTCTGAGTCGCAGGAATCGCGGCGGCGGACTCCGCCGGGTCAGCAGAAGCGGCGCGAGAAGACTCAACAGGGGTGGAGGTGCGGCCGGAGGCGATGCGGGAGATAAGGGGGACGTCGATAAGCGACGTCAGAGCTTCACGCGCGGCGAGTTCCCCAAGGACCGGCGAATCAACAGACATGGTCACGCCGAGTTCGCGCGGGCCTTCCCGCATCTCCACCTGGGTGTCTGGGATGAGAGAGTACGTGTCCAGGGAGGTCTCCCCCGGCACGTGATCCACAAAGGCGTACTGGCCGGAGCGGAGACGATCCGCCACCTGATCCGTCGAACGCGCGGCGGCGAGGGTGAGGATATCGATCCCCGCCGGACCTTCCCCCCAAAACCTGTCATTCCGGTTCAACACGATGACGCCCGCGGCCTGATCCACGGAATTCACCATGTAGCGGCCAGCAGAAGCAGGAATAGTGCTGGCAAGGGCAGTGGCGAAATCGCTCGCCCCAGAATCCAGCAGGTGCGACGGAAGGAGGTGCGTGAACAGGAACTGCCACTCCTGCACCGGCTCCGCGAACACCACGTCGACGGTCTTACCGGAACCACTCACCCGGATGTCGCTGATAGCGCGGTACGCAGCTGAGGCGACCGTGCCTGGGGTGGACACCATGCCGCGCCACAAGTACACAAAATCCGCGCCGGTGAGCGGGCTGCCATCCGACCACTGGGCGGCGGGATTGATCTGGTAGCGCACCGTCATCTGCTCCGTGTCCGGAACTAGGTCAGCGCTCTCCGCCACATTGGTGTTGAGCAGCCACTCCCCCTCCGGGCCACGCATGAAAGGACTGGGAAGGGTCAGCTCCGCAATGTCATTCACCGTGGCATTCTCATCCGCAGCCAGATGCGGGTTGAAGCCATTGCGCAGTGGCGCGACCCCCACGCGGACCTCAGAACGCTCCGCCGGGGCGGGCGCAGTAGTCGAGGTGGTGGTCGTCTCCTCCTCCACAATCGGCGGTGGACCGGGGTTAGCGGTGCAGGCGGAAAGGACGAGGAGAAGGGGGATCGTCGATAGGCGAAGTGCTCCCTTCATGCTTACTTATTCAACTGCTTCGCACGGGAGCGGGCGCGACCGCGTTCCGTGGCTCCCAGAATCAGCTTGCGCACGCGCATGACGTTGGGGGTGACCTCGACGCATTCGTCGTCGTCACAGAACTCAATGGCCTCTTCGAGCGAGAGAGTCTTCGCCTTGGCCAGAGTCACCGTCGTGTCGGCGGACGCCGCGCGCATGTTGGTGAGCTTCTTCTCCTTCGTGATGTTGATGTCCATATCCTCATCACGACTATTCGCGCCGACGACCATCCCCTCATAGGTTTCCGCGCCGGGCTCGACGAAGAACTCACCGCGGTCAGAGAGCTGCTGCAGCGCGTAGGCGGTGACCTGGCCGGAACGGTCTGCGACGAGGGAGCCGGTGGGGCGACCCTTGATCTCGCCGGCCCACGGGCGGTGCTCGATGGAGTAAGAGTTCGCGATACCGGCGCCGCGGGTCTCGGTGAGGAAGGTCGTGCGGAAGCCGATGAGGCCGCGCGACGGGACGTCGAATTCCATACGGACCCAGTCGCCGGAGCCGGCGTTGCCCATGGCTGTCATCTGGCCCTTGCGGTTAGCCATGAGCTGGGTGACGGCGCCCTGGTGCTCGGCCGGGGTATCGATGATCATGTGGTCATACGGCTCGTAGGTCTTGCCGTCGACCTCCTTCGTCACCACCTGTGGCTTGCCCACGGTGAGCTCGAAGCCTTCACGACGCATCGTCTCAATCAGCACCGTCAACGCCATCTCACCGCGCCCCTGGACTTCCCACGCATCCGGACGATCCGTGGGCAGCACCTTGATGGACACGTTACCGATGAGCTCCTGATCCAAACGCGCCTTGACCAGGCGGGCGGTGAGCTTGTCGCCGCCACCGCGGCCGGCCATCGGGGAGGTGTTCACGCCGATGGTCATGGAGATCGCCGGGTCATCGATCTTGATGCGGTCCAGCGGTTCCACGTTGTTCGGGTCACACAGGGAGTCACCGATCATGATCTCGTCGATGCCAGACACGGCGGCGATATCACCGGCCACGACCTCACCGGTCGCCGGAACACGCTCAAGCCCCTCGGTGACCAGGAGTTCCGCGATGCGGACGTTCTTGACGTGCTGCTCCCCGTCCTCGTCGTAATGGACCCAGGCAACGTTGTCGCCCTTCTTCACGGAGCCACGGAACACGCGGATCAGCGCGATACGGCCCAGGAAGGAGGAGGAGTCCAGGTTGGTCACCTGCGCCTGGAAGGGGGCGTCAATGTCGGCAGAGGGCTCAGGCAAGACGTCGTAGATGACGTCGAAAAGCGGCTGCAGATCTTCGCTGTCGGGCAGTGAGCCGTTACCCGGGTTTTCCAGAGAGGCGCGGCCCGCACGGCCGGAGGTGTAGAGCACCGGCAGCTCCAGCAGGTTCTCAGCGGCCTCGGCAGCCTCCGGATCCTCCAAGCCAGCACCGAGCTCCAGCAGCAGGTCCTGGGCTTCTTCCACGACTTCGTCGATACGCGCATCCGGGCGGTCCGTCTTGTTCACGCAGATGATCACCGGCTTCTTCGCTTCCAGGGCCTTGCCCAGGACGAAGCGGGTTTGTGGGAGGGGGCCCTCGGAGGCGTCGATAAGCAGGACAACACCGTCGACCATGGAAAGGCCGCGCTCAACCTCACCGCCGAAGTCGGCGTGGCCCGGGGTGTCAATCACGTTGATCACCAGGTCGCGGCCGTCCTTGCCGGCACCTTGGCGGCGGATGGCGGTGTTTTTCGCCAAAATCGTGATGCCGCGCTCCGATTCAAGCTCACCGGAGTCCATGACACGGTCGCCGTGTTCGCCGTGATCACCGAAGACGCCGGACTGCTCCAGCATTGCGTTGACGAGGGTGGTTTTGCCGTGGTCAACGTGGGCGACGATGGCTACATTGCGGAACTCTGGGTGGGACACGCGCTCTCCTTTTGCGTGGGATGTGCCTCCCGCTCACGCGCGGGCAGGCCTTGAACGGTTAAACCCTACTCCGCCTTGCTCTTATGCGCGATCTTTCGCACGCCTTCCACAACGCAGAGCACAAGAAAACCTGTCATCAGGCCCGCTACGAGGGACCCGCCGGTGTCCACGAACCAGCCGGCTGCTCCCCCACCAACGGCTTCCGCGCCACGCTGCAGCACATCATGCGGCCAGTGCCACCCAATCACCTCGTGCAGCCCACGGATGATCAGGTGCCCACCGACCCACAGCATGGCCACTGTGCCGATGATGCCGATCGCCTGCAACACGTACGGCATACCCTTGACCAGGCCTCTGCCCACCGCCGGAGCATGGCCACGGTCGATCATGCCGAGCCCAATATCGTCGATCTTCACCAGCAACGCCACCGCGCCGTACACCGCCGCCGTGATGAACAGGGCCACGGCAACAAGCACGGCGAACTCCATCCACAACGGCTGGTCCGCCACTTCGTCGAGGGCAATGATCATGATCTCCGTCGAGAGGATCAGGTCCGTGGTCACGGCACGTTTGACCAGGGTGTCCTCATCTTCCGCGTCGCGGTTGACGGCACGGTCAGCTTGTTCTTCCGCATCATGCAGAAGCTTATCGACGATCTTCTCCGCCCCCTCAAAACACAAATACGCCCCACCCAGCATCAGGATGGGGACGAGTGCCCACGGCGCAACCGCGTTAAGCAGGAGCACCACCGGGAGAATGAAGATCAGTTTGTTGCGCAGCGAGCCCTTGGTGATCTTCCAGATCATCGGCAGCTCACGCGCCGGTGTCACCCCTGTGACGTACTGCGGGGTAACGGCAGCATCATCAATAACAACACCGGCAGCTTTGGCCGATGTTTTTGCTGTCATAGCTGCAACGTCGTCCGCGCTGGAGGCGGCGGTGCGGGCGATCAGGGCGACGTCGTCAAGCAGTGCAAGTAGGCCTCCGGCCATGAGCCAACCTTTCGGAGAGTGGTTTTCTCAGCGCAGTCTATGCGACTGGCATGAGTTCCACTTGGTCAGCCCACGTCAACTCGATGCCCTGGGCTCGGAGCCACTCCATCGCATCATCGTCGTGGCGGGTGATGCCCTCCACCGCGTTGAGCGTGGCGTCAATGGCCTTCTCCGCGTCTTCCGCGCTGATTAAGCCGGCGGAGGTGGCGGCGGCGAGCTCATCAATATCAAGCACATCGATGGCCTCCCCCTGCACCATCACCAGGTCAACGTAGAGGTCGCGCGTGCGCCACACTTTGCCCTGGATATCAATCTCCGCGATGTCAAAGTAGTAGTCCTGCTCCGCTTCCACTCCTTCACGGAAGTGGAAAATGTTGGCGCGCAGATTCAGCTTGGGCAGCAACCAACTCTCGAGGTAGCCGAACTTCGGGTGATTCGCCCCGCGCGCCATGTACAGGCCGAAATCCGTGACCTTGAACGTGTCCACCTCACGGAGATACCCCTTCGGGTCCGTGTTGGTCTTAGAGCTCATGTCAAATGTCTCTTGCTTCACCGGGTGAAGGTCCACAGTCATCGTGTCTCCCCTCTCGTAACCGTTGCTCATGGCCATTACTTGACTTTCGCCGCCAGTGCCGTGGGTGCGAACCCGCAGCTCTTGCCGCCTGTATTCACTGAACCGGCAACCACCGCGAGGATCGTGCCGGACCCAGTGTCCGCAACCCCAGACAGAGTTGCCGGTCCTGTTGGGTTAATCCCGTTGGTCTGGAGTGGCGTTACACCCGTGCGGAAAGTGCCCAGGTTGACCCAGTACACGTGCATCTGCCCTTGCTCGCGTGCAGCCGGCTGCGTGCCCAGTGCGGTGAAGACGAACGTGGCCTGCCCCGCCTTGGGTGCCGGGACAGGCAAATCAGCAGGTCCCGGCACGGCGATAGCAGTTCCCGTAGAGTTCATCCCCGGCCCCATGCAATGCGGGGACACCGTTGGCCAGAAAGCCTGACGGAAATGCGGCGCACTATCCGGAAGCGGCGGGCCACCAATTTCACCAGTGCCGGCGGCGAAGGCCAGACCCTGCAACAGTGCATCGCGCACCTGCACCGGCACCCACGGCTGGTTGGCAAAATCGGTGACGGCGCGCTGAACCTCCGGCGTCGGTTGACCGAGAGGGCTCACAAGGTTGGGAACCTGGATGTGTGGCAGCGACGAGTTACCCGGCGCGGCAGACGCAGCAGGAACGCCACAACTTAAGGCCGAGGCGACCAAAAGACCAGCGCCGGCGAGTGCGGCAATACGGGACGTGCGGGGACGCTTGAGCATCAGCATCATCTGCAAGAGATTCCTTTGCGTTGGGAAAATAACGCGATAACTCGAATAACTTTAGTCACTTTAGAAACATTTGCAACACTTTTGGCAGTTTTGTGCGCTCTGCGACTGTGCC
Source organism: Corynebacterium sp. MSK044 (assembly GCF_030232825.1). Taxonomy (NCBI): domain Bacteria; kingdom Bacillati; phylum Actinomycetota; class Actinomycetes; order Mycobacteriales; family Corynebacteriaceae; genus Corynebacterium; species Corynebacterium sp. MSK044. The sequence goes on from NZ_JASPJJ010000009.1 coordinate 42,622, forward strand.
GGGCCACGGCACATCGGACTAAAGTGGTTCCTCATGGAGCCCACCCCTCGATACCCACTCACCCCTGCCGCTTTGGGCAATGGCGTGAACGTGCGCGTGGGCAACACCGTTCAGGCAACTCTTTTTGAGCACATCTCCACCGCCGCCGGTCCCGAACACAACCTGGCCACCTCCGTGGAGCTTGAACCATACCCCCTAACTGGCACGTGGCGGGTGCGCTGGCCACTCGCCTTCGGCGCCATCATCGGGGAGATCGACGCGGCAACCCGCACTGACTATGCCCTGACGGACGTCATCCACGAGTGTGGCTTCATCCCCACTGCGCAAGCGACCTTTGCACTCGACCGGTTCACGGGGACCTACGACGTCACCGTGCACCTCGCCCTTCCCCAGTTTGTGGTGCCCCGGAACAATCCAGCAGACGGCGCTGGCGTGTTGCCTTCGGGAGGAATCAGTGCCGACGAGCACATCTTGGTCGACGTGACAACCGGTGAATACACCGAGGCGGAAATACTGCGCATGTCCCCCGGCCAATGGTTGGTGGAACTGAGCACGCATGAGGACACTGTCGTAGTCACCTGCGATGGCCGTGTCCTAGGCACGCTCAGCGAGCAGGACAGTGCCGAGGTGCGGGTATTACTGGAAACACTCACCAGCGATCCCGCCCCGATCCTCGCTCGTGCCATGCTCATCGATGGGGCTGTGACCTTAGATGTTGCCCGCCACTCCACAGCCAAGACACTGCGGCATCTTCCCTCGCTCCCTGTAACGGAGATACCCGCCCCCGAGGCGTTCCACGTGTATGAGTTCGGGGATGGGACGATGGCGGTGACCGTGGATAGTACAGCCGCCGTCGCCCCAGAAGACCAGCCCAAGCCGACGGGTGCCGCGCGCACTGTGGACACCCCCACCACCGTCGCCCCGCCAGAAAAACCTGAAGAACTGGAAGAAGAACTCTCCGAGGTGGAGAAAGCCCGCCTGCGCCGCGCCCAACGCGATCACTCTGACAGAGGCACCAACGCCGGACGCCACCGCGCCACCGATTAACGGGTCGCCACCGTTGGTCCTTGCTAGAGTCTCTCCAGAAAACTCGCACCTCACATAGAAACGAGCTGTCCCCACCATGCCTCAGCGCCTGCACACCCCTTTTTCCTGCTTGGCGGGAGCCGTCCTTACCGTCACACTGGCTGCCAGCGCCGTGAGTATGCCGACCGCGCAGGCCCAAAGCTCAGGTTTCGCGCAGTTGAGTTCCGGCAGCTCCGGTTTCCCGGGCAGCTCCGTGCCCCACCACCGAAACAACACCCCGAAGACCATCAGCGAGGGCCTCACCGTCAAGCTCATCGGAGATCTGCTGGGCAGGCACCAGCACGTCGTGGGGCTTGGCGCAGTGGACCTGGGCATCATGGTGCCACTGGGAATCGGGGAAGAACTAGGCAAACAATTCGGCGTCATCTTCGGCGATTCCTTTACCGGTCCCGGATTCGGTCAAGGTGAGTGGCTCAGCCCCGTCGGGGTCCGCGCCGTGCGCGATGAGAACGGCCGCATCCGCTTCATCGCTCCGCTTAACCGCGGCGACAAGGTCCAACAGCTCGTCGATTACCACCACGACAACGGCCTCACCCTCATCCCTTCCGACGTGATCAACCTAGGCGGGACTCTATACATGCAGGGCATGTGGAACCGAGGCATCGGCAACGTGCTGCAGACGGAGATCTGGAGGTCGGTGGACGGGGGTGCGAGGTGGACGTCGATAAGCAAAAGCCCCGCGAACCACCTTGATGGGATGGGCAACCTGATCAGCTGGGAGATGGGGCCAGACGGGTACATCTACGTGGTGTCCTCTGAATTTAAGCGCAACCACCCGGTGTATCTGTCGCGGTTCCGTGAGGCTGATATTGCGAGCCCGGCGCGGTGGGAGCGTTTCAACCCGCGCACCGGAACGTGGGGCGGCGACCTGGTTCCGATTCTGAGCGACAACGTCCGTGCCGGCGAAATGTCCCTGCGCTACATCCAAGGCCACTGGGTGCTGGCGATGTTCAACGAGCGAACCGCCTCGATTGAAGTGCGCATCTCCCCCACCATCGCGACCGATTGGAACGCGATTACACCTGCCCACGCTGTGGTCGCCGGTAAACGCGGCTGGTATGGCACACAGAATGAAAACAACTTCACGCAGCTCTACGGCGGCTATATCGTTCCCGGCTCCACCTTGGACAACCTTGACCTCGTGGTGTCACAGTGGAACACCTCGAACAACTCGCGCTACATGGCCACGCAATTCAACGTGAAGGGGCTGGACACGTTCTTCGGTATTAAGCCGGCCGCGCCACAAGAAGTGGGTAACCAGGACGCTGTGAGCACTGTTGAGGAGCAAGTCACCCCGGACGTGGAGGCGAAGCTCAGCGACGAGCGCGCCGTGGAAGAGGCAGCGAACGTACTCTAGGCGTCGCCTTCGTAGTCGCCTTCATATTCGCGCACGATGCGGGTGGACACGTCCCGGATCTCCTTCATTGCCTCGTAGAAACGCCCCATCTCATTCCACACGCCGTCCTCCGACAGCACGCCGTACGGGGCAAGCGGGTACTGCTCCATGTCCGCGCCCCACTGCGACTCGTAGTACTCAATGAGCGTGCGTAACTGCGCCCAATCCTCCTCCAGGCGATCCCCCACCTCTTCCCATGTGTCGTTCGCGCGGGTGATGTGCGCCAGGCGCGAGTCGGCCTGCTTGATGCGCTCAGGGACGTTGTCATTGCTCATGCCCGCACGATACCTGCAGAATATTTTTCGGCTCCTAAGAGTGGAAACGGGACTACCATGGGAGGTGCCTGATTATTCGTCACCTAAGGAGGACACCATGGCAACTGATAACGACCAAGGACCGAACCCATACGTCGTCGACATTGAGAAGGCGACCCTGGACAACGAGGCTTTCCGTGACACCCTGTGGACCGGCGAGTACCTCCAGCTCACCGTCATGACCATTCCGCCAGGAGGCGAGATTGGCGCTGAGATCCACGGTGGCCACGACCAGTTCCTGCGCCTCGAAGCCGGTGAGCTCCGTGCCATGATCGGCCCGAGCAAGGATGACCTGGAAGTTGACCAGGTTGTCGGCCCCGACTGGGCGGCATTCGTGCCGTCCGGCAAGTGGCACAACTTCACCAATGAAGGTTCCGTGCCGGCGAAGCTGTACTCCATCTACGCTCCGCCAGAGCACAAGCCGGGCACCCGCCACGAGACCAAGGCGGACGCTGACGGCGACCCGCAGGAGACTGACGGCGTGTAAATACCCCGTTCTGACGTGATTCAACCGGCCCGCAACCTGCGGGCCGGTTTTTCATGGAAGTGTCACGTCAGATTCACTCCCGGGATACTTTGCGTTCTTAGCGTCTGTGGTTGACCTGTTAATCCCCCTAGACCAAAGGTTTTCCGCATGAGCTTCCGTTCCCTGCGTGCCACCGTCGCAGCCGCGACGATCAGCGCACTGTCCGTCACTGCACTGACCGTCCCTGTTGCGTCGGCCGACGAGACTACAGCTAAGATCTCCATTTCCAACATCACCGACTTTCACGGTCGCTTCCAGTACAAAGAGGACTCCCGCAAGCCTGAGAATTCGGTCCCCGGCGCGGAACGTTTGAAGTGCGCCATCGACAAGGAAGCGGAGCTGTTCGGCGACGCGCACATCTTCACCTCTTCGGGCGACAACATCGGCGCCGGCCCGTTTGAAGCAATGCTGCTTGACGACGCCCCCACGATCGACGTCCTCAACACCATGGGTTTGGAGGTCTCCGCGGTGGGTAACCACGAATTCGACAAGGGTGCTGCTGACCTGTCGGACCGCGTGATCCCCAATGCTCAGTTCTCTTACCTGGCTGCAAACACTGCGACCGTCAAGGGCACCAAGGCGTACGAGGTGAAGGAACTCGACGGCGTGAAGGTGGCCTTCATCGGCACCGTTACCGCCGATATGCCGAATCTGGTGAGCCCCGACGGCATCGCCGGCATTACCTGGAATGATCCGGTAGCCACCACCAACGCAGTGGCAACAAAGCTCAAGGAATCCGGTGAAGCAGACGTCGTTGTGGCTCTCGTCCACGCCGGTGACATCACCCCGGACAAGTTCCAGAACGTCGACGTTGCATTCCTCGGCCACACCCACGCCTACGTCAACCCGACTGGCACTGACACCCCGGTTGTTCTGCAGGCAGGCCAGTACTCTCAGGGCTTTGCCAACGTGGACCTGAGCATCGACCGTGCGACGAAGAAGGTGACGGTGGATGAGGCGAAGGTCGTCGATAATGCAACGATTCTTGCGTGCGATACGAAGTACCCGGAGATCGCCGCCATCGTCGACGCAGCTGAAAAAGAAGCCAAGGCGGAGGGCGAGAAGCAGGTTGCCACCATCGATCAGGCCTTCACGCGCGGCAAGAACGAGGGTAAAGATTCTGGCTCCAACCGTGGTGTGGAATCCTCCCTCAACAACCTGCTGGCTGAGGCCGCAAAGTGGTCGATCGCGGCGAACTCCAACGTCACGCCCGACATCGGTGTAATGAACGCTGGTGGCGTGCGCGACGATTTGGCAGCCGGCGACGTCACCTACCAGCAGGCTTTCTCCGTCCAGCCGTTTGGCAACGAGAACTCCTACAAGACCATCAAGGGCGCAGACTTCAAGGAAGCCCTCGAGCAGCAGTGGAAGCCGGGCGCTGACCGCCCGCGCCTGGCGCTCGGCCTGTCCAACAACGTGTCCTACACCTACAATCCGGATGCTGAGCACGGCAACCGCATCACCTCGGTGATCATTGACGGCAAGCCGCTGGCTCCGGAGAAAGACTACGTCATCGCTGGCTCCACCTTCCTCCTCGGTGGCGGCGACAGCTTCGACGCTTTCAAGAAGGGCTCCCCGATGACCAACATTGGGCTTGTGGACGTCGATGCCTTCATCCAGTATCTCAAGAGCGACGAAGAGAAGGCACCCCGCGGCCAGTCCGCAGTGGGCGTCAAGCTGGATGAACCACTAACGGCCGGTGAGGACAACACGATCAACCTGTCCTCCCTCATCTACACGCAGGATGACACCGCCACCACGGTCACCGTCGCCCTCGAGGACGCTGACGGCAAGAACCTGGCGGAGGCCTCCTCCCCCATCAACCCCGACCTCGGCGAAGCAGGCCTCGGTGAAGCCGGCACGGCTACCGTCACCCTGGCTGTCCCAGCCGATGCTCCTGCAGACGCCCGCCTGCGCATCACCACCGACGCCAAGACTGACGTCTTCCTCCCCGTGAAGACCACCGGCGCAGGCTCCGGGCAGGACACCCTGGGCGAAGGCTCCTCCCCTGCAGCCAAGGGCGTGCTCGGTTTCTTCGGTGTGCTGGCCGCCATCGCGGCACTGATCGGTGGCTTCGCCTTCTTCAACCCGCAGTTCGTGGAGGAGATTCAGAAGCAGATCAAGGCACTGCTGCCGTAAAACTGGTGCGGGGCTGCCTCCGGCCCCGCGCTTTCGCGCCACTCGACTCCCGCCCGCAAAGGGGGTACATTTCCCCCGTCAGAACCCGCTGACAGGTAGCAGCGGCAGCAAGGAGTGAGTGTGACGCAGACAAACAACCCGTGGCCGGCGCTGTGGTCGATGATGCTCGGATTCTTCATCATCCTCGTTGATTCGACGATCGTGGCGGTGGCCATCCCCGCCATCTCAGCCGATTTGGATGCCAGCTACAACGAGGTCATCTGGGTCAACAGCTCTTACCTGCTGGCGTACGCGGTGCCGCTGCTCATCACCGGCAGGTTGGGCGACCGCTTCGGGCCGAAGGTTCTCTATCTGGCGGGCCTGGCGGTGTTCACTCTGGCGTCTCTCGCCTGTGGCCTCGCGGGGACAGTGGAACTCCTCATCATTGCGCGCGCATTCCAGGGGCTCGGCGGAGCAATGCTGTCACCTCAAACGATGTCGGTGATGATCCGCACGTTCCCACCCATGCAGCGTGGCACCGCCATGGGCGTGTGGGGCGCCACGGCGGGCGTGGCCACGGTCGTCGGTCCACTCCTCGGCGGATTCGTCGTTGATCTGGGCGGCTGGGAGTGGATCTTCATCATTAATGTGCCTGTGGGCATCATCGGCCTGTTCCTCGCAGCCAAGAACGTGCCCACGCTCCCGCTCACAGCACGCCGACTGGACTGGCTCGGCGTGGCCATGTCCGCGGCCGGCATGTTTTGCCTCATCTTCGGCATCCAGGAAGGTGAGGAACTCAGCTGGGACTATCGCGCGATCGGTCTCATCGTCGTGGGTCTTGTGTTGCTCGCTGTTTTCATGGTGTGGCAGTCACGCACCACGCGCGATCAACTCGTGCCCCTTTCGCTTTTCGACGACCATAATTTCACCCTCGCCTCCCTCACCATCGCCTGCGTCGGCTTTGGGGTATCCACTTTTGCCATTCCGTGGATGATCTATGTGCAGCAGGTCCAAGGGCTGACACCCACTCAGGCAGCGTTGCTGATTCTGCCGTCGGGGGTGGTGTCGGGGGCGCTGTCATCGCGCATAGGCAAATTAACTAATACGCGGGACCCGAAGCCGATCGCTATCTCTGGGCTTGCGGTGACGGCGGCGAGTATCGGGGCATCGGCGCTGATCACGCATCCGGACATTGATCCGAACTGGATGCTGCTGATTTCCGTGTTCTACGGCCTGGGCAATGCCATGATGTGGGGTCCGCTGTCCATGATTGCCACGCGGAACCTCAATCCGGCGCTGGCCGGGGCCGGTTCGAGCATTTACAACACGCTGCGACAGGTAGGTGCGGTGATCGGTTCGGCGGCGATCGCGGCGATGATGTCGGCACAAGTAGCCCGGGCACCCCTCGCGGTGGCTATGAGCCACTCCCTCCTGCTGCCCGCCGGCGTGTTGGCAGTGGGCGTCGTGGTGGCGTTCTTCTTTGCCAAGACGAAGACGTGGAGCGATAACTCCTAAAACCCAGTTTTTCCATAAAACTGTATAAAATTCTTCGATTTTTGCATGAATTACACAGGTTCTGGGCTAGGGTCTACGTCATTCCGCGATGAAGGCGGTAGACCACGAACCGGAAGGCTCACTCATGTTCAAACGCACATTTTCCCGTGCCGTGACCGCCACTGTTGCGGCGGCAACCCTGGCCCTGGCTGGTTGCTCCAGCGATTCCAGCGATAACGCTGGTGGCAAGGACGGCTCCTACACCATCGGTATCAACCAGCTGGTTCAGCACCCAGCTCTCGACGCCGCAACTGCAGGCTTCAAGGAAGCCTTCGAAGAGGCCGGCATCGAGGTCACGTGGGATGAGCAGAACGCTAACGGCGAGCAGGCCACCGCGTTGACCATCTCCCAGCAGTTTGCTACCGCCAAGCTGGATGCCGTCCTGGCAGTAGCTACACCTGCTGCACAGGCAGTTGTGCAGAACGTCACGGACGCACCGGTGCTGTTCACCGCCGTGACTGACCCGGTGGAGGCACAGCTGGTGGACTCCATGGATGCTCCTGGTGGCAACGCCACGGGCACTTCTGATGAGACGCCGCTGGAGGAGCAGTTCGACTTGGTGTCCAAGCTGGTGCCGGACACCAAGAAGCTCGGCATCGTGTACTCCTCTGGTGAGGTCAACTCTGAAATCCAGGTGAAAGCTGCTCAGGAAGAGGCCAAGAAGCGCGGCTGGGAGATTGTTACCCAGACCGTGACCTCCGTCAACGAAATCCCGCAGGCTGTTGAAGCTATCGGTGATGTAGATGCGTTCTACGTCCCTACGGACAACATGGTTGTCTCCGGTATCTCCTCCCTCGTCCAGGCTGCTGAGGCAAAGCAGATCCCGGTAATCGCTGCTGAAGCAGGCACCGTTGAGGGTGGCGCCGTGGCCACCATCGGCATTGACTACAAGGAGCTGGGCAAGCAGACCGGCGAGATGGCTATCCGCATCCTGCGCGACGGCGAGGATCCGGCCACGATGCCTGTTGAGAAGGCTGTGAAGTACAGCTACGTCATCAACGAGGACGCAGCGAAGGCCCAGGGTGTTACCATTCCGCAGGAGATTAAGGACCAGGCTGAGACTGTATGATCGGCGCGCTTGAACTAGGCATCCTATATGGGGTCATGGCGCTTGGCGTCTACCTCACTTTCAGGGTCCTCAATTTCGCCGACCTGACCGTCGACGGAAGTTTCACTACCGGCGGAGGAACAGCCGCAGTGCTCATCGTCGCTGGCTGGAACCCTTTTGCGGCCACGGCGATGGGCTTTGTCGTTGGTTTTGCTGCCGGCATCATCACCGGTTTGCTGCACACCAAGGGCGGTATCGACGGCCTTCTGGCCGGTATCCTCACCCAGATTGGTCTGTGGTCCATCAACCTGCGCATCATGGGCGGGGCAAACCTGCCACTGCTGCGCCAGGACACGGTGTTCACTCCCCTGCGTGAGGCCAAGCTCATGGGCACGTGGGGTGGTGTTGCGTTGCTGGCAGCCATCGTCATCGTCCTAGCTTTGCTTGTGTATTGGTTCCTCAAAACGGACCTGGGTTTGGCCATCCGTGCCACGGGCGATAATGACCCCATGATCACGTCCTTCGGTGTGAACACCGACAACACGAAGATCCTGGCCCTTGCCCTGTCCAATGGCCTGGTGGGTACTGCCGGCGCCCTTGTCGCGCAGTACCAGGGCTTTGCCGATATCTCCATGGGTATCGGTCTCATCGTCGTGGGTCTTGCGTCCGTCATCGTGGGCCAGGCCGTCATCGGCCAGTCCCGCCTGCTCCAGGCAATCCTCGCCGTTGTCGTCGGTGCTGTGCTCTATCGCCTGATCATCTTCGCGGCACTGCAGGTTGGCCTGAACCCGAATGACATGAAGCTCGTCTCCGCCGTCCTCGTTGTGCTGGCACTGCTGCTGCCCAAGTTCCAGGGGATGGGCAAGGGAATGGGTAAGGCGGGGAAGAAGACGTCGATAAGCGAAAAGAAGGCTGCTCATGCTTGAGATTAATCACGTACATAAGACCTTCTTCCCTGGCACCGTCAACGAGCGCGTGGCACTGGACGGGGTGGACCTGACTCTCGCTGAGGGCGATTTCGTGTCCATCATCGGCTCCAACGGCGCGGGCAAGTCGACGCTGCTCAACCTCGTGTCGGGGCGTCTGCGCCCGGATAGCGGTTCGGTGCGCGTGGACAACAAAGATGTCACGCGCATGAAAGAACACCAGCGTGCTGCGTCGATTGCGCGCGTGTTCCAGGACCCGCTCGCCGGCACTGCGCCGAACCTGACCATCGAGGAAAACCTCTCGCTGGCCTACCTGCGCGGCAAAGGTCGCGGTCTCGGGCCCGCGCTCACGGAGAAGCGCCGCACCTTCTTCAAGGAGCAACTGGCCACACTCGAGCTCGGCCTGGAGGATCGCCTCACGCACAAAGTGGGCCTTCTCTCCGGCGGTCAACGCCAAGCATTGTCACTGCTCATGGCCGGGTTCACTCAGCCAAAGATAATGCTTCTCGACGAGCACACCGCCGCCCTCGACCCCGGCCGCGCCGCCCTGGTCACCGAGCTGACCCAGCGCCTCGTCGAAGACGGCGGGCTGACCACCCTCATGGTTACCCACAACATGGAGCAAGCACTTCGCGTGGGCAACCGGCTGGTCATGATGCACGAGGGGCGTATCGTCTACGAGGCTGATGAGGCCCTGAAGAAAACGCTCACCGTGCGCGACTTGCTGCAGGAGTTTGCCAACATCAAGGGCGCAACGCTGTCGGACAAGGCGTTCCTGGGCTAACTCCCCTTCACACCGGGTTTCATCGGGCTGTGCGGACGGTCACAATTATTTTGTGATTTCGCCCACACGGCCCCTTTTTTAGTTTTAGTGTTGAACGCATGTGGAATCCATTTGCAAAGCCCTTTCACGAAGACCTCACTGAGGTCCCTTATGTGAAGCCCGCCGACTTTGTGGCGGATGCGAAGCAGCGTCCAGCCGCGTTCATCACCGGTGGTGCTTCCGGTATTGGTAAAGCAACAGCCCAGCGCCTGCTCAACCTCGGGTGGACCGTCGGTTCTTACGACGTGCAGGAAACCACGTGGGGCACGGACGACATCCCGGAAGGCCAGCTCATCACGGGCCACCTCGATGTGACGGATCGCGCTAACTGGGATGAGGCGCTGGCAGAGTTCACAGCGCAGACAGGTGGCCGCCTGGACTTCCTGTTCAACAACGCTGGCATCATCATCGATGGCCTGCTGGTTGATCAGCCGGAAGACAAGGTGCGCAAGATCCTGGATATCAACTGCCTTGGTGTCACCTTCGGCGCACAGGCTGCGTACCCGTACCTGAAGGCGACGAAGGGCGCGGTGTTGATCTCCATGTCCTCGGCGTCCGCCATTTTTGGCCAGCCTGAAATCTCCACCTATTCAGCCACGAAGTTCTACGTCAACGGCATCACGGAGGCTCTGTCCGTGGAGTGGCGCAAGGACGATATCCGCGTCCACGACATGATGCCCCTGTGGGCCGCCACCCAGGTGGCTAACGTGAATGCGCAGTCCGTGAAGAACATGGGCGTGAACCTCACCCCCGGCGACATCGCGGATGAGACTATCAAGGTGCTCTACTCCAAGCAGCCGTGGATCAAGTACGTCCAGCACCACGCGGTGAGCATGCAGGATCGTCTGCTGAAGTGGACGCGAAAGCCATTCCCGGATCCGCTGGCGCACGTAGCCGTGCGCATCGCGTCTGTCTGGTAGATGGCGCGCGGAAAGCCCCGTTCACCGAAGAAACGGATTGCCGGCGCCTACACGGTGGATACTGGCACGGTGGAGATCATCGCCGATCCATTGCGTGACGGGGCTTTTGTCGTGGAGCTCAACCGAGTGCCGTCTTCCTACGTGGTGCTCGGCGCGCCACGTGTGCTGGGCTTCGACTACATGGAATGGATCGCGTCCGCTGTGCGCGCCCATTTTTCGCTTATCGACGCTTCCCCCACCACCCTCCTCCACCTCGGTGCCGCCGGGTGTTCCCTGCCGCGGTTTTGTGCTGATGTGTGGCCGCAGTCAAGCAATATCGTGGTGGACATTGATCGCGTCTTGTGTGATCTCATGGCAGCGACGTTTGATATGCCACCCCAGATTGTGTTTCGGCCGGGCGATGCCCTCGCGGCCGTGGATGCCCAGCCGGCCGTTTCCGTCGATGTGATCATACGGGATGTCTTCGCAGGCTCCGAGGCCCCGAGGCATGTTTGCTCGCCTGCTTTCTATCGCGCGGCGGCAACAGCTTTGGCCCCTGGCGGTATCTACCTGGCCAATGTGGGTGACCGCGCAGGACACCCGGTGGCGCAGGAAGAACTCGCGGGAATGGCGGAGGTCTTTGATGAGGTAGGCATGATCGCCACCGCTGATGTGTTGAGTAAACGCCCCTACGGAAACCTCGTGGTGTACGGGACACGGGCAAGCAGCTTGGGTGAGAGTGCCGAACTTGAAGGTGGCGTCCGCGTCCTAAAATGGACCACATGACCGTCACCAGCAATGCCCAAATCCAGGAAATCCGGTGGATCGCTGACCGCGGTGAGCGCCCACTCGTGCGCGGCTGGGCGCACCTTTTCGCGGCGCAAGTAGCCACCATCGCGGCCACTGTTTTGATCACTTTCTCCTGGATGACGCGCACCTGGTGGGAAGCACTCGGCGTGACTATCTATGGTCTGGGCCTGACTGCCTTGTTCACGGTGTCGGCCACGTACCACCGTTTCCCCTGGCGTACGCAGCGGGGCGTCGAATCATGGCGGCGTGCGGACCACGCGATGATCGCTGTGTTCATTGCCTCCACGTACACCCCGCTGTGCATCATCGCCCTGCCCCCAAAGATGGCTGCCATCACCCTCACCGTGGCGTGGGGTGGTGCGCTGGCCAATATGGCGTTGAAGCTCTTCTGGATCAACCACCCACGGTGGCTCTCCCCCGTCATTTACGTTGGGTTGGGGTGGATTGTTATTCCGCTCATCCCCACGCTGCTGCGTTCAGGCAACGCGGCGGTGCTGTGGCTCCTCTTCGCCGGCGGTGTGCTGTACACCCTTGGCGCGGCCATTTATGGCTTCAAATGGCCGGGCCGGCAAGCACGCTACTACGGCTACCACGAGCACTTCCACACGCTCACCATCGTCGCAGCCATCGTCCACTGCGTAGCAATCTGGTTGCTGGTCACCTAAACAACCAGCATCAGCGCACAAAGAAAACCGCGGCTGTCCCCGAAAGGAAAGCTGCGGTTCACTTCCAGCTAGACGCTGCGGCGTCTAGCTGCGGGAGAACACCGACTCCAGCGGCTCCTCACCCTCGCGGATCTCACGTGCGTACTCTTCACGCTGACGCTCGTTCTCGTTCGGGTCCTGGATGTGCAAGGCCTTGCGGCGAGCATCGTAGATCACAATCGACGCGCCTACTGCCGCCAGACCGGCCACGACGAGGACGATGAAGGCGAGCCAGAAGGTGCCGTCGTAAATGCCATCCACGGAGCGGACAAACAGGTTGCGCGCGTGACTCATCGGGTGCAGCGGGTTCAGGGCTGCGAGCGGAGCCGGGAGGGTGGACAACGGCCAAACGGCGCCAGCCACGAACAGACCCATGGCGAAGAAGCCAACGTTGAACAGCGCACCAACAACGCGCCCGAAGAGGATGCGGAAGAACTGGAAGATAGACGTACCCGCCGCATCGATGACCAGCAGGGCGAGGATAGCCACGATCCAGCTGCTCGGGCGCCAGCCCAGGGATGCGGACACGAAGGTCAGCAGCGCGGTCAGACCGACGTTGATGCCGAACATGCGGACCCACGCGTTCATGACTGGGCCAACCGGGCCGGACGCCTTGTGGCGACGACCAATCGCGTGCGGCAGCAGAATGGAGACAACCGCCATGAGCAGGAAGTTGATCACAATGAGACCGAGGATGGAGAAACCACTGGATGGCTTCTTCACGGTCGGGTCAGCCGGGTCCACAACAACCTGCGTCGGGTGGAGGTTTGCTTCCTGGAACAGGATCGGCACAGCGATCTGCTCAGAGGATGCGTCGAGGGACTTCACAGCGGGGGCCTGCTTCGCACCGTCGCCCAGCTTGGTGGACAGTTCATTCGAACCATCTTTCAGGCGACCGATGCCGTCTTCGAGCTGGGCACCACCATCGACGAGCTGGCCGGTGCCGTCGACGAGGCGGCTCGTGCCGTCGTTAAGCTGGGTCGCGCCATCTTTCAGCTGATCCGTACCGTCAGCGAGGCGGCTGGCACCATCAACCAGACGGTTCAAACCGTTGCGGTACGGCATGTTCGGGTCAGACAGGTTGGCATGGAGCTCACCGGTACCTGCACTCAAGCGCCGGAGGTCGTTCACCACGTTGGTGTCACTGCCCGGCAGGATGCGGCCCAGGGAGCTTTCAATCTTGTCAGCCTGATCGTGCATGCCAACGGAGCGCAGCGTATCAATCACCGGACGCAGCTGCCCAGCAGCACCCTCGACGCCCTCAAGCACGGGGATGAGCATGCCCGTGAGTTTGTTCACGCCCTCATCGATCTGGCGGGCACCGTCTGCCAGTTGGTCAGTACCATCACTGAGCTGGTTCAGGCCGTCCTTGAGCTGGTAAGCACCATCGTTCAGCTCAGTAGTACCGCTCACGAGGCGGCCGGTGCCGTCGTGGAGCTGATTCGCGCCGTCGTCAAGCTGATTGATGCCGTCGACCGCGCGGCCCGCACCATCCTGGAGCTGCCCCACGCCGTCATCAAGCTGCTTCGAACCGTCAGCTGCGGCGCGAATGCCGTCACCCAGCTGATTGATACCGGACAGAACCTGCTCCGCGTAGGTCTTGGCCACCTGCGAAGCAACCTCAGTCTGAATTTTCGGAACAAGGCCCGAGGTCAGGACAGCACCGTTCGTGCCGTTGTAATCGTTGTAGTCAATGAGGATCTCGGCCTGCTTCGGCTCCGGATCGATCACGGTGACAACGTTTTTAGAGAAGTCCTCCGGGATCGTCACCGTGAACAGGTACTTACCCTTCACTAGACCGTCCCGGGCCTCCTCCGCGGAGACCTGCGTGAAGTCGAGGTAGTCGCGGGAGGTCAAGCCTTTTGCCACGTCGTCGCCGAATTTCTCCAGCCCGGCGCCTTCCCCACGGTCCACGCCTTTGTCTTCGTTGACCACGGCGAGGCGGGTCTGCGGGACAGACCCCGTCGGATCCCACATTGCCCACATGAACAAGCCCGAAAACAGCAACGGGACCACGAGAGCCAGGATGATGAGTGTGCGCGCCATCGTGGAGAAAGGCCGCCACATGAGGAGGCGCTCCAGGCGGTTCATATCCCCGGCCTCAACAGTTGAATCCTGGGAAGCGTTGTCGCCTCCGGAGGTGACTGCGGTGCTCAAACGATTACCTCTTTTCTGTCAACGCCTTGCCATCATGCGCTAGAGCACACAAGGCGCGAAGACGTGATCAAAATTACTTTGTAGAGGAATATAGTATGCGGATACGAAAAATTGCGACGTATTGCGTGAAAAATTTTCAGCGTTTCATAGATTCTCTCGATGGCCGAACGTTTAGCGCAGCTCAAGGATCATTTGCTTATCGACGTTGCCCCTCCCCGTGCTAGCTTCAATCCCATGACAAAGCGTTTCGCCGTCGCCGTGGCGTCGTTGGCTTGTGCCCTGACCGCGTGCGGGAACAACTCCGCGTCAGAGCTTGATACGTGTTCTGCGCCTGCCAGCGATAGGTGCAGTAGGAGGCAACACACACCATGAGTGCCATGAGGGACTACCGCCGAGGCGAGCACGCCCTGGCGATCTATCTGTCATCCATCACCGGTTTCGTGGACACGATCGGGTTCATGTACCTGGGTGGCTACTTCTTGTCATTCATGTCCGGCAACACCACGCGCCTGACCGCTGCGGTGAACGCCAGCCAGTGGGATGTCGTGGCCATCGCGGGCGGACTCATGATCACGTTCCTGCTGGGCGTGGCCGCAGGTGCGTTGATCAGTCAACTCGGTGCACGGCACCTCCCGCCCACCCGGACACGCGAAGCAGTGCTGCTATTCGTGTGCGCCATGTCTGGTGTGTCCTCCGTGATGCTGCTGTTAGACCACGAACGACTGTCGGTGTTCTTCCTCGCGTTCACCGTCGGCGCGATGAACTCCACGTTTGAACGAGGCGGCGAAGTTTCCATCTCCCTGACATATATGACGGGCACCTTAGTCAAGATGGCACAACGTTTCGTCGCGGCCCTCTTCGGCGGCCCGCACAGTGCTTGGCTAATGAATTTCGCACTGTGGTCGGCCCTCGCCTGCGGCGCTTTGCTCGGCGGCCGCTGCTATGTCGTGTTCGGTGTGAAGTCCGTCTGGATCGTCACATTGTTGCTCTGCGCCGGCACCGCCGCAGCACTGATCAATCGTCAGCGCAGGCGCGCCCGTGGGCTGCCTGTGTAACTACATCCCCAACTCTTTGCGCCGTTCGTGCTCAATGCGCAGACGTTCGGCGCGGGATAGCCCCTCGTCCTCGATGATCCCCTCGAGCACTTCATCTTCTTCATCGCTGATGCCGTAGAACTCGTACAGGCCCCACGTGGCCAACCCAGCAATAGGCAATACCACCCAAAAATAATCCCAGTCGAGTACGAAAAGTCCCACGAAGAACGCCACCATCGTGACCGACCACAACAAGCCGATCGCACGGTCGAGCTTCTTTTTACGCTCCAGCATGTCATCAAGTTCGGTGCTGCTTGATTGCTTCTCGCCCACTTGTTCCGATGCAGGCAGATCCCCAAACAGTGACTCGACATCCGCGCGCGTCCGCGCGACTGCAGCTTTGCTCGTGCGCTCCTCAAACTCATCAACGTTCAAGTAGCCATTGGCAAAATGCTGTCCAAGCTGATCAAGCGCGGCTGTCCGCTCGGCGTCGCCCACACGGATCTCAGACGGTTCGAAATTCGATGACATATCGCTAGATTTTAGCCTCCTGCCTCGACTCTCTTCTACCGTGTCAAAAGTGCAGTGGGCTGTATGAAAGACCTGACCCTCGCTCCCGGCCCGGGAATCCCCGACGGCGTGGTCATCGCTTTCTTGCGCACACCGTCGCCGCATCCTCCCCAACCTTCACCGACGCCCCGACCTCTACTAGGCACTAGCAAAACTTCGCTAAACGCGGCGCGGCCCACTACAGTGTCGCTAGCACAACGATTAATAGGGATGGAGGGCACGGTTGCGTCATTTCAGTCCACTCTTCACGATGGGGCCTGCGCAGCGCGACCACATTCCCGCCTTCCGTACCGCACTTGGCGTGGCTATTCCCATGTTCACGCTGTTGGCGCTGGGGCGACTCGACCTTGCGATTTACGCTAACTTCGGGGCCTTCACCGGCGTGTACGGTCGCCACACCACACGTGCGACCCGTCTGAAGCACCACGTCCTCGCTGGCATTGCGCTTACCCTGATGGTGACTCTCGGTGCGACCATCGCGTGGTTTGGTGTCAGCCCGTGGATTCTTATGATCGTGACGGCGATCACCTCATCGATATGGGCAACGATTGCGCTAGCCACCGATATGAAGCCGACGGGTTCGGTGTTCATCATCTTCTCCATCGCCGCTGTCGGTTCCCTGAGCAATCCAGTTCATCCGCTGCTCGCCTTCGCCATCGCCGGCGGTGCGGCTCTGGTGTGCCTCATTTTGGGGCAGGTCTCCCACCTCATTGGCGAAGGTCCAGGTGGCGATGCAAAAGAGAATGAGATCCCCACCCGATCCCCCGACGCCGGGCGCGTGCCACGTCAGCGTCTTGTCGTGGAAGCGAGCCGTTTCTTCTTCGCCCCGCTACTTGCCGGCACGTTGGGGCTGATGTCGGTGGCGTTTTTTGATTCGCTCTCCCACTCCTACTGGGCCATGGTCGCCGCCGCCGCTCCCCTGGTGAACTCCCGGTTCAAGATGCAGTATTTCCGCGCCATCGAGCGCGTCCTTGGCACCCTGACCGGCATCGCGATTACCGGCTTCCTTTTGTCGCACTCACTGCAGGGCTGGCAGATCGTCGTATGGATCATCATCCTGCAATACCTGACCGAGATGTACGTGACCCGCAACTACACCATCGCCGCCAGCTTCATCACCCCGACCGCACTACTGATGGTGCAGGTTGTCGACGCTGCCCCCGTCGTCCCCATGCTGCTCGCCCGCACCGCCGAAACCATGCTCGGCGCGGTGGCCGCCCTCACGATCATCGCCGTGGGGTATGCGCGCGCAAACCCCACGGTCTTTTCGCGACGTGGCATCGACAACGACACCAGAACGTAGGGTGGGCAGCATGAAAGACCTAATCATCGCGCCTGGCCCGGGGGTTCCCGACGGTGCGGTCATCGCCGCCGCCGACCTGACGGAACGTTTCGCGAAATCATCAGGACCAGGCGGTCAGGGCGTGAACACGACGGACAGCAAGGTTCAGCTCTCCCTCGATCTCGCCGAAAGCACATCGATTAACGACGCCCAACGCCGCCGCATCCTACACAACCTCGAGCCCCGTCTGGACGGTACTGTACTTACCGTGACTGCATCGACCCAGCGGTCGCAGGTCCGCAACCGCGCCGAAGCACGCAACCGCATGGCCAGCCTACTGCGCGAAGCCCTCGCGCCGCCGCCTCCCCCACGACGCAAAACCAAACCGACACGCGGCTCAGTGCGGCGCCGCCTTGAAGCGAAGAAGCGGCGCTCAGAGCTCAAGTCCACGCGGCGACGGCCTCAGATCCCCTAGACCGACCCTAGGCTGATGCAGCTTGGACTGGCTGGATATTCTCAATCTCGGCAAGGATTTTATCCTCTGCCACATCCAAGTCGTACTGGGTCTGTAATCCGAGCCAGAATTGCGGGCTCATCCCGAAATACTTCCCTAAACGGAGTGCAGTATCGGCAGTAACAGCCCGCTTCCCGTGGACGATCTCGTTGATCCGACGAGGGGGAACGCCGATAGAAACAGCAAGCTTGTGCTGCGTAATCCCCATCTCCTTGAGAAAATCCTCCATGAGGATCTCGCCGGGGTGTACTGGTGGAAGCTTGTCAGTGATAGTCAACGATGTCGATCTCCTCTGGACCAGCTGCCGTCCACCGGAAGCAGATCCGCCACTAGTTGTCGCAGCTTGCGCAAGGCGACCGAATGGATTCGGGAATCAATGGAACGTACCCCTTCTCGATTCCACAACCGCTCAGTGTCCTTGTTGGCGAACGACTAGATCATGCTTCACCCTATCCCTCCCATAACGCGAAGCGTCAATAACGTATCGCGTTAAACGTTGAACTTGAACTCCACGGTATGTAGTTGCAAAGTTACTTTCTCGAGAACCTCGCCGCCCACGTCGCTCCCGCGTTGGGTGGCAGCCGAACCACAAAGGATCAGTCATCTGCTATCCCATCGACTAATTCTTGCAGGTCGCAGGACCTTCGCGTAACTGTCAGTTCAGCGCATTTTGAATAGTTCAGCACACGATGTATTGTTCAGCACATGCTGACCATTGCTTCACGCCTCGACGTCATGAACCGGCTCGGCCGGGCCATGGCGGATCCGACGCGCTCCAGAATCCTGATGACACTACTCGACGGCCCGAGCTACCCGGCCGTGCTTTCGCGCGACCTGGACCTGACCCGCTCGAACGTCTCGAACCACCTGACCTGCCTGCGCGACTGCGGCATCGTCGTCGCCGAGCCGGAGGGTCGCAAGACACGCTACGAAATCGCCGATCCGCACCTCGCGGCAGCGCTCAACGCGCTGGTGAACGCGACGTTGGCTGTCGACGAAAACGCCCCGTGCATCGACCCTGAATGCTCGGTGCCCGGCTGCGGCGAGAAGGGAGCGGACGCATGAGCTCGGCGTGTGGATGCGCACACGAACCCGCCACAGAGATCGAAGAACTCGATCGGCCATGGTGGAAGGACCCCGAGTTGCTACTGCCGATCTTCTCCGGCGTAGCCCTCGGCATAGGCCTGGCACTGGACTGGTCCGGGGTAGAGACACCCGCGACAGTACTGTTCTGGGTCGGCCTGCTGCTAGGGGCGTATACGTTCGCGCCCGGCGCTATCCGAAACCTTGTCACGAAGCGCAAGCTCGGCATTGGTTTGCTGATGACGATCAGCGCGGTCGGCGCGGTAATCCTCGGTTACGTCGGAGAGGCCGCGGCGCTAGCGTTCCTGTACTCGATCGCCGAGGCGCTGGAAGACAAGGCAATGGACCGGGCACAGGGCGGACTGCGGGCACTGTTGAAGTTGGTACCGCAGACCGCGACGGTGCTGCGCGACGGCACGTCGGTCAAGGTCGCAGCGAAGGACCTCGTGGCTGGCGAACTGATGCTCGTGCGCCCCGGAGAGCGGATCGCCACGGACGGCATCATTCGGTCTGGACGTTCCAGCCTTGACACCTCAGCGATCACCGGAGAATCCATTCCGGAGGAGGTTGCACCCGGCGACGAGGTGCCCGCGGGTGCGATCAACTCCGCCGGTGTGCTGGAAGTAGAGACGACCGCAGCTGGAACGGACAACTCGCTGACCACACTCGTCGACCTCGTCGAGCAGGCGCAGGCGGAGAAGGGTGACCGCGCCCGGATCGCCGACCGAATTGCCCAACCCCTAGTGCCCGGGGTGATGATCCTGGCGGTGCTGGTCGGCGTGATCGGCTCGCTGCTGGGTGACCCAGAGACTTGGATCACCCGTGCGCTGGTGGTCCTGGTCGCAGCGTCGCCGTGCGCGCTGGCAATCTCCGTGCCGCTGACGGTCGTGGCCGCAATCGGCGCGGCCAGCCAGTTCGGCGTGGTCATCAAATCCGGCGCGGCGTTCGAGCGGCTCGGCGGCATCCGTCACCTGGCGGTGGACAAGACCGGAACCCTTACCCGCAACCAGCCCGAGGTTACCGGAGTGGTCCCGGCAGTGGGATTCGATCGGGCTCAAGTGCTTGCCTTCGCGGCGGCAGTTGAACAGCAATCGACGCACCCCCTCGCCGCGGCGATCGCGGCAGCGGAGCCCGAAGCGCCCGCCGCCCTGGACATCAGCGAGGAAGCCGGACATGGCATCGGCGGCACCGTCGAAGGCCGACGCCTGCTGGTGGGCAGCCCCCGGTGGATCGACGCCGGGCCACTGAAGGCAGACGTCGAGCGCATGGAGTCCGAGGGCCAGACCTGCGTCCTGGTCACCGTCGATGACACCCTCGCCGGAGCGATCGGCGTCCGCGACGAGCTGCGGCCCGAGGTGCCCGAAGCCGTGCAGACCCTGCGCGCCAACGACGTGCAAGTGAGCATGCTCACCGGCGACAACACTCGCACCGCTCGGGCGCTGGCTGAAATCGCCGGAATCGACGACGTGCGCGCCGAGCTGCGCCCGGAGGACAAGGCAAACATCGTCGCCGAATTCTCCTCCAAGACACCGACGGCGATGATTGGCGACGGCATCAACGACGCGCCCGCACTGGCGGGCGCAACGGTGGGCATAGCGATGGGAGCGACCGGCTCTGACGCCGCGATCGAGTCCGCTGACGTCGCCTTCACTGGCCACGACCTCCGGCTGATCCCGCAGGCGCTGCAGCACGCCCGCCGAGGCAGCAGGATCATCAACCAAAACATCGTGCTGTCTCTGGCCATCATCATCGTGTTGATGCCACTGGCGATCAGCGGTGTGCTCGGCCTGGCCGCCGTCGTGTTGGTTCACGAAGTCGCCGAAGTCATCGTGATCTTGAACGGCCTGCGGGCTGCACGAGCGAAACGCTGAGTCGAGTTACGTTGGCGCCATTTCAAAACTCATGCTGCCGTGCTTCATCGACACGGCCCGCGGCTACCTGGGCAGTGTGTTTGGCAAAGGGCCCGACACCCATCAGGGTTGCCGATCCGTCGCCGGTCCAGTTGCCGTAACCGACTAGATGCAGATTCTCCACTTCTGGTTCGCGGTCGCGCATGAGGTGGCGGAATGGGCCAAGGGCCGGGCGGAAACCAGTGCACCAGATCAGATGGTCGTGGTCGAGCTCGCTCAAACTATCGAAGATGGGAGTAGCGGTGAGTTGGCCGGAGTTGCGGAGCTCACGGAGATGAGGAAGCGCGACAATGTCGCCGAGGTCCCCGAGGTTCGGGCCGGAATCGCCACCGAGAATCCGGCGGCGGCTGCGGAGAAAGAGATCGCGGCCATCGACGTCGTCAGGCATCCAGCGCGGTTGCTCACGTGTGAACCATGTGACTTCCGATGTCCCAATGAGGTCTGCGGCGATCTGGGCACCCGAGTTCGCCCCACCGACCACCGCGACCTTCGCGCCGCGGAATGGTTCGGGGCCGGGGTAGGTCGACGAGTGCCACTGACGTCCACGGAAGGTGCCCGGATAGTGGGGCACAAAAGGCGCGGACCACGTGCCGGTGGCCGCGACAACGTGGTCCGCTGTGAATTGACCGGCGCTCGTATCTAGGAAGAACATCCCTTCCTCATGGGACACGCTGCGCACGTGCACTGGGCGCCGAACCGGGAGGTCGTGCCGTCGTTCGTAGCTTGTCAGATAGTCGATGACATGACGTGCCGGCGGGTACCCCGGGTACCGCGGCATAGGCCAGCCGGGCAGGTTGGAGAACTCCGCGGCCGAAAAAAGCGTCAGTGAAGGCCACGTGTGCAACCACGCTCCACCGGCTTCCTCTTGATTGTCCAAGATCAAGAAGTCCACTTCGTAGCGCCGCAGGTAGTATGCCGTGGCTAGGCCGGACTGGCCACCACCAACGACGACGGCCGTGTGATGCTCCATGACGCCTCTCACCTCATCGGGCACATGCCCGACCACTTTGCGTCTCCGCGAATTCACCAACGGGGAGAGCTTGTCAGTAGTAGTCAACAATCCCCACCCTAACACCCGCGTTACACACTGAACTTGAACTCCAAGGCGCATCTGCGCAAAGGAATCTTTCCGCGAAAGATAGTAAGTAAATCCAAAGAAGCAACAGGGCACGGCGGGGTTACTGCTCCGTTGCTAATCCCACTGCGGGTTGCCCACGTCCACACCTTCGGCCGCCACGTGGGCGGTGACCAGCTCGAGCAGGTAGTCCTGCGCGCCGCCGTAGGCTTCGTGGAAGCGCGCGTCGTCAACGTACATGCGCGCGAGGATGAGCTGGCGAGCCGGGGTCACCTCGTACCACTGGGCGATGCTTGCGCGGTGGCACTCCACCAGTGCTTCGGTTTCCTCGGAGCCGGGGTCCACGCCGGAATCGCGTGCGGCGATCAGTTCCGCGGCGAGTGCGTCCTGTTCTTCCTGCAGGCGTTTGAAGTCACCTTCGCCCATTTGAGCGAGCTTTTTCTGTGACTGCGCCCACTCCGGGGTATCACCCCAGCGCTGCTCAGCCTCCTTCTGGTAGGCGGGAATATCTTCGCCGAGGTACTTCTTCATTGCGTCCATGTCGATCGATCCTTTCGTTGCGTTGTCAATGAGTTGCTGGACAGATGTGAGTTGGGCGTCGAGCGTGCGCCGTCGAGAAGCGAGTGCTTCTTGGTGGTGCTTGAGGGCGCGGGTGAGGGCCGCGCCGGAGGCGTCGAGAAGCTGCGCGATCTGCGCAAGCGGCACGCCGACCCAACGGTAGAGAGCGATGGCCGCGCCGCGCTCGAGGTCCGCCTCGCTGTAAACGCGGTGTTCGGCCCACGTGCGCGCGGGTGTGATCGTCAGGGGCGCCAACAAGAACGTTGCGTCGATGTTCGGCCCACGTGCGCGCGGGTGTGATGAGGCCGAGCGCCTCCCAGTGGCGCAGCGCCTTGGTGGAAACGCCGAGGGCCTCCGCTGCTTCGCCGATCGTGTATTCGATACCATCTACCATGGTTACGATTGAACAGCTTGCCGCAGGGGTAAGTGCAAGTTGGGAGCATTCATGGACGAAGTCCGCGTGGGCGACGCCGAGCGTTCGGAAGCGCTGGACCGGCTGGGCACACTGTTCGCAGACGGTTACCTGGATGTCGGGGAGTTCGAAGAACGCACAGGTCAGGCCGCAGTCGCACGCACGCGCGGGGAGCTTTCCATGCTTTTCGACGACCTCCCGGCCGCACCGGCCCCACTGGAGAAGCGGATGCCGTCTGAGCTCGAGCTGGATGAGAAACTCGCAGCGAAGCGGAAGCTGGACACCGCGATCTACACCACCCTCATCGGCGGTTTGGCGGTATTTTTTGTGCTGCAACTTGGGTTCGACCTGGACTACGCCTGGGTGGTGTGGCCGGTGGTGGGCATTCTCGCGGTCGCTTGGTACATCGTCTTCGACATCTCCGACGAGGAGGACGAGATTCTCGAGGACCTGTTAGAGAAGGAACGTTCTGATCGCGCCGAGCGGTTGAAACTTGCCGCCGAGCGACGCAAGGAGCTTGGGAAGTAGCCGAGAATTCCTGCGCGCTCCGTTTAGAATGGGAGCATGCGTTTTCCTCGTGCGTGCGCGCTTATTGTAGCTAGTTCTGTCGGGGTGGTTACGGGTTGCGCCGGAGGTGGCGTGCCCGAGCCCGTGGTGGTCACGTCCACGCAGTGGGTGGACCCGGATTCGGGCGCGATTGCGGAGTCTGCAGAGGTTGCAGAGCCTGGCGGGGATGCGGAGGCACCGGTAGCCTTCGACTCGAACGGTGACCTGCTCGTCACCGGCAACGTGGAAGCGTGGTCGACGGAGCAGGCTCGGAAGGGCCGCCCCGCTCCGAACGACGAAGACCCGGACAACGTGTACTACGTGCTGGCCTTCGACTCCCCCGTCAACATCACGGCAAATAAGGCGGGAAGCCAGGTCGCCCAAGAAAACCCTTTCGCTCGCCTCGGATCCGTGCAGCATTGGGATTTCGGAACCTCGGACTACACCAATGGCTGGGACGAGTACGTAGGAAAGCGGGTGCGGCTGCGGGTTTCACCTAACCATTTCTCGTACTCGTCCGACGCGAGCCTGCCCTTCGGCAGCCAGCTCATGCTCAACGACAACGCCAAAATGGGCATTGAAGTGCTAAATTAACCCTCCTTTCGAATGGCTGTGTCGGACGCGTTGTTAGATTGAGTTCATCACTTTCATACAACCGCACTCTTGACAGGAAGGAGGGGCCATGACCAGCGAAATCGCCCGGTGCGTCAACGAGATTTCCACGGCGCTGCGCACGCTTAGCGCACTGTTCAAAGACCCCTCCAACCTCGCATTCGAGGACGTCCGGCACGACATGGAGCGCTTGTAGGAGCTGCAAGGCGAGATGGATCCCCGCACGCCGGCGCAACGGCGCTTTGACCAGTTCTTCGCCATTCTCGAGCAGTACGAGGATCACTGTCAGAAGTCGAACGACGGCGCAGCGTCCATGGTGCTTGCGCTGACGTTGGACGACCTCGCGGATGACGATGCCGCGATGCTTTTCGACACCAACACCGGCATCGAAAACCTCACCGGGCTGTTCCGTGAGCACCACAGGTGCAACAACGAGCACGGAGATGGCTCCTTTAACAAAGAGTTCATGGATTTTGACCTGCAAACAGGAAGGTCAGGGTTTCGTCGGCGCCCTGGTGACCCGTTGAGATTCAAGCAATCGGTCCCGGCCCCGACATTCAGCGGTAAGCCGGATCTATGCCACTAAAGGCAGGTGCGAATGCATCAAACATACTGCCTGCTACCCCCGCCTACCAGTCCGACCACCTGTCAGTGCACGATACCTGTACGCCGATGTGGGTGTAACCGCTTGGCGCGTAGCATTGGCGACATGCGCATCTTCACCGTGGGCCACTCCAACCTCGAGTTCGAGGACTTCGCTGAAATGATCAAGGCTGCCGGTGTGGCATCCATCGTGGATGTGCGCAAGCTACCCGGGTCCAGGAAGTACCCGTGGTTCAACGGCGACCACCTTGCCGAACACCTTCCCACATGTGGCATCACTTACAGCAGAAGCGAGGGCCTCACCGGGCGGCGCAACGTGTCTCACTCGGTGCCGTTTGAGGTTAACGGCAACTGGCGTAACCGCAGCTTCCACAATTACGCCGACCATGCGCTGGGCGAGGAGTTCTCCGACGCGATCTCGCAGCTACGGGCGAACGCCGCCGAAACCCCCACCGCGATCATGTGCGCCGAGGCGGTGTGGTGGCGCTGCCACCGGCGTATCGTCGCCGACCACCTCATCGCCCACGGTGACGAGGTTGGCCACATTCTGGGCCTGGGTGCAGCCGGTGCGAAGGTGAGCGAGGCAACGCTCAACGACGGCGCAGTCATCGGCAACGATCTCCTCGTGCGCTACCCCGAGCAGGGCTAGCGCGTACACCAGAAACCAGGGGGCTGCACCCTTCTCGGCCTGATCTACGCCTTTGTAGCCCGCCACCTTATGAACAGCAGCATCGGAGGCGCACCAACGGATAGCACGCTCAAACGAGCTTTAGGGTAGAAAATCTGAACCGCTCAATCTAAGAAGACCACTGGGAACCCAGGTAGTGCCCCAAAGCGTCGAATCGAAAAAGCGACCTACCGTCTTGCCACGGCCCTAGACGTTGAACTTGAACTCCACGGATTGTCGAAAGAATATAACCTCCCCCTAGCCGCCAAGCCCTTTTCCGTATTACGATTAGATGCATGAAAACTATCAACGGGAAGCTAGTCAGCGAAGAGCAAATCGATGCGTGGGTAACCGAAGCCGAGAAAGGCTACGACGTAGAGACACTTCGTCGACGTGGAAGGAAACCTCGAAACGAAGATGCTGCGAAGGTTATCTCCATTCGGCTTTCCCCCGGCGAGATATCGGACCTCGACAAGTTTGCGGCTGAAAACGGATGGTCACGCTCTCAGGCAATCCGCGAAGCGCTAAAGAATGCTATTTAGAAATGGACGTACGCCGAAGCGCCACGAAACACGGCATCAAGCCAGACGACTCCGTTACTGCCGCGACTTCAGGCTGCGTTTTTAAGACCCCACTCGATGAGGAACACCCTCAAAGGGAACTGCGCCTCGGATTCGACGGCTCAATGAGACTACTCGAGATTGTCGTACTCATCTGGGATGACGGCACCGAAACGATCATTCACTCCCTGAAGGCACGCAAACAGTACCGCACCCTGCTCGACTAGGCACGAATATCTTCGAAGAAACCCGGTGTGTTTACCGGATACAGCAATCATGAGCTCGCCAAGGCATTGCAAGTGTCTCAAAACTCGGCGAGTTTTGGTCCGCCGCACTCGATTGCGATCTCGGTCTGTGCCCTCTCACCAACACAATGCCTATTCGTCGCTTGACGCTGCTTGAGACTCAGGTTCCGAAAACGCAGCTGATCATGGCTTGGATTGATATCCCGTCTCTCCAGGTGATCACATCAGACCAGTACTACAGCTCCGTCGATGCTGAAACTGTCCGATACGAAAGCGGAACAAGGGGAGTCGACGTCGAGTTGGAGGTCAACGGTGACGGAGTGGTCGTACACTACCCTGATCTCGCACGGCGGGTCTGATCCGGAAACAACTCTAACTAAGCTGGGCGGTATGAACGACCTGACCATCGCGCCCGGCCCAGGGATCCCTGGGGGTCTGGTCATCGTCGCCGCCGACCTGACGGAGCGGTTTGCGAAAGCGTCGGGCCCCGGCGGCCAGGGCGTCAACACCACCGACAGCAAGGTGCAGCTCTCCATCGACATCGCGGAATGCGCATCGCTTTCCGACGCCCAACGCCGCCGCGCCCTCCACAACCTCGAACACCGCCTGCACGGCACTGTGCTCACCGTGAGCGCGTCGACGCAGCGCTCGCAAGTCCGTAACCGCGCCGAGGCGCGAGAGCGCATGGCCTCCCTATTGCGTGAGGCGCTCGCCCCACCGCCTCCCCCGCGGCGGAAAACGAAGCCGACGCGCGGCTCAGTGCGGCGCCGTCTCGAAGCGAAAAAGCGGCGCTCGGAGTTGAAGGCGATGAGGCGTAAGCCCCGGCTGCCGTAACACCACTCCTGCAGGCTCGTACCAAAGAACCTCAACAGCCGAAAAGCCGTGCCCCCCGCTCAGATGTCTGAGGGGAGAACGTGCGGCGGCTCGGGGCATCCCACGAATTCTCAAAGAAGACGAAGCGAGACGTGGAGTGTGAAGCACGGATACGGTGCGGACTATGCGTGACTCAACTTTCGCTATCCGCCAGATAACCTTCGACTGCAACGATCCCTCTCGGCTCGCCGAATTCTGGCCCTCCGCGACAGGGTGCGAGATTGTCGCCGACTACGGAGACTTTGTCATGGTCGGCTCCACCCCGGCGCTGGGTTTTCCGCGCGTTGCCGACCCCACCCCCGGTAAAAACCGCATTCACATCGACGGCGGCGGCACTGAACGCGAAGCCCTAGTGGAGCGCCTCAGGATGTTGGGTGCCACTGAACTCGGCCGTCATGAGGCACCGGGACTTGTTTGGACCGTTATGCAGGATCCAGAAGGCAACGAGTTTTGCGTGGGTAGCCCCGAAGCGTAACTGCACGTTAAATTTGAACTCGGCGGTATCTCGTTGCACGGTTACATTCTCGTTAACACCATCCCCACCGGGCTGGGCATGGACGTCAACGGGAAGATCTTGGACAGCTTCGCCACGCATGTCGCCCCCGCGTTGGGTAGGCAGCCGAACCGCGAAAATATGGGGTACATGGGGATGGTTATGGGGCAAGTGGCATGATGCACGACTCAGACCGTTGACATTTGCCTAGCCTTACCTTAGTCTTCCCATCGTTCCTGTAACTAAGCTTAGGCTTACTTAACTAAAGGGGAAGTTTTGAAGCTTTCACAAAAGATCGGCGCAACCGTGGTTGCACTCGCCACCACGATCGGCCTGGCCGCCTGCTCCGACTCCGGCAGCACCACCGCCAGCACGGCATCCTCTGAGGTTGCCACGTCGGCACGCACTGCGGACGCAGCGCTGACGGTGAAGGATGCGGCGGGCCGCACCATCGAGTTCGCGGAGATGCCGGACCGCATCGTGCTGGCTGAGGGCCGCGCAGCCTACGCCACCGCCCTGCTGCAGGAGAACCCGCTGGACAACATAGTTGCGTACGGCCAAGACCTGGTGAAGAACGCGGGCGCGTTCCGCGATAAGCTCCTCGAACTGCAGCCGGAAGCGAAGGATCTGCCGGCGATCGGGATGATCCAGAAGGGCGACGTCACCGTTGAGAACCTGCTCGCGCAGGACCCGGACGTGGTCATTATGACGCTCGACCAGAAGAAGGCCGCCGAAGAGGCCGGCATGATCGCAGACATGGATGCCGCCGGCATTACCTACGCCTACATCGACTTCCGCCAGAAGCCGCTGGAAAACACCACCGTATCCATGCAGCTTCTGGGTGACCTGCTCGGCCAGAGCGAACGCGCCGCGAAATACAACGAGTTCTACGACGCGAAGGTCAAGGAAATCTCCGAGCGTGCAGCGAAGATTGCCGAGAAGCCTGACGTACTGCTGTGGACCGCAGCCGGATACAACGAGTGCTGCGCCATCGCAGGCAACGTGCACCTGGGCACCTTGGTCACCGCGGCCGGCGGCCACAACCTCGGCCCAGAAGTCCTCGGCCCGGAAACTAAGACCATCACCCCAGAGAAGATGATTGAGCTCGACCCGGAGAAAATCATTGTCACCGGCGGCGAGTGGGCGCGCGAACCGAACAAGACCGACCTCTTCCGTCACGTGGAGATGGGCTACCAGTCTGATGTCAAGCTGGCGAAAGAAACTAGCAGCGGCCCGCTGCAACTGCCCGGCTTCGAGCTGCTCGAAGCGCCGCAGACCGGCAACTATTTCGCCGTGTACCACCAGTTCTACGACAACCCGTTCAACGTCTTCGCGCTTGAAGCCTTTGCCAAGTGGATCCACCCGGAGGAGTTCGCTGACTACCACCCCACCAAGGACTTCATCGAGTTCCACAAGGAGTGGATGCCGTTCGAGTACAGCGGCGTGTTTTTCTACGATCCTGCGAACCCGGACGAGAGCTAACCCATGACAACTCGAGTATCCGCGCAGCCCGCCGCAAACGTGGATGCTCGCCAGGCCGCGATTACGAGCTACCACAAGCGCGGGCGCAACAAAGCGTTCGCTATCGTGGGGCTGGTCATCGCGGCCTTCGCGAGCTTCCTCGTCGCCGTCGTCGTCGGCCCCATCGACATCGCACTTGCCGACGTCTACAACGCCGTTTTCCACCCCGAGTCGGTGGAGGATCAGACCCGCGTGGTCATTCGCACCCTGCGCTTGCCCGCTGCGGTGATGGCACTGCTGTGCGGCGCCGCGCTCGGCCTCGCTGGCGGGCAGATGCAGACCATCTTGGACAACCCCCTTGCCGAGCCCTTCACCCTCGGTATCTCGGCGGCAGCCGCGTTCGGTGCGGCGATCGCCATTGTGATGGGCTGGACGCTCATCCCGAACCCGCAGTTTAACCTGGCGCTCACCGCGGCGATCGCAGCACTTCTCGCCGTCGCTATCGTGGCAGTCGCGTCCGTGTGGCGCGGCGCCACCGCCGAATCGATGATCCTCCTCGGAATCGCGCTGAGTTTCTTCTTCCAGGCCCTGCTCTCGCTGCTGCAGTACAGCGCCAACATCGAAGCACTCCAACAGATCGTGTTCTGGACCATGGGTTCGATGCAGCGCGCGAACTGGACCGCGAACGTCATCCTCGCTGTGGTGGTCGCCGCAGCGATCCCCTTCTGCGTGGTCAACTCCTGGCGCCTAACGGCACTACGGCTTGGCGACGATCGCGCTGCCGCCCTCGGCATCGACGTCAAACGCCTGCGCCTCACTACCTTGCTTGTGGCATCCTTCCTGTCCGCCTCGGCGGTCGCGTTCACCGGCATCATCGGCTTCATCGGCCTTGTCGGCCCCCACGTCGCCCGCATGCTGGTGGGCGAGGACCAGAAGTTCTTCCTTCCCGGCGCGGCAGCCGCGGGCGCGATGCTGCTCAGCGTGGCTTATGCGGTATCGCTCTCCATCATCCCAGGGCTCGCGATCCCCATCGGCATCATCACCTCGCTGGTCGGCGTGCCGTTCTTCGTCTTCCTCATCTTCACCCGCGCACGAAAGAGGGGCTAACCGTGGTAATTTCCGCTGAGCACCTCACCGTCGGCTACGGCCGTGCCACGATCATCGACGACATGACCTTCGGCCCGCTGGAAGAAGGCAAAGTCGTAGGGCTCATCGGCCCAAACGCCGCCGGCAAGTCCACGCTGGTGAAAACCATCGCGGGGATTAAGAAGCCGTCGCAAGGCACCTGCTCCATCGTCGTCGATGGGTGCGAAGTCACCGGCAAGTCTCGCACCACCGCCATCGG
This sequence comes from Corynebacterium sp. MSK044, assembly GCF_030232825.1. Lineage (NCBI taxonomy): Bacteria > Bacillati > Actinomycetota > Actinomycetes > Mycobacteriales > Corynebacteriaceae > Corynebacterium > Corynebacterium sp. MSK044. Next base: position 72,826 of record NZ_JASPJJ010000009.1, read on the forward strand.
CTACGTGCCCCAAGACATGCTGACCACCGCGTCACTCACCGCGTTCGAGTCCATCATGGTTTCCGCGAAGCGCCGCGGCGCGGTCGATACTGATCCAGTCGCGGCAACGGCGGACATCATGGAGCGACTCAACATCACGCACCTCGCCGACCGCATGGTCTCCGACATGTCTGGCGGCCAGCGCCAGTTGGTCAGCGTCGCGCAGATGCTCGTGCGCACCCCGAGCGTCTTGCTTCTCGACGAACCCACGTCCGCCCTCGACCTGCGCCACCAGGTGCACCTGCTTGACATCATCCGCGATGAAGTGGTGGGAACCGACAGGCTTGCCCTGGTTGCAATCCACGACCTCAACCTCGCCGCACGTTTCTGCGACGAGCTGCTCGTGGTCAAAGCGGGCCGTGTCGTGGCACTGGATACCCCGGCCGCGGTGCTCAACCCTGAGCTCCTCAACGAGGTCTACGGCATTAGCGCCCGCATCCTCGACGACGACGGCGTGCCGGTCATCTGCCCGGTGTGAATGCGCGGGCCCATATCCAGCCCGGCCAGTTCATGTCCGGGTTCCAGGGACGCATCGCTGGGGCTAGCTTCGCGTGGGAAGTCGAGCGCGACGCGGTACACCCTGACTACACGTTAGCTACACATTGAACTTAAATTCGACGGAGTGTCGTCGATAAATAACTATTCGATGCGCAAAGTACAACGAAATACCGCTAGAAACAGACAACATATGGGGGTGCACAGAAACACATATAGGTTCTGCGGAAAACCTATAGGGTGCGTCGCTAAAAACCGCTGTGCGCGAAAAACATAAAGGGTTTACGGACCCGGTCCCAGACCCCTCAATACTCTGAGCCGGAAGAATGGAAAGTGGAAGGTTGATGTATCCCCACTATTTATTTTTTCCGTTTTTCGGAGTACATCGGGAGCTACAACTGCGGACCAGCTCTGTGTGAACTAGATGAGAAGGCGCAGCAGCGAATCATCGACGCTGGACAGTTGGTGCTGCGGGCACGCGAGCGGCACCCCCAGCGGTCACTCGCGGAGCACTACAACCCGTTATCGATGGACCCAATTCTGCTCAAGGCTCACAACAACTTGGACCGGGAAGTCGATAAGGCTTTCGATGTGGCACGCAAACTCACCAACGAGCGCCAGCGCCAGGAGCTACTGTTCGCCAGCTACGGGGAGTTGGCGAGGGGCTATGTCTCCTCGCTTTCATCAAAATCGAAACCACCAGCAGGGTCGTTCCCCGTGCGGGTGATTTTGATCGGTCCCGCTGCTGGGTGTAGAACCCTGTCGCTGGCAACGCCGGGAACTATGACTGTGCCCGACGAGAACACGTCACTGCCATAACGCGGCTCACGGTAGACGAACATGGGTCGTTCACTACTACTGGTGGATTTCGGTTTTGGTGGTGGGGGGATTACCGCCGCCGGCCTCGATTTTTCCGTTGAGGAGGGCGTTGACTACTTCCCGATTGTGAAATGGGCCGATGGCGCGGTGAAGAGGAACCAGTCACCTGGAAGAGATCGATCCAGTCGCTGGTGTGCAATCTGGGAGGTAGGGTTGCGGGGTCGATTCCTCGCGAGCGCAACCATGATTGTGTCTCTGAACGTGATGAAAACAACCCTGCCCTTCGGAGAATTTCCCCTATCCCGCGTCCCCGGGCGGTGAAAACGGTGTGCACCATCGCCTGAAAGGCTTTGCGTTGCTCTATCGGGATCTTCGGGTCACCCACCCGGCGGATCACTAAGATCCCCCCGTCAACGTTTGGCTGTGGCCGGAAAGCAGACCTTGGTACTCGGGAACCAAGGTGAAACGTGAACCATGGGGACCACTGAGCTGTCATCATCGTGCTTGCACCTACCCCGGCCCGGCGGCGAGCGACTTCCCACTGCATGAGGAGTACAGCGGCAGTCCATGCCGGCGCATGCAACAACTTTCGAAGAATGGCAGTGGTGAGGTGAAAGGGAATGTTTCCCACAATGACGCAGGGAGTGGCGGGTAACGGGAAGTTGAGGAAATCATCATGGACCACTTCGACCGACGCCGAGGTGGTCTTTTTTGTGAGTTTGGCAGCTAGTTTTGCGTCTACCTCAACTGCCGTTATTGCCCTCCCCAAGTGGGATATCGGGTGAGTGAGGGCACCGCTTCCTGGCCCGATCTCAATGATGGGGCCGGAGGTTTGTTTTACAAGATCGACGATGGAGTTGATGATCTTGTGGTCTGTGAGAAAATTTTGGCCATGTTCGTGACGGCCGTATCCGTATGTAGACATCAGGTGTGCTCCGTGGAGTTGAAACGGAGCCGGGCATGGCAAATGGCCGCCCGGCTAAAGGACCGGAGCGGTTTCTAACCTGCGGGAGGGAGAAAACCGCCTTAGCGGCTGGTGAGCGGCCGCATGAAAACGGAACCTGAAATCAACATGGGCCTATCGTATCCAATTAATTTCGCAGGGTCCAATACGGTGAGAAAGAAGACAACCGCACCGCAACAGTGCAAGACCTCTCTGGATTGGAATTTAATTGAACATGGGTTTGGGGTACGACGCGCCCTACTCGGAGTGGCACGGACACTACGGCTGCGCGCCCACACACAACAGTAAAGAGCTCGGCAATGCACAGACACGTAACGAGAGCGCCACAAATGTATGTACGTTTAAGTTACAGCATCGACACTGACGCTCCACATGGAGGGACGGCCGCAGCCCTGCAGCAAGCACACGGCAGGGTGTCTGCTTCGGGCGACGTGAAATTACGCAGAAAAATACGAAACACATCACCGCAGGTCACGGTAGGTATTTGCGGGTCATTTCGTAATCTCGTAAACGAAACGAACAAAACTACGAAACGCAAAAACATACGTTGAGCAGCGTAAATGGTTTTCGTTTCGTAATTTTTCCACTTTTTGAAGAAAATCTAAATAAGAAGAGACACCTTGATTGCGATTGTGTCCCGTGTCACATAGCTGCAACCCCTGCAGCGTGCCCTCAACGAGGACGCTCTGTGTCGTAGACATGTGCCTGCAATGCGTGTCTGTGTCTCTCTCTTAAAAGGTTTGGGTCGAAATACCGCAAAATTACGAAACACCGCCGAAATGTGACGTGTCTGTGCAGGTCACAGCGTTATCGCGTGTTTCGTAGTTTTGTTCTTTTCGTTTGCGGAAATCACGAAACCGCAGGTAGAGCGTTTCGTAATTTTTTCGTATTTTGATCGGCAAATTACGAAACGAGGTCAAAACTACGAAACGAACACACAACACCTGTGTTGCGTGTCACACAACGGCGCGCCACGGACGTGTTGCAGCGTGGCAGTATCCCGGCCGTGTCACATAGCCGCAACCCCTGCAGCGTGCCCTCAATGAGGACGGTCTATGTCGTAGACATGTGCCCGTAATGTGGTGTCTGTGTCTCTCCCTTAAAAGGTTTGGGTCGAAATGCCGCAAAATTACGAAACATCCCCGAAATGTGACGTGTCTGTGCAGGTCACAGCGTTATCGCGTGTTTCGTAATTTGGTTTTCCGATTTTCGTAGTTCTACGAAACCGCAGGTAGAGCGTTTCGTAATTTTTTCGTATTTTGATCGGCAAATTACGAAACGAGGTCAAAACTACGAAACGAGCGCGCTACAGACGTGTCACAGGTCATAAAAAGGCGCGCCCCTTGCGTGTCACCATGCCGCCACACAACAGCTGCCCCACCACAACACCCCAGCCGTGCCACGAGGCGTGTAGAAACGTGCTCGGTTCGATTCGTAAAGATTAGGTCGCAGGCTATTGTGCGCGACGCATAAGTTCCGTACGATAGCCCCCAGACCGTATGTGGCGTTTTAATTCGTTTTTGGTTTAGCCAGCCGCATACGGGGGATAACCCCGAGGATAATTCATAAAGAGACAGCCTCTCGACCGTGATAGGCGCGGTTCCTCCGACGAGATAGACCGGTCGGCAACGGCATTGCCAACCACAAAAGCGGTCAGGTAGGGAGTAAGCGCTCCCGTAAAGCGATGGGACGGCAGACCACCGTTCTAGCGAGTCGAGCACGGCACTCCAAGCCGCCTGAATAGCAAGCCGGTAAAGCACCCCGCTCCGGGACAGATCAATCTGCCCAGGAGCGTTTTTCTATGTCCGAAAAGGACACGACTACCGCCGTCGCGCCACGCTTTTACACGCTGCAGGAACTCGCCGATCTCGGCGTCGGCTCCGAGTCCACGTTGCGAAAAGCTATTAAAGAGGGCCGTCTTTCATTCCACCGTTTCGGCACCGCCTATCGGATTCGCCAAGACGATCTCGACGCCTACCTCACGGCCGCACGCCGCCCTGCCCCGCAGCTATTCGACGGCTTCGTCGATGCCGTCGTGAATGCAGCGCCCCAACTGACAGATGAGCAGCGCCAGCAGCTCGTCACGGTGCTGGGCGGTGTGAAGCACTAATGCGGACAAACCCGCCTACGACGAGATCCCGCCGCTTAGCTCAGCTAGTCAGGCTGGGTCTTGAACTGAGTGCGAGGGCTGATGGGTGATGGCCGTGCTACTACACACGCGCGCTCCACCGTCGTGCCCCGAGTCCAAATAAACAGTTCATTCAACCAAGGAGAACAAACCATGTCTTTCAGAGACGATTACGCAGCAGCGCTGCGCGATGAGCAGCAAGCAAAAGATACCGTGAACGAGGCGCGCCGTGCACACAAAGCGACAAAGGAGCGCCTTGCGCAGTTGCGCAAGTATGCCGAAGAGTTCGAGGTGAATCTCGACGGTGACAAGTCCGCCAGCACCGAAGGGGACGGTGACAAGTCCGCCAGCACCGAAGGGGACAGCGATACACCTGAGAACGGTGACGGCGACACGCCTGAGAGCACCGAGGGCAGTAAGCCGAAGCGGCATCTAGAAGTTGTACCCGACTAACCCTTTAGCCGTACACGCAATCACCTCATGTGTGTACGGCCACGCGGCGTGACGACCTACAGCCGTCACGTTTGATGTCGCCACACACCCCGCTCGCAAGGGCGGGGTTTTCGCGTGTGTGCGGGTGGCTGCGGCACCGCTACACGTGACACTGTCACGATGCTTGCGCCGGTATCGGCGACGGGGCATATACACGTCTGCCCCGTCGCCTGGATCATCCGCCACATGGCTGGCGGTATGTCGCGCTGCTGTTATGCGCGGTTCTGGCCGGCATAGTCTTGTGTGGACTTGAAATATGCCGAAGACGGGGCCGTGGGTGCAGCAAAGACAGCAGCGTGGACAGAGCAGATTTCAGCAGCTGTGCTGCTGAAGATGCAACCGCGACGGCAGATGGTATGCGGCGCATGCCGCATAATGGACGCGTCGTGAGATACGCCAATATCCATCTCGGCAGGCTTGCCGTGATGGAGCGTTTCGTGATGACCCAAACACGACACATCGATGCTGGCATATCCGAATACATATCGACGGGATATATCGGATTGCCAGCATCGATGTGTCGTGACGTAAAGCATGGGTCATCACACAAGGTGCAGCGCCAGCTGCACTATTGGGCATCTTGACCGGAGCGCAGCGGAGGGCAAGACAGCACCAGCCAGACCGAGCGAGCGAGGTCTGAGTCTGGGGCTGTAGGGGGCGGCGCGTCAGCGCCGGGCACCGGGTTATGCGAGCGCCAGCGAGCAGTAATACCCGGTGCAGTGCCTCGGCTATGCCGAGCGCCGGAGCGCAGCGGAGGCGTCGCACCCCCTTATGCCCTTTTCCCCCTTCTACCCCTATAACGACAAACATATAGGGGTTTTGACACAGAAGGGGGCTGCGACCTACGTGTTTCGGGTCTTTACGTGGTCTTCGACCCTTACCCGAAACGGCCCGTTGATGCGCGAAGCGCACATGGTGCCTACACAAAATCTGCAGGTCGCCACGCTGTGCGCACCACATACGGCGTCAGTCGTTGTATGTCGGTCTTAAAGTAAGGGCCGATGACGGGTGGAAACGCCGCTTGCGGCGTCTTCCCGCGTCATCGAGACACCTGCAGCGAGCTTGCGAGCGCAAGGTGTCTAACCGAACGGCAAGACCGACATCGTCTAAGTGGTGCGCACAGCCACACCCTGCACCGTGACACCGCCGTCAGGCGGTCATTGCAGGGTGGTGAAAATCCCGCAGCGAGCTATCCGCCGCAAGGCGGTGTTGATGCTGCTGCGGGGGTTGAGACACGGGCCTGAAGTAACACACTCCATATCGGCCCGTACAACAAGCACACTATCGGTGCAGACGTATCACGCTCGCGGCGGACATATGCGCGACAGCGCATGTGAGATACACCGCCAGCGACGTGTGTTTCGCAGCGCCCGCGCTGCAGCAGATCCAGCGGCAGCTGCTGACACAAATTCATAGCGCCGCGACTCGATTGGTTCATCTTTGTGGCAGCGGCTGTACGGCCCTGTGGCGGCCGTAGACGCCTCGGATGGACGGAGTGCGCGTGCAGAAGAACAGTTTCGAGACGTCGCTGTTCGTCGTGTATCCGCCGAAGTCGATGTGCAAGGAGATCCCCGACTACTACACCAGTGAGGTGGACGGGCGCGAAGTGAAACGTCCGCGCTATGTCGCCCGCGACTACGAAGAAGCAAAGAAGTACCCCGAAGAGTCAATGCGTTGGCTCGCCGAGAACTTCATTCCCGGCGGCATCGACGCAGTCGCCGGCGGGGACATGAACTTCGACGAATCGACGCCACACATCCAGTTTCAGGCGGACACCCTCTCTCCCCCCATCCGGACAAGCCCGGTACGCTGCGTTGCCGCCCTGGCATCGCGTACAACACAGACCCCACGGTGCGGTACAAAGACGACCCGAAGAAGGGCAAGCAGATATCGGGCCAACAGAAGTTCATCGATGCACAGCGAGGGCTTCGTGAACACATGCACTCGTTGGGTTATCCGGTCGAGCTGGAAGTCTCTGAACGACACGACGAGTCGCTGAACCTCGACCGCTACACCGAGCAGTAAGACCGAGAGCGGGATCTCAAGAACCGCGAACGTGAAGTGGAAGTCAAGAAGCGCTCCGTGCAGCGCGACATGGACGCGATCGAGCGTGATCGCGAGCAGGCAGCAAAAGAACTCAAGCAGGCCCAAGAAGCCAACGAGAAAGCGCAAAGTGTGCTGCAGCACGCCGAAGAACAGGCCCGCGCTGTTGCTGAGCGCGTACTTCGTGAATCACGCGAGAAAGCCGACCAGGACGCCGAACAGACCATGGGCCTTGCCGAAGCGCAAGCAGACGAGCTGCTCGAACGAGCCGAAGAGACTGCACGGGCCAAGGCGAGCGCGATTACAGCCACGGCCCGCAACGAAGCGGAGTCGATAACTCGCAAGGCCGACGAGGCCCATAAGCAGGCTGAGCGCGACGCCGAGACGATCCGCAACAAAGCACGAGATGAAGCCACGAGCGTCCGCGACGAGGCCACACGCGACGCTGCAGTAACGCGCAAGGATGCTCACGATGAGGCTGATCAGATCCGCCGCAACGCGCACGCGGATGCCGAAGACGAAGCCGCCATCATCATCGAAGAAGCGGTGAAGTCAGGACAGCAGTTGGAGCACTTGGATAAGAAGTTCCTGGTGCAAGAACTGCATCGTAGCCCGGAGCTGCTTGAGCGTTACACGCTGTTCAGGGAGTCGCAGACCTCAGGCAAGAAGGACGGGGCGCAGCAGCGCGCACGTGAGCGCATTGAGAAGCGCCGCCAGCAGCAACAGCAGCAGCGTGACCACGACGGCGGCATGGAGCTGTAGGGGCGCTCTCCCCTGCCCTGTACGGCCTTCTGAGGGCCGTATAGGGTGCCGTCGGCGTCCGTCGGTCATCGGCGGCGGGCAAACCGCTGAGATTCGGCGAAAAGCGAAGAAATCTCGGCTAGGCGGGGCCAGTGTCACTACGTTGCGCAGTGAATTGGCCTGTTAAGTGGCGGAGATAGTGCGCAGTACGTCGGTGTGTACGGCGGCGCATGTGCTGCGCAGAAGAGACGCCCGCAAAAGGGCCGGCAGAATGTCGTTGTCATTCTGTTGCGCAGTAAAGGTGTCAATAGAATGGCGAGCCACTTTATTGCCCGATTCACATGTCATTAAAGTGACAGGGCATTTGATTGCGCAGTAAACGTGTCGATGAAATGGGTGCCCAATACACAGTGGAACCTACGTGTTAATGAAATGTCGCGTCCACTACATAGTGCAGTGAATTGCGCAGCAGAAACGCCAGTAAAAGCACCGCTGCACTGCACTGTAAAACAGCACGGGTGATGTGCAACAAAGCGGCGTGTGAAATGCACCGTGAAATGTCAGTGCACCTAGAGCTGCACCACCGCTATTCCCCTACGACGTCCGAACGGCGCCTTGGTGCTGTTGCAAACTTCAGGCGGAGAGCCGTGACGACCCAGTCTTCATCCTCTGATGCTCGCTGCGGGTCGGCGTTCTCAGGCAGCCTCGAACACCCGGCTGACGATCACCGCATCCGGGTTCGGTTGCTCGTAGGCAAACATCGCGCCCTGGCCTTTCCGTAATGAGTGCATCGCTTCCATCCCTTTCAACGTCCGGTACGCCGAGGTCCGGTTTTTGAACGCCCCCTTCGGTCCGAGGATCCGTTTCAGCCGCCCATGATCTCCTTCAATGACGTTATTGAGGTATTTCACCTGCCGGTGTTCCACGGTCTGCGGGCAGATTCCCTCTGACTTCAACTCGGCGATTGCCCTGGCCAGGGAGGGTGCTTTATCGGTGTTGATCACCCGCGGGAACCCGGTTATCGTGTTCGACCTCAGGGCCTTGGCCAGGAAACGCTTCGCTGCGGCGACATTACGCTTTGGGGACAGGTAAAAATCCAGGGTATGCCCACCCGCGGTGATGGCCCGATAGAGGTAGCACCACTTTCCCCCGACCCGGATATAGGTCTCGTCCACCCGCCAGGACCGGGCCTGCCAATCCGGGACTTGTCGGTACCACCGGGTCTGCTTGTCCAGCTTAGGAGCATATTTCTGGACCCAGCGGTAGATGGTGCTGTGATCGACCGGTACGCCGCGTTCGGTCATCATTTCTTCCAGATCGCGGTAGCTGAGCCCGTAGCGGCAGTACCACCGGACCGCCCACAGGATGATTTCACGGGGAAATGACGACCGGAGAAGATGCCCATGGCTGTGATTATTTCACGCAGGTCTTCTTGTCGCCCGAACTTTGCAACAGCACCAGCGGAAACGGGGTTCTCGCGGGCCACGGTCGCACGTCACGTCGCCGCCCTTAAAGGGGCGGGTGAATGGCCCGAGCTGTAGGGGTCTCACACCGTAAGCAATATACGGTTCCCCTGCCCCCGGGCAGTGAAGAATGAGAGAACCCGTGTGAAGCAAGGTTCTCAGATAGCGGAAGACCCCGGGGAGCAGGGGGGGTGTTCCTATATAGGTTGTCAACTCCGTGGGTGAGGTTGTTGGGGGTATGAAGGGCTTCTGCTTCGCCGTGT